>JBDKUD010000125.1:0-12064 GCA_039679805.1 Syntrophomonas sp. | reverse complement strand
CAAAGTTTTGCAAGGTTTGTTTTATGTAGGTAAGTTTCTCTTTAAGCGCAAAATCGACCATCAACTGGCGGCGTTCCGTTGAGGGCATGTCTATAAAAGTATCTTTATATTCCTTAATTATATTCCTTACAGTATCAATCACATCCTGCCCGGCATATCCATTTTCGGGAAATTGAATATACTGCCCCATAAACTGCAAATAACGGGCTTCCAGCGATTCACCGAAGATTTCTATTTGATTACCGGCATCATTAATATAGAACTCTCTTTCTACATCATACCCGGCTCGATCGAGAATATTAGCCAGAGTATCACCAATTGCTCCCCCCCTGGCATTACCCATGTGTAGGTTACCGGTGGGATTAGCACTAACAAACTCTACCTGTACCCTGATGTTGCGCTGAGGATTACTTCCGTATCTTTCTCCCATATCCAATACCAGTTGCGGAATGGTATATAACCAGGCGGGATTGAGAAAGAAGTTAATAAAACCCGGACCCGCCACTTCCACCTTTTCCACCTGAGATGGCAGATTCCCGGCATTGGCAACAATCACTTCTGCTATTTGGCGGGGAGCCATGCGGGCCTGTTTAGCCAGAAGCATGGCAACATTGGAAGCAAAATCTCCATGACCTTTATCATTGGGTACTTCTATAGAAAAATCAGGAATATTGTCAAAGTTAATACTGCCCTGACCACGACCCTGTTCAAGGGCATCTATAATTACCTTATTCAATATTTCCCTTAGTTTCTCTATTGGATTCATCTTTATCCTCCTCAAGTATTTACTAATAAAATCTCTCACATGGGCAAAGCTAATACAGAAAGGAAGGTGATACAATGCAGCTTCACCCTGGAGAGAAATCAATCCTTGCTTATTTTTCAAACCGAGACAGTGCCCAACAAGCCATGAATGAACTGCAGCAAATGGGCATTACTGATGTTCGTATGGACCAGACTTCCGGCTTCAACAGACAAACTAATTATGCAACCTCAGCAACATCTTTATCTGCCCTGACTATGGGGGAAGCAGACCGCCTGACTAACTTTGGTCCTTTATTAGCTGCTGACCCAGCTGTAAGCGGAATGACTGATCGTAGTAATCCCGGTAGTCATAACTTTCTGGTTACCGTAATAACTAACGATGTTAATTTAGGCCAAGCTCTTCAATCCCTGCGTAACAATGGGGCCCAAGTTTAAATACTACTATATATTTTACTAATTTTGAAATAGGCGCGAGCCTATTTCTTATTGTTTAAACCATTTGTAAAAATAATTTTGCATATCCTTATGGGCTTCAGTTTTAATTACATGTTGAAGGTTATCGGTGGTGGCAATTTTATATTGATAATCTGCCAAGTACCTGCGCAGAACCTTAATTACTTTTTCAGGACCCAGTTCTTCTTCCAGCCCAAACCAAAATTCTTCTCCTCCGGTATATGCAGTCTGATAGTATTCCCGGGTGGAATAAATTTCCCGGAGTTCTCTACCTAAGTTTACCCCATTGGGGAATTGCTTGACTGCCGGTGGTTTCTTGCCCTGCATATCCTGCAAATATTTATAAGCTGACCAGTTGGCCAATCCTTCATCGAGCCATGGTTCCCGTAACTGGTCATTTCCTACCTGACTGTACCACCACTGGTGAGCTATTTCATGAGCCAGAATAAATAGGCTTTTCTCTTTATTATAATCCGGCTGCAGGAATTCTTCCTGTAAAAATATCAACCCGGAATATTCCATCCCATGGAATCCCTGCATGGGAACAAAAACTACTTTGAATTCCTGGTAAGGATAAGATCCAAAAGTACAGGCATAATAATTTAATATTTGTCGGCTTTGTTCCAGAATTTCATGCTCCCGGGACAGGTTTCCGGCAGGAGCGTAACACTTAACATCAGTATATGCAATTTTTGCTTTTTCCTGGGTGTAATCATACATCACAACCATGCAAAAGTCACGGGCATTTTTAGCTCTTATTACATGAGTCTCCCGCCCGTTATCTTCTGCTATTGTTTCCACATTATCGCCAGTTGATACCAAACCATAGTTTTCAGGTATATTCATTGTTACCAGATAATCCGCACAGTTAAAACAAAATGGATCACCAAAAACAGAATTGTACGAATTGTGCCAACCATCTGTGGTGTATACATTTAACGCCGGATAAAAATTGCCCAGCATATATACCCCATTCTTGCTGCCATACCTATAAGCAACCCGGGGAATACGGGCCTGCCATTTTACCTCGATACTAATATCCGTATTCGGCAATATTTCCGTGGGTAAATTGGCATTAATGGATACTCCCTGTTCTATATAATTTGTTTCCTGGCCGTTTACTTTTAACTGGTCTATTTTCATCCAGCCCGGATCATATCCGCTATAATACGCATTGGCAGGAACTGGGCTCTGACCGGGATTTTTGAAAGCATTGGGATAGGCGGTAAACCATAACTCTTTTAAGGCAATACCGGTAGTATTCCGTGTAGCCAAGAGAGTCTTGCCATATAAAGTGGAAGAAGCAGTATCCAGATAGAGCCCCATACGATACGAAGTATGGTTGGGATCAGGGAATGACTGAATTATATTCTCTTGCCCACTGGAGACCGGCGCTGCATGACTTAACGGTTCATATTTATTGTAAATAAAAAAGGCGGCACATATGACGCCAATAAAGATTGTAAGCAGGTAAAATTTATGCCTGTTCAAATTAACACCATCCCTGACCACATCCTCAATCCTTTAAAAGACGCATACTAATGCAACACAGACTCGCTTTGCTCGTACACAGATTGGAGAAGATTAACACTGATTTTATTAATGTTAAAGTTTACTCCTACCTTAATTAACCCCAATACCTAAAGGACATATCGAGTAGGAAAATTAGTATTACTCCTCCGGTATATACAAAATAAATCTGTGTCCCTCTGTGTTGAATTTTCCTAATTAAATAATATTATATTTTCCCGGTAGTCTTTCTGCAGGTCCACTTCCAGGAAGCTCAAGAAAGTTACCAGCATTGATGATGCCTCCGCCCTGGTCATTACCTGCCCGGGATTGGCCTGGTTATAATTATTACCTTTGATAAGGCCGATTTCTCCTGCTACATAAAAACTGTCCCGGGCCCAACCAGGTATTTGGCTATCATCAGTAAAAGATGTGGCATAACCGGGAGTGGGAGCCTTGTTTTCAAAACCCAGTGCCCGTATTAATATGGTAACCGCCTGAGCCCTGGTTAAAGGCTGATTAGGCATAAACCGGGTGGCGGATACCCCGCTAATAATCCCTTTACTTAGGGCCTCTTTAACATCTGCATAATTGGGGTTTGTTGCAGGCAGATCTACAAACGGAGATACTTCAACAGTTTTGCTGCGGGAACGGGTGGTTTTGATCGTTGTAGCAGACGGCCTCATATTGGTGGCTTTAACAACCGCCAGGGTAAAGTCCATCCGGGTCATAGCAATATCGGGCAGGAAAAACTGGGTACCACCTTGAAATACATCCAGCGAATATAATTTTTCAATATCCTGCTGAGCCCAGTGTCCGGCTACATCTCTGAACTTAGGGAGAATAAGTCTTTCTACTTTAGGAAGCATATTACTGGTGAGTTGAACCGTATCCTGATTGCGTGATTCGTCATCGGGAACCCCATCAGTCACTTCAGGTAAATCGTATTCATACTTGGATACCATTTCCTGATTGGTAACTCTCATATTACCACCCGAAAAACTGGAATAGGTGGCTTCATTATCGGCATATTTAAGGGTTTTCGTAGTACTGTCAGCGGTCTGGGTACGAATCGTACCTTGCCATGAAGTCTCGGTGGTACCGTCCTTATCAGTTGTTTCTCTTTCATAATTTATAACGTTATCTAGTATTTGAGTTTCGGTACTTCCCCAGAAATTTTCATAGCCAACATTCCCGCCGCTTATATCTACGGTAACAGTTCCCTCGGTATTATTAATGGAATAATACTTTCTGCCGGTAATGGTGCCATTATAATAGTCAGATGCCGGGCGGTTGTCTATTACATCACTTTTTGAAAATTGATAGTCTTTTAGAATATATTTGTCTTTCCCAATAGTAATAGTTTCCGAAGGCCGCGAATCTACTTCCATTTGAGCAATAGTCTGACCCTTATCATCACGCTTGCTGTAACTAACCTGATATTTCATGGTTCGAGCCAGCTTGCCCTTTAATGTTTTATCTTCCGACGTTAGGTTAAACTTATAGCTTACGGTTTTGGAATCGGCCTTTTCGGTTTCCTTTATATCTACCGTTCCCGTAAATTTTATAGGTTCACCGGTTATGAATACTATTTCCTGGTATTCATATTCATTATTTACCCCCCCGCAAAACTCGGTAGGGGCAGCCCACACCTTTAGCGGAGTTATTACCAAACTAATAGCTATAAAAAATATCAATAAACGCTTCATAGAATTCTCCTTATGAATTTATTATCAATAACCAAGGGTAGTGAGGCATATCCTGTGCCGCGACGTAGGCGGAGGCAGCTTGAAACACCCGGCGAAGCTGCGCGGGGGATGGGGACGAACGCCACGGATGGCGTGAGCGCGTCGTTGAACACGGATGTGAATCGACGCGGTGCCCCATCCCCCGTGAAGTAAGCCGTTGGTGTTTCTGCTGCCGGAGACTGGAGCAAACAGGATGTGTCTCACTACCCGCCGCTTTTCCACAGTAATTATGCAAACAAGATTATTTTACTATTACCACCTTGGCGGTAATATCATCTCTGACTACATAGATTCTATCTCCGGCAGTCAATTCCTTTGGAAGGATTATCCTGCCCTCCTTTATTATAAGAGCCTTACCCAAATTTACCCTCAAATCAGTTGTTCTGGCCATCCAGCAGTCATTCACGCTGCTCCAGTCTTTAGATTCGCGTATGGAAATTGTCCAGCCCACCAGAGCATTATTTTCCGTGCTGGCGACAGTACCATTGCTTACCCTTTGCTGTAACAAGGAATCCATATTCTTTTGTACCGCTATGGCAGCTATACGATCTCCGTCAGTATAGATGTATCCATACCAATCTTTAAGCTTATTGGTCTTAACCCGTTCGCTGTGTTCATCAACGGCATAATCCTTACTATAGAACTCCTGGGGAGTAACAGCCTGGCCTGACTCCAGGTCATATATGCTGGTATCATTATCATAAAAGAGCTCTTTCGTATCGTTAAAAGATTCCCAGGTGTTTTCATTGAGGACAAAGAAATCTTTCAGCCAAATCTTATCCTGAACTATCTGATCCAACCTGCCGGCATACACACAACGCTGTCCAATATTGGAATTATTGATATCCTCATTGTATATGGAGATTACATCGGCTATTCCCGTACTGCCCCTTCCATCTGCTACTACCATGGCATCGTTTTGTAGATCCAGAGCATATTTATCAACCAAGCGGCCATTTTTAACAATGATCGTACCCTCGTTGAAGGTAAGGTTCTTGTTATTGGATAGCTCCAAAGCATCAGTATACCAGTTGACATCTTTAATCTGCTCCTGGTAATCAGCTTCGTACTGGTTTTTAAACACCATTTTCTCTATTTGTTCTCTCCCGAAGAAGTCCCGGGTAGCCATATATACTGTTTTTCCCAGGTAATACTTCAGATTCTGGTAAGGTATAAGCTGTCCGCCCATATAGGCTGGAACCTGATTATTATAATAAACCTTATGAGAAGAAGCGGATGCGGTCCACTGCCCGTTCCGCAGAACCTGGAAACCGCTCAGTACTATAGAACTATCCATCGCATTTACCGTCTGCAGAGTTCCCCGGTAAACGTCTTTTATAATAATTGAATCCCCTTCGATATTTATTCGGCTAATAACACTGGCATCAGCCGTGTCAAAATAACATTTGACCCGGTCCCCGACATATAGACTATCCAGAGATGCATTAATGCCATTCCGGCTTACCAGGGTAGCAGGCGAGGTAACGCAAGTTACCAGCTCCCCGGTAACTTGCTGCAGCTGCAGCTGATCCCGGTCAAGTTTTCTTATTACTCCGGTTATTACTTTACTGCCCGGATTTATGTAACCCAGCTGAGCGGTAGAATAACCTTCCAGAGATATAATGCTTTTTCCCCTCAGGGTGGCATATACCTCCATACCAGCTTTAAAATCGGATAACTTTACGGGAATACCATCAATGCTAAAAACAGCATCGGCAGCAACCGGGAAATTGAAGCTTTGACCATTGTAGTCTTCTATATCCAGACTGGTAACCGGGGTGCTGACAGGAGCCGGTGTTGCAGTGGTCCGGGTACGTGTTTTGGTTGTTGTGGCAGGGGCGGCAGCCGGCGGTATATTTATCTGCCTTAAATAACCTTCGACAAAACCCTGACTATAAGGACTAACCGTTGCTGCCTGTGCCAGGTCAGTCATTATAAACAATAATATCAGTAAAACTGCCAGAACTCTTTTCAAGATATTTTACCTCCTACCCATGATTACATAACAACCCAGGCGGCCAATCGAGCCTTTAATGGCATTACCCAGAGTTGTATTGCCATAGCTTACTGGTTCCCATATATTACTTGATTGACTATATCGGTTCATAGTAATATTCGACAACCTTCTAAGGCCGGCTTTACTAGTGTCATAATCCAGTAAGAAATCCATATTCCCATTTAAATAATCAAGCGAGGTATTATTCTGACCCACAAAAGCCAGGGCTTCAAGTGTATAAGGAGTGGAAAGATTATTCCCTCCCACCAGGTTCAAACTGGCTGTATATGGTGCTATCTTAAACCTTACCCCCGCTTCCGGTTTATTGTGATTTTCATTCATACTGCTAATATTAAATATCTGGGGATTAAATGTGATACTATAATCTGGTCCGCAAACTGCTACATCCCGGGCCTTACTGCTGGCTACTACTTTAGCCGGGATACTTATAACCAATTCCTTACAACCTGCCAAGGTACCCCGGGTAAGATCAACGGTAGTTTTATCTTTGAAATCATCTGTCCCTATATTTACCATAGCCATAGTTCCTTGTTTGACCATTTGGGTTTTTTCGTTAAGGGTACCATCATCATCTGGCGGGCCCACTGTATCCCCGGTTTTAACTTTATTACTCTCCAGTGACGGTTTAGAAGCTCCGAAGTTGCCAATAGTTTTAACAATAAATTTATAAGTGGTATCAGGCTGCAGATCTTCATAAACAAAGCTGGTTAAGGCGGTCGAACCGATATACTCACTCTGTCCATCGGCTACCACATATACTTCATATTCAGTTGCGCCGGTTACCGCTGTCCAGTTAACCTTAATAGACCGATCCGTGTCATTGTAACGGTCACGGATAATCTCGGCTACTACTCCTTGTGGTGCCTCTGCCTCAGGCAATTCATAAACAAGATCATTGAAGGTTTCACTGGCTCCTTTATCAGGATTAATAACTACAATACCTCCGGTATCTACTTTGCCGGACGGAGTTTTAACGGTTAAGGTCTGGGAATCGATAAATTTAACCTCGGTACCGTCGGTACCGGATTCGAGTGTATAAGGATCAAGAGCATTACTGGTTAAGCTGTCAACTTGTTTGGTTGTTACCCGGTAAATAACATTTGTACTTGTATCCGAAGCTGCTTTAGTTACCGGGTTAAATACCACCCGTGCTCCTTCCATAAAACCGGAACCTTTTATTTTTATAATCTGGCCACCCTCTACTGAAATATTATCAATCCTGGTGCTTTCACTAGCATCCAGGGAATCTACCAATGCAGTAATTTTGGGGTTACTTATATAGGTAAAAGCACCTGTTGTTGCAGATATTTCTCCATCCGGGTTCTCTATCCTAACCTCAACTTTTCCGGGCAAATGAGTCGGGGTTAATACCCTTATGGTTTTATAATCAATAACTTTGATATCGGCAGAATTAACCTGACTTTCTCCAAAGTAGACTGTCAATGGTTTATCATATCCTTCAACCTTGGCCCGGAAATCCTTACCCTCAATTTTTACTACCGTTCCTCCGGTCACCGGTCCGATGGCAGGAGTAACGGCAGAAACCTCCGGTGCGGTTTCTCCTTTGGTAAACTGAATGAATATTCTGTCCTCCGGCACAGTCATCTGATCTGATGCTGCCGTACCTCCATCTTCATTAATAACTACCACCTTAAAAAATTTACCGACCTGTTTCTCGTCAATGGCAGGCACAGTAAAGGTAAGCTTGGTAGGAAGAGTGTAGGTTATATCTTTAGGTTGAATGGTAACAATATCACCTATTTGGATGGTGGCCTTTTCCCTGAAGTCAGTACCTATTACACTAACCACGCTCTTGCCTTGATAATTAATACGCAGCACCTTTACCGTTACCAGGCTTCCGTTAATAGTTACCTTTTCAGACTCGGGATATTGACTATCCCTGCTTAAATTAGTTATTGTCGGATGACTATCAGGATTTTTGAATTCAAATGTTGATGACGCTGTTCCTCCATCAGGATTAATTATGGTTAGAGGTACTTTCCCTACCGTGTAATAACCGGGCATAGTAACCTCAAGTAAATTGGAATTATGATATGATACCGCCGGAGCATAGCCGGCATCTGCCAGCAAACGATTTTCAGCTATTTGTAAATAAATCAACTGCGAGTAGGGAAAAACGTCACCGGCGGTAGTCTGCAAATCGGTAGTATTTACAAATACTGTCTTTTCACCATCCCAATCGTATTCATGTGTATATTCCTGATTAAAATCAGCTATTGTCACGGTTAGCTTTTTCTCGCCAGCATTATATCTTACTACCAATCCTCCTGCTAAAGTTACTGTGGCATGTGAAGATAAAATCACCCCAGCGTTGGCATCACTCCGGGGCAGGTCCTTATTGGTTATATTGCCAACTTTGATAATAGCCATTTCTGTTTCAGTTTCCACATTATCGCCGGATAAAATATTAACCATACTCTTATCAAATCCGGTACCTTCTATATCCACCTTATATCCACCCTGTTTTTTCCCTACCCCGGGTGAAATACTGGTTATTTTCGGGCTTGACAACAAGTATTTAAATTTAACCGAGTTGGAAATTCCTGCATCGTTATTAACTGCAAACACATTAACTGTACCGCTGCCGGGCGGTATCAATACCTGTAAATAACCGGTGTTGTACTCAAGCAGCTCGGCTTTGCTATTACCAAAGTATATGGATGGTAATAGCGGGTCGCTTAAGTATCGATATTTCTTGTCATAATTGGATTCTTCCGTTTTAGTCAGATCGGCTTTTTGGGTTACATCTCCATCTTGTATGAAATCTCGGAAATCGGTACCAAATATCTCAACTATATATCCGCCTTTAGCCGGTCCCTCTTGGGGAGAGATGGATACAATCCGGGGGTTGCTGGTAGGCTTAATATAGGTATAACCATATATTGCTTTGTTCCCGGTAATCAAAGGTTGGTTATAAGTGATACTAAAGGTCCCCCCATCCGGATTGACCAGTACAATGGCGGCGGTAATTCTATCAATTAAATCTGCGGCCAGGTTCTCCCCGTAAGCCGGTACCTTAAAACTTAATTCCTTACCATCAGGTGATATAATCACATCCGCCGGTGAAGCTTCCTTGCTGCCAATAAATACCCGGGTCTTTTCTCCCGCCGTATTTACAAATCCTATGCGCTGATAATCCTTTAACAAATTGGCATAGTCAGCCGGTACCTGGGGACCGGTAAGTTTAACTACATTCCCCCCGCTGTCAGGGCCTTGGGCCGGTTCCACATTTACTACCCAGGGAATTACCACGCTGTGAGAGAAATATTCAAAGGCCTTGGTTTTGGTAACTGCCTTGGTATCGGGATTAATAACAGTTACATCATATAGACCGTTACCCGTCCAGGGACCCTGGGATAAGTCGGGCACCTCAAAAACCAGTTTATCCGCGCTGTTCGTTGCACCGTCCAGAGGATCGGTAATAAACACTCGATTGCCGGTAATTTCGTCATATCCACCCACCTTTTCAATAAGGTAAGGAGTATACGCAGAAAGATCCAGTATCACCGTACTGCCATCCAATATCTGAATTGTTCCTTTCTTATTTTGGCTGACCTTATACAGCTTGCCATTGAGTGTAGCGGTAAACTCACCGGTATTGTTATCATAATTAATTTCATATCGAGTGCGTTCGATAGTGTCACCTATTTTTTGCCGACCTTCAATAGCAAACTGATTCTTAATATTCTTAGATAAACGGTAAAACTTTTTAGCTCCATCATAAAGAATAACGCTGTTAAATCCCTTACCCAGTTCCATTTGCCCATAGTTTCTATAAACAAAAACATCCTCTTTAATATTTCGTACGCCATTATTGAAATAAGGGGTTAATTGGATTCTATTACCAACCAGGTTGTACTCGTTAATATCATAACCGTTCATTAGAATGCGAGTACCGATTAGCCGGTATATCAAATACTGATTTATATCATTAATGGAATCTACTGCAACTGTCGCATCGGGCTGCAAAAAAGCATCTCCAATTACAGTTACGGCAGTACCTGTGGTACCTTTGGGGGGCTGTATGGATATAATCTTGGGATCGGTATAGGTAGTCGTATAAATAAAAGGATAGGTAGCTATGCCCCCGCCGGGGTTCTGTACCTGCAATAAAGTTTCGCCTTCTCTGCCTGCCGGAGCAGTGAATTGTATCGACTTATTATCACTGGAAACTTTTATATTGGTAACCAGCTTCCCGTCAATATACACTGATGCTCCGGTGCGCAAATTACTTCCGCTCACCAATACATTTGTCCCCCCCTGTACCGCCACCAGGTTGGGAGTAACACTGGAAATTATGGGATAATCATTTTCGTTTATCAGTTCAAAAACAACCATTTCCGGAAAGGGATAAGAAACAGAGAAATTGGCACTGTTGCGGATAGGATTGGTAATTACTACACTGCGATTATTCTTATCAGAAATATTTATACCGGCAGTACCTGCTGCAACTCTTATCAGTATCGTATCCCCAATCTGGTTGCTGCCGGTACCGTCAACGACGACATTACCTTTTAAAACCTCAAAACTTAAAGGTTGATAGTCTGTACCTGGGTTGACGTTGTTATTAATTACTACTCCGCCAATACTAACCTTGGGATAGTTTATCTGCTCCTCTCCACTAGCATCGGGATAACGAGTAACCAGAAAATTGCTGCCTTTGATAGCAATCTGTAATTCATTAATGCTTGAATTAATAAAATATTGATTATTTTGTTGTTCAATAGGAATAATTCCCGGTATAACCTGGGTTACCTGCGGCTTTTCCGAAGAAGGCAGATAGGTAAAGTCATAGGGCTTTCCGCTGGGGTCAGTCCAAATAACCTGTTTGACTAACACACTGTTAAACTCACCGGTAATAGTTGTCTGCATACGAATCATTACCGGTTGAACCTCCGCCTGTTCAGTAATAAACACCGGGGTTTTTACTTTAATAGTGTTTATAGTATTGTCATTGCCAGGATCGAATATAAAATCCTCAATTGATAGCTTTCGGCCAATAAACACTTCATAGGTTCGAGTTACTTTTACACTATATGATTTGCCGCCCGTGGTTAGGGTTCCCGAACCATAATCCATGCTGGCTATGTTTACCCCGGTAGAAGAATCTTCTATAAAGGTGCATTTAGGTATTGCTGTCGTAGCAAATCCAGGTAAATTTTTACTGGCCAGGTAATAGCCGTTAATCGCTATGGGGGTATCAGCCTGGGAAGGAGTAGAGTTGGGCTCAACATTGGAAATTTTGGGCTGTTGACTTACGTTGATAACCGTATATTGCTGGGGCAGAATGTACCGGGCCACAACTCCTACCGTTTGAGATTTAGGATTGGTAAATACAACATAATATGGGCCCGGGGTTACATTAGGAACAGTTGCAGTTATAACATCATCCTCACTGGGGTTGGTTACCATCTCGAAATTTTCCGCCCGGTTGGATTCAACATACAGACTTGGTTTATTGATATCACTAATAAAATAAATATCGCATTCCTGTAAATTATCTCTCGTAAATTTAACTTCACTGCCGGGGTCTCCCATGGTAGGAAACATA
>JBDKUD010000306.1:0-2256 GCA_039679805.1 Syntrophomonas sp. | reverse complement strand
TGCGTAAAGGGAAAATAGTGGTAAGCAGTTTTACTGTTTCCCTTAGTGAAGTAACATCAGTATAAGGGCCAAAATATCTGGACACGTGATCTTTTTTCTCCCGGGCAATAAATATGCGGGGGAATTTTTCCCCGGTGGTAATCTTTAAGTAAGGGTAGGTTTTATCATCACGGAGGGCAATATTATAGCGAGGCTGGTAGGCTTTGATAAGGTTATTTTCCAAAATTAATGCTTCTACTTCACTGCCGGTTACTATAAAGTCGAAATCTTCCACCCGGGCCATCATAGCTCGTACCTTGGGCTCAAGGCCTTGGGGGGACTGGAAATAGGAGCGCATGCGGTTACGCAGGATCTTGGCCTTGCCTACATAAATGACCTGGCCCTCCCGGTCTTTGTAAATATAAACCCCCGGCTGCAGGGGGACATTCTTCAACCGTTCCCGCATAAACCTCAGTCCTTTCAAGAATTCAATAGGCAAAAATTCAACGCAGAAGGACACAGATTGATTTGGATTAACACAGATTTTTTAGGAGTATGCTTGTAATAAACCTGCCAGGGCAGTGAGGCATATCCAGTGCCGCGACGTTGGCGGAGGCAGCTTGAAACACCCGGCGAAGCTGAGCGGGGGATGGGGACGAACTCCACGGATGGAGTGAGAGCGTAGTTGAACACGGATGTGAATCTACGCGGTTCCCCATCCCCCGTGAAGCAAGCCGTTGGTGTTTCTGCTGCCGGAGACTGGAGCAAACTGGATATGCCTCACTGCCCGTCGCTTTAAAGCCAATCTGTGCTAAATTAAAACCTTCTTTAAATACTGGCCGGTATAAGAATCGGGGTTTTGGATTAGTTCTTCCGGGGAGCCTTCGGCTATTATTTGGCCGCCCATTTCTCCACCTTCCGGTCCCAGGTCAATTATATGATCGGCTGATTTTATCACATCCAGATTATGCTCGATGATAAGGACGGTATTACCATTATCTACAAGTTTGTTTAGAACACCCAACAAATGTTTAACATCGTCTTTATGCAGCCCGGTAGTGGGTTCGTCAAGTATATATAGAGTCTTGCCGGTAGCACGTTTGGACAGTTCCGTCGCCAGTTTTACCCGCTGGGCTTCTCCGCCGGAGAGGCTGGGAGCAGGTTGTCCCAGTTGAACATAACCCAGACCTACTTCCTGCAGTACTTTAAATTTACGGTGGATTTTAGGAATATTTTCAAAGAAATCTACCGCCTCATCAACAGTCATAGACAGTACATCAGAAATAGTCTTGCCTTTGTATTTTACTTCCAGAGTTTCCCGGTTATAACGCTTGCCTTTACACACCTCACACGGGATGTACACATCGGGCAGGAAGTGCATTTCTATTTTAATAATCCCATCGCCTGAACATGCTTCACAGCGGCCTCCCCGCACATTGAAACTGAAGCGGCCAGGCTTGTAGCCCCGGACCCGGGCCTCAGCCGTTTCCGAGAATAGCTCCCTGATACCGTCAAAAGCTCCGGTATAAGTGCTGGGATTTGACCTGGGGGTCCTGCCTATAGGCGATTGGTCGATATTAATAACTTTGTCTATATGCCAGGTTCCTTCAATTTTATCATGATCGCCGGGGCGGTGCCGCCCCCCGTGGAGTTCTTTCATTAAGGCAGGATAAAGTATATCGCCTATCAAAGTGCTTTTGCCGGAACCGGATACCCCGGTTATCACAACCATTTTGCCCAGGGGTATGGTAACATCAATATTCTTCAAGTTATGCTGCCGGGCGCCTTTAACCACCAGGTTAGAGCCATTGCCTTCGCGGCGGTGGTTGGGAATATCTATAGTAAGTTTACCTGCCAGATACTGGCCGGTAAGTGATTTTTCCGATTTCTCTATTTCCTCAACCGTTCCTGCGGCTACCACTTCTCCGCCATAGATACCGGCCCGGGGTCCAATATCAACAACATAATCAGCCGCCATCATGGTTTCCTCATCATGTTCCACTACTACCACGGTATTACCCAAATCGCGCAATCGTTTTAAGGTAGCCAGCAGACGTTTGTTATCCCGCGGGTGCAATCCTATACTGGGTTCGTCCAGTACATAAAGAACCCCTACCAGGCTGGAGCCAACCTGCGTAGCCAGTCTTATTCTTTGGGCCTCCCCACCGGACAGACTTCCCGCCGCCCGGTCCAGGGTAAGGTACTCAAGGCCTACATCAATTAAGAACTTCAGCCGTTCTGTAATTTCTTTTATTACCTGGCGAGCAATAGTCTCTT
>JBDKUD010000410.1:0-3861 GCA_039679805.1 Syntrophomonas sp. | reverse complement strand
AATTGCAAGGCCAGTCCCTAACCAAAGGCGAATATGAACTTATCCGCAGTTATGGCGTGCAATTGGAACACTTCTGGCTGGAAACCTTACGCGATCAAGAAGACCCTAAAAAAGGTCCCAACCAGCTATTGGTTGACAACCCGGCTATGCTGGCAACGGATGTGGCTACGGCTCCGCCTGATACCGTATTGGAAGAAGCAACCGGCTATATCCAAAGTATTTACGCAGTCGTTCCTGTTGAGGGTAAATTGCGCATCGCCCGCGGTGGTGTGTATTCCTATTATGAATTCCCCTGGCCAGCCAATGATCGCTTAACCGACGACGCATGGCGTTCCATGCTGTATGAAGGAAAGGCGCCTCAAGCTCCCGAGTGGACCAATTCGTTTATCGACTCCAGCGGAGAGTGCCGCACCATAATGCCTTGGGAGTCTGATAATAATGAAAACAATCCTTAAGCGAGCTGCGGTCGCTGTCGTTTTATTGCTGGCGGTCGTCCTGGGGCTGGCGATCAGTGATAAATGGGGATCTTCTGCCCAAACCGTATATGGCGATATAGACGGGAACGGCATCAGGGAAAAGTATTTGCTTAAGGATCAGCAATTGCAGGTTTTTGAAAACAACCGTCTGCTATGGCATACCCCCAGGGAATGGCAGGTAAAACAGATAAAATTGGCTGATGCCGATAACAACAAGCAAACCGAACTATTGCTCGTAATCTGGAAAAAAGGCAGCTTTGGGAAGTCAAAACCCTTCTGGTTCAAAGGGCCTGATGATAAATACACCTGCCATTTATTTTTATACCGTTTGCGCTCAGGAAGAATGAAAGAGGCATGGTGTTCGTCGGCCCTGCAGCACCCGATTATAAATCTGGATGTAAATGATAATGATGCCGACGGATTAAATGAACTAAATGTGCGCGAAGGCCCCCAAACCGGTTTTGCCTATCCTCTCCGGCAGCTCTTCTTCCATCGGAATACGAGGTGGATCTGGAATGAATGGGGCTTCGAAAAGGAGTGAACAAAAAAGAATTACGCCTATACTGAGCGTACAGGCAAAAATTAGAGGAAGCACATGGCTCCCTCTAATTTTTTCGTTTATTTGCACCCTGTTGTGAAACTTATCATTTGAACCTTTTTAATAGTTTCTCCACAGTGGTCTACAAAAAATGCTTTGACACGAACCTTGAAAAGAGTTCCGCCATCCAGTGAATGAATGGGGAAAACTTTTATAACATTGGTTCTAAAACATCTATCCCGGTTTTCCTTAACCCTAATCGGAACCTTGGTACTACCTTTCCACATATCGACCTCAATACTGCAAGCCCGATCCAGCCCAGGTCCGAATACCAGTTTAATAAATTTTATATTCGGAGAAACCCCGGTCTGACGGTTGCGAGGGGTAGAACTTTCCAAAACTAATAATTCTACCTCTTCAGGACAATCGTGCATCTCGTGAAAGTTGTGAAACTCACGCCGGTTTCTTTCATGACAAAGACTATTCACATTCAACCCTCCTTATGTCTAAGTTAATATATAGTATTCAAATTGAAGGTAATTGTCACAGATTATTCTTAAGTTCAGTAATAAAAAACCAACTATTTATATGTATTAAAAGCATTCCACTTTATTATCGTTATTAACTTAATTGTTAACTTGTCAGCCTACAACCTCCACTCTCACTTATGGCCATACAGCCCGTAACAGGCAATAGAGATCATTTATACTGTTGCTATCCCAGAAAAAATTAATTCCTGGCGACGACCTACTCCGAAACCGACGATGTTTCGGCTAGTGTCGATGGATCGAAGCCGTTAGGCTGAGCATCGACGCACCAGGAAATCTTATTTCGTATCCAGTTTTTGTGACTCACGAAGGCCCCCAAACCGGCTTTGCCTACAGTTTTTCTTCCATCAGATACCAGATGGATCTGGAATAAATAGGGCATTATTTTGAAATCTCTTTTTTATCACACGATATATATGTAAAGAAAATGTCCTCCATAGGTTCATTTATCGTAAACTCAATAATCCACTCACACTGCGGCTCCAAAATTGAACCCGGATTATTATAAACCAGACGTTTCCTCATCTCCCAAAAGTTCAGACCCCTATTTTCTTCTTTCTTCATTTCTCTGAATACCGCCTGAGCATTTTTTGACTTCTCAGCCAGCGGCTCATCGGGAGTGCCATCCAACTCATTAAAATAATAACCTTTTATACTTGCTTCCCATTTTTCCTCGCCAAATTCGGTTTTTCCCTTTTCTAGTTCTGTTAACTCATAAATATATGAGCCATGATCGCTCCAGCCTTTAGCTGTATAAACGCCATCGTTTAGGCTAAGAAAACTGGAGGATTTGTGGCTATAACCTGTATTTCCCAGATATCTTTTTGCTATCTGGTCAAAACGATCGGTGGTAACAGGCAGATCATCGGCTGATGTAATTGCTATCGCATAAATAAGCTTTGTTAACTGGTCCCAATCAGGCTGCCTCCCTTTGCCAAATACGGGCAGATAGCGCAGCTCCAGCGAGTTCTTGCTAAAATAATCATTAAAAAAGATCATAGTAGCCGGCGATATGTCACTGTTACCGTTTTCTATCTGATTAACATAAAAATCGTGCTGATATTCATATTTCCACTTTTTTAACGAGAGTTTTGCTTCCTCAGAAGGCTGCATATTCCAATCCACCGGGGCCGCCTTTTCATTAGCTATCCTGATCCCGCCCCACTTGTCACCTTGTTTGATAAATATAATATCATCCCCCACGTTAAGCACGTCCATAAAAGCATCATCCCAGACAGTATCAGTAAGGGGTTTGCCATTTGCGGTTAAATAGCCATACTTTTTATTCTTTTCCACCTTGATAAATGGTTCAACTTCCTCATAATATGTAAGATGGATAAAGTCAAATTGAGGCTTTATAGCTATATTGCCATCTTGATCAACCGCTCCCCAAAGCTCATTTTCCTTAACCCTTACAAGTCCATTTGCTTTGTAACCATCAGGCATTTCCGGATCTAAGACTTCGTCAAAGCGCGGTTTAATAATTTCGACTCCATCTTTATTATAAAGCCCCCATTTACCATCCCTTTTGGCAAAAACTAGCTTTAACATGATCTCATATTCTTCAAAACCGGAAAGGAGGCAATCAGCGCGATCATTATTTAGCGTTTTTGTTCCATTTTTTTCAGTGGTAATCGTATAATTACTCTTTTGTTCCCCAGATTCGCCAAGCCAATACTTTACAGTAATATTTTCGGTCTTTATTGGCTCCTTTTTTATCTCAGATCTATCCTCCTTATTGCTTTTTTCTTCTTTTATAGAATTATTTCTGAAACAGCCCGTTACAGTGGTCAGAAGCAATAAAATAAATATAATTATTGCCAGCCGTTTTCTCAAGCGATAGCCTCCAATCGGCGAAATCATCTTATATTAAGATACGGTTCTACCATCTATAACTTTCATTTTTTAAGGTTAAAAGGGGACGGGGTCATTTACTGCCCCGTCCCCTTTTAATCTTCAGAAATAATAATTCCTGGCGACGACCTACTCTCCCACGGCTTAACCGCAGTACCATCGGCGCAGGAGAGCTTAACTGCCGTGTTCGGGATGGGAACGGGTGTGGCCTCTCCGCCATTGTCACCAGGAAATCTTATTGCGTATTAATTTGTTCAGTTCCTTGAAGACTGCACACATAGAGTTTACAAGTAGGATGAAGTTCTTTCGGTAATCCTTTTGGATTAATTAGGTCAAGCCCTCGATCTATTAGTACCGGTCAGCTGAATGCATTGCTACACTTGCACTCCCGGCCTATCAACCACCTAGTCTTGATGGGATCTTACCCCCGTCACTTGCGTGCGGG
>JBDKUD010000188.1:0-8810 GCA_039679805.1 Syntrophomonas sp. | reverse complement strand
TTGTGGAGATGCTCAAGGAAAAGGGACTTAGAATATCACGCCGCACCGTAGCCAAATACCGCCAGGAAATGGGAATCATGTCTACATTATCCCGCAAAAGATACTAGTAATCTAAGGGTGGGTTTATCCCCACCCTTTGTTTATCCTTCCCGTTTGTATTTTATAAAAATTTTGTATACAATTTTTTTGCCATATTGTGCTATAATAATTACGAAAAATTAATTAATTATGTATCATTTATGCACTTTGAGGGACAAAAGTGCCCCAGTGGTTGTTTTTGTCCCGTGTCACCCTGGTGGCATCCAAGAAATGCGAAGCATTTCTAATTAATTCATAATTTATAATTCACAATTCAAAATTAAAAATTAAAATAGGCATTAGCCAATTTTTAAAGCAGGTGTGTGATTATGAACCGATTATTTACCATAATGGATAGATTTGCACCGGAAGCAATCGAAATTATGGAAATACGTTATCAAGTTTTAAGACAGGTAATCCACAATAGTCCCATTGGCCGCCGGCAGATGGCCAGAAATATAGGTTGTACCGAGCGAGTGGTACGCTCGGAGGTTGAATTGCTGAAAGGACGAGGGGCACTTAAAACTAGTGCCGCCGGTATTTTTATAACTCCCTACGGAGAAGAAATGCTTAATGATATTGATGAGCTTATCCCCTTCTTATTTAACATCGAAACTCTGGCAGACCAGCTAAAAAAGAGATTTTCTCTGGATGAAGTCATAATTGTCCCCGGAGATTCCTACCAGGATAACCTGGCCAAAAAAGACCTGGGCCGGGCTGCAGCACGTTTCCTCGAAAAATTATTATATCCGGGTTGTATTGTAGCCGTATCTGGTGGAACAACAATGGCCGAGATGGCTGAAGCTATAACTGAAGGAGTATATTTGCCTGATGTTCTGGTAGTTCCCGCCCGCGGAGGCTTAGGAGAAGACATGGAGCAGCAGGCCAGCAGCATCGCCGCGCATATTGCCCGCACGATTGGGGCACAATATCGCCTCCTGCATATTCCCGATAGCTTGGAGAAAAGTACGGCTCAAGCGTTAAAAAAGGATATTCATATAAATAAAGTTGTAGAAATAATTAAATCCAGCAATATCCTGGTGCAAGGCATCGGGTCGGCAATAGAGATGGCCAACCGAAGGGGGCTAACTGCTCAGCAAATAAAAGATTTACAAGAGCGCCAGGCGGTAGGAGAAGCGCTTCGATATTATTTTGACAAAATGGGCAATATAATATGTGAAACTCCCGGTATTGGTCTGGAACAGGGAGATCTTAATAATATTGATACTATTGTGGCGGTAGCAGGAGGCAGTAATAAAGCACAAGCTATAGATGCCGTCTTAAGTTTTAGGCGGCAGAATGTACTTATTACCGACGAAGGTGCGGCCAAAATGATAATTTACGGAAAGGATGATGTAAATGGCAGTCAAGGTAGGGATTAATGGCTTTGGGCGCATAGGACGTCTGGTAGCTCGAGAAGCAATGTACAGGGACGATGTAGAAATTGTAGCAGTAAACGATTTGGGTGATCCCAAATCAGGAGCACATCTTTTCAAATATGATTCTATTCATGGTCCATTCAACGGAGATGTAGCAGTTGAAGATGACAACATTGTAGTTAACGGTAAAAAGTTCAAATACTTATCTGAGAAGGACCCTGAAAAACTACCCTGGAAGGATCTGGGCGTACAGGTGGTTATCGAGGGAACCGGTAAGTTCCGGAGCCGGGATAAAGCTGCTAAGCATTTAACTGCCGGAGCATCCAAAGTCGTTATTACTGCCCCGGGCAAAAATGTCGATTTAACCGTGGTTATGGGAGTAAATAATGATCAATATAAACCTGAATATGACATATTATCAAATGCTTCCTGCACCACCAATTGTCTCGCACCGGTGGCCAAAGTTATATTGGACGAGTTTGGGATTGTCAGAGGATTAATGAATACCATTCATTCTTATACTAATGACCAGAGGGTTTTGGATTTGGACCACAGTGATTTACGCCGGGCGCGGGCTGCCGCACTTTCGATGATACCTACCACTACCGGTGCTGCTACTGCTGTGGGGCAGGTTATTCCCGAACTGGCCGGTAAATTGGATGGCCTGGCAGTTAGGGTTCCTACTCCTAATGTATCAATGGTTGATTTAACGGTTGAACTGGCTAAAAGTGCCACCGTGGAACAGGTAAACAATGCTTTTAAAGCTGCCAGCCAGGGTAAGTTGAAAGGCATACTCAAATATACTGAGGAACCACTAGTTTCCAGCGATTACAGAGGCGAACGTAATTCCGCTGTTCTGGATGCCCCCTTGACCATGATGATGGGCGATAAAATGTTAAAGGTTATTGCCTGGTATGACAACGAATGGGCCTACTCGGTAAGAGTAGTTGACCTGGTAGCTTATATAGCTTCAAAAGGACTTTAAGGTAATTATGAATTAATAATTATGAATTATGAATTGAGGAATAGAAACTACTGTTTCTATTTATTATAAGGATTGGGTTAATCCCAATCCTGACCTTAATTCACAATTCAAAATTCACAATTCATAATTTTATATTTGGAGGTGTACAAATTGCGAAGTATTCGTGATGTTGATGTTAAAGGAAAACGGGTTTTGATGAGAGTTGACTTTAATGTACCTATGGATAAGGAAGGTAACATAATTGATGATAATAAAATGAGAGCCTCCCTTCCTACCATAGAGTATGTCATTAAAAATGGGGGCAAACTTATATTAATGAGCCACCTGGGCAGACCCAAAGGGAAACCAGATCCTAAATACAGCCTAAAACCGGTTGCAGCTCACCTGAATAAACTGGTTAATGCCAAAGTTACTATGGCTCCTGATTGCATCGGGCCGGAGGCAAAGAAAGACGTTGATGCTCTGGGGACAGGTGAAGTTTTATTACTGGAAAATGTGCGTTATCACGCTGAAGAAGAAAAAAATAATCCTGAATTCTCGCAGCAGCTAGCTGCTTTGGGAGATATTTATATAAATGATGCCTTTGGTTCTGCCCATAGGGCCCATTCTTCCACCGCCGGAGTGGCTGACATTATTCCTGCCTATGCCGGTTTATTGATGGAAAAAGAAGTGACCATGTTAAGAAAAGTATTGGAACATCCAGAAAGCCCGCGGGTGGCTATCCTGGGAGGCTCCAAAGTAGCTGATAAACTGGGCCTGATTAATAATCTGCTGGGAAAGATGGACATAATACTAATTGGCGGCGGAATGGCTAATACTTTCCTGAAGGCACAGGGACATAATATTGGTAAATCTATTTGCGAAGATGACCTGCTGGAAGAGGCCAAAATCCTCCTGGCTCAAGCAGGTCAGAAAAATACCCGATTGGTACTGCCGGTTGATGTAGTAATCGCTCCCGAGGTAAGCAAAGAAGCCAGTGCCGAAGTGGCGGCAGTTGATAAGGTGCCCGGGGATTTAATGATATTGGATATTGGACCGAAGACTATTGAAGATTTCAAACAGGTAATAGCTTCAGCTCACACCATAGTATGGAATGGCCCACTGGGAGTATATGAGTACTCACAGTTTGCGCGGGGCACTGAACAAATAGCCCGGGCAATAGCCGATTCCTCAGCTGTTAGTGTAATAGGCGGGGGAGATACCGCCGCTTTACCAGTTAGCCTGGGTCTGGAAAATAAAATTACCCATATTTCCACCGGCGGAGGCGCCACCCTGGAATTCCTGGAAGGCCGAATCCTGCCAGGTGTAGAGGTCTGCGAACGGTAAGAATTCAACACAGAAGGACACAGATTTTATTTGGATTTACACTGTTAAAAACAATGTTAAGTCATTCTAGTGTATACAGCAAGGATTTATGATAAGGAAAAATGTTCTTAATTTTTATAGAAGTTATCTGTGTCCTTCCCTTAAAATCTGTGTGCGAGCTTGCTCGCCAGTGTTGAATTCGGTGTTGAATTAAAAAGAAGGTGAATTTTGTGAGAAAGCCAATGATAGCCGGTAATTGGAAAATGCATATGACTATTGCTGAGGCAGATAAATTTGTTACTCAGTTTTTACCGCTGGTGGAAGGTGTTAATGATGTTGATATGTTGATTTGTTCGCCTTTTACCAGCCTGGCTCATATAAGTGCCAAGCTTAAGAATTCCGAAATCAAGGTTGGAGCGCAGAATGTATTCTGGGAGAACCAAGGGGCATTTACCGGTGAGATATCACCGCTTATGCTGGCAGATGCGGGGTGCAGCCATGTAATTATTGGTCATTCGGAGCGGCGCCATATAATGAATGAAACTGACGATATGATTAACCGTAAGTTGAAAAGCTCTCTTGATGCAGGGCTGATGCCGGTACTTTGCGTAGGGGAAACACTGGACGAACGCCAGCAGAATAGAGCGCGGGAGGTTGTTAAAGGACAGCTTGCCGCTGACCTAAAAGACCTTAATATTAAACCGGATGGCCTGGTTATAGCTTACGAACCGGTCTGGGCCATTGGCACCGGTGTAAATGCCAGTAGTGATGATGCCCAAGAAATGATTGGTTTTATAAGGTCATTACTTGGGGAATTATATAACAAGACCATAGTTGATTCAATCCGCATACTCTATGGAGGAAGTGTCAAACCGGAAAACATAGCCGGGTTCATGGCTCAGGAGGATGTAGACGGGGCCCTGGTTGGGGGCGCCAGTCTGGATGCCGGGACATTTGCCCGCATAGTGAGGTTTAAAGAGAATGGGTAAAGAACCTTTAGTATTAATGATTTTAGATGGATGGGGCTGCCGGGGGGCATCTAGCGATAATGCCATAACTTTAGCCAACCCCGTCAACTTCAACAACTTACAGAATAAATATCCTGATACGCTCTTAAAGTGCTCTGGTAAAGAAGTGGGCTTGCCAGCCGGTCAGATGGGAAATTCCGAAGTAGGACACCTAAATATTGGTTCCGGGCGCATAGTCTATCAGGAAATCAGCCGGATATCCAATGCCATTGAAGAAGGAACTTTTTTTACCAACCCCGAGTTTTTAAATGCTATGGAATATGCCCGGCAAAATAATGGGGCAGTGCATTTAATGGGTATGCTTTCTGACGGCGGGGTGCACAGTCATATCGAACATATTTATGCTTTACTGGAAATGTGTATGCAGCATAAGATTGAAAAGGTATTTTTGCATTGTTTCCTGGATGGCCGGGATGTGGGACCCAAGAGCGCTATGGATTATATTAATGCCCTGCAAAAGAAGATGCAGGAACTGGGCGTTGGAAAAATAGCCACCGTGGGTGGCAGATTTTACGGCATGGATCGCGATAACCGCTGGGAACGTATAGAACGAGCCTATAACGCTATGACATTGGGAGAGGGTAAAAAGGCTGCCAATGTTCAATCAGCCATTGAAAACAGCTATGATGCACGTGTTACCGATGAATTTGTAGAACCGGCCGTAATTATTGATAATGAATCCCATCCGGTAGGGTTGGTCCAGGATGGCGATAGTATAATATTCTTCAACTTTAGGGCAGACCGGGCCAGGCAGATCAGCCGGGCTTTTGTGGATAAAAATCTGAATACTTTTAACCGACAGGTTAGGCCGAAAATTTATTATGTTTGCATGACCCAGTATGATGCCAACATACCAGCACCGGTAGCCTTCCTGCCGCAGAACCTGGAAAACACCCTGGGAGAGGTTCTGGCTGAAAAGGGCATCAAACAATTACGTATTGCTGAGACTGAAAAATATGCCCATGTAACTTTTTTCTTCAACGGTGGTGTTGAGGAACCTAACCCGGGTGAGGACCGTATACTGGTGCCCTCACCGAAAGTTGCTACCTATAATCAAAAACCGGAAATGAGCGCAGCGGAGGTAACTGAAAAATTATTAAGTCAAATGGACCGGGACTTCTATGATGTAGTTGTCATTAATTACGCAAATGCGGACATGATAGGTCATACCGGAGTTCTGGATGCTGCTGTACAGGCAGTCAAAACGGTTGATAAATGTTTGCAGCAAGTGGTAGATAAAGTCCTGGAGAAGAACGGCACTATCCTGATTACCGCTGACCATGGCAACTGCGAAATGATGATTTCTCCGGAGAATGGCAGTCCCTTTACCGCTCATACCACCAATTTGGTTCCCTTTATTCTTGTAGGGGAAAAATATAACAATCACAAACTGCGGTCAGACTGTTCCTTAAGGGACATAGCCCCGACTATGCTAAGCATACTGGGGATAGAAATCCCCCCGCAAATGACGGGTAAAAGCTTAATAGAGAATTGAACACGAAAGGAGATATATAGATGAGTATTATTGCCGATGTTTATGCCCGGGAGGTTCTGGATTCCCGGGGGAATCCTACTGTTGAAGTCGAAGTAACCCTGGAGGATGGAACCACAGCAAGAGCCATCGTACCTTCCGGCGCATCTACCGGTGCCCATGAAGCCGTGGAACTAAGAGACGGCGACAAAAATAGGTATGGCGGCAAAGGAGTTCTGCAGGCAGTTGATAATGTCAACGATATTATTGCCCCAGAAATAATTGGTATGGATGCACTGGGCCAACTGGATGTTGATTCCCTGATGATAGATTTGGATGGAACCCCTAATAAGAGCAAGCTGGGTGCCAATGCCATACTGGGAGTTTCCCTGGCAGTGGCCCGGGCGGCAGCAGAATATCTGGATATGCCCCTTTACCAGTATATCGGCGGCGTAAATGCCAAAGAAATTCCCGTACCGATGATGAATATCCTCAATGGCGGCAAACATGCCGATAATAATGTGTACATTCAGGAGTTCATGATAGTCCCAACTGGTGCTCCTAATTTTAGAGAAGCACTGCGCATGGGAGCCGAAGTTTACCAGGCTCTGAAAAAAGTTTTGAATGGCAAAGGATTGGCTACGGCAGTAGGTGACGAAGGCGGATTTGCTCCTGACCTGCCATCCAATGAAGCTGCCATTGATGTAATTGTTGAAGCTATAAAAGCAGCCGGCTATGTACCTGGTGAAGATATAAACGTAGCTCTGGACGTAGCTGCCAGTGAAATTTATAAAGATGGGAAATATCATCTGACCAGTAATAATAAAATCTTTACTTCGGAAGAAATGGTGGACTTCTATGCCGGACTGGCAGAAAAATATCCAATAATCTCAATTGAAGACGGCCTGGCGGAAGATGACTGGGACGGCTGGAAAAAACTAACCGATGTACTGGGCAAAAAAATTCAGCTAATAGGTGACGATATCTTTGTAACCAATACCGAAAGACTTTCCAAAGGTATCGACATGGGGGTCTGCAACAGTATTCTTATCAAAGTTAACCAGATTGGCACCCTGACCGAAACGCTTGATACCATTGAAATGGCCAAAAGAGCAGGATATACCTGTGTTATTTCCCACCGTTCCGGTGAAACCGAAGATTCCACCATTGCCGATATAGCTGTAGCCACCAATGTAGGACAAATTAAGAGTGGCGCTCCGGCCAGGACCGACCGTATAGCTAAGTATAACCAGCTCTTAAGAATAGAAGAGGAACTGGATATATTTGCTGTTTATCGTGGACTGGGAGTTTTATATAGCTTACGGTAGTTGGTTAAATTATTTGACTAGCGATTAGCTTACTATTATAATTAAAAAGAGTTTAGCGATAATCCCTTGCCTGGGTATTACTGCCGGGCAAGGGTTTATTTTCAAAGGTGGACAAGGGGCCGTTCAGCTGTCCGCATGGTTTAAGATGTTGGACAGTTGGAGGTGAAACCTTGAGAATTGCAATATTGGTACTTCAGATTATTTGTGCACTGGGATTAATTTCTACTATATTATTACAGTCAGGTAAAAGCGCCGGTCTATCAGGTAGTATTGCTGGTGGTAGTGAAGCTATATTTGGCAAGAAAAAAGGCCTTGATGACTTATTCGCCAAAATTACTGCTTACCTGTCAGGAGCATTTATCATTTTGACCCTGGCCTTAGGTCTGATTAAATAATAAGGCAAAAGGGACGGGAATACCCCCAACATAAGGGTGCTCTTGTAATAACTTGATATAAAAAGGTATATTAAACAGGCAAGTGACTACAAGTGCTTGCCTGTTTGTTTTTTCTGTAAGGAGTGAGGAGAAAGGTGTAAGGCGTCTGCTTTCATAGTAATATCATCATAATTTACACCTTACTCCTTACCCCTTACGCCTCACTTAATCAAGAGGAGGAATTAGCGCTGGCAACAAATCCTCAGGCGCAGTCTTTTTTTCTGGCCGGCACCCAGCAAGTTGCGTGTTTGTTTATTCATGGCTTTACCGCTGCCCCGGCAGAAGTATATCCTGTAGCCCGATTAATTAATGAAATTGGTCATTATACTGTGTGTGGACCGTTGTTGCCAGGGCATGGGACAACACCGCAAGAACTCAATCAGACTGATTGGCAAATTTGGTTTGAGACGGTTAAGAATGAAACCGCCAACTTACTGGCCAACTATGAAAAGGTTTTTGTTATTGGTCTATCCATGGGAGGTTTATTAGCCCTTCATGCTGGATATACTATTGCGGGTATAGAAGGGGTAGTTACCATCAATGCACCGTTATTTAACAGAAATCCCCTATTAACTATGCTGGCTCCCCTAATTAAAAATATACGCCCCTATTATCCCAAAAAGATGGACCAGCATATGCTGGAACTCGAAGAACAGGGACGGTTTGCCTACCATGTTCACCCGGTTAAAGCCTTTTGCAGTATGATGAAGCTACGCGGTGTGGTGATGAATGAACTGGGCCGGCTTAATACCCCGGTAATGGTTATGCAGTCTGTTAATGATGAATCTGTACGCATGAAAAG
>JBDKUD010000268.1:0-12886 GCA_039679805.1 Syntrophomonas sp. | reverse complement strand
TTAATGTTCCTGGTCTCATTTATAAATCCCTTGATTCCTTTAACCATCCATTTCTGGAGGATTTGTAATACCATACATAAACGGGAATAGCGATTAAACTGTTATAAATAGTTTGATAAAGCACACTAATCAAAATTGACCGGTCAATACTCAACACTTGAATACTTACTGATGCGATTAACAGCACCAACACAGCGTTGATCAGGGTTGCCATTACCGCCATCATTATTCCCACTAGAATATTCTCTTTGAATACATTTCCCTGCAATTTACCCACTATATAGGCAACCAATCCTTTGGACAAGGCATTTATTCCAATAACTCTGCCCATATATAGATCTTCCAATAAACCACATAAGATGCCATAGAGCGTTCCCCGGTTAGGACCGCTAAGCAAAGCAAAAAATGTAACAAATAACAGCATTAAATCTGGAACTGTTCCTTTCATACTTAGACTGTTAAAAAATGTGGACTGTAGGAATATTGCCAGGAATGGCAATATGGTCAGAATAATTAGACGCATTTACTGCTCCTTCTGGCTATTTTTCTTTTCAGTATCCGGTGGATGGTAACCAGTAACCACCAAAACCTCTTCCAACTTATCAAAATCCACCCCGGGAGTAACTTCAGCAGATAATAACAACCCCCCGGGTTCTTTTTTGGTTTGCTTGATAGTCCCGATAAGTATTCCTTTAGGATAATACTCCGATAATCCTGAAGTAATAACCCGATCTCCTTTTCTTATCTCGGAATAATAAGGAATGTTATTCATACCCAACAGGTAACTGTCACCCTTACCTTCCACTATTCCATTAGTCTCCCGAGTTCGCTGCAAAATAGCACCTACTGCAACCTCCCGGTCGGTAATCAAAAATACCTGGGCTGAATTTTGATTGATACTTTCAATCCGCCCTACCAAACCGTCGGGGCTAATAACTGCCATATCCTTTATTAATCCTTGTTGGGACCCTTTGTTTATGGTTAAAGTTTTATACCAATTATTAGGGCTTCGGGCTATGACCCGCGCAGCAACCAAATTATAGGTTAGCTTGTTTTCATCTGTAAAGTCCACAATACTTCGCAGACGCAGCAGCTCATCCGTATCTTCGCGCAAAGTCTGATTCTCTAGCTTAAGCTGTTTATTTTCCTTTTCCAGGTCTTTCATTGTATAGAGTAAACTTTGTTTGTTTGAAAATATTGAGCCAAAACCATGAAAAAAGCTAGCAACACTGTTAACCCCGCTTTGCAGCGGGGTATATATTTCCCTTATAGTTTTTTCAATAATGGTAGAGTTCTCCCGGTTTGTGGATGTGAATTTAATAATGCCCAATAAAAGACAAATTATCAATAAAGCCAACCAAAATGTTCTACCTCTTATTAACTTAAACAAATCCCTCACCCATTTAATAAGATTTTCTGGGGGAAATTAAAACCCGTTTTAAAACTTCAATATTTTCATCCAATACCTTGCCGGTTCCCCTAGCAACTGCCAGTAGTGGTTCCTCACATACATTGACTGGAATCTCTGTATGCATACTTATAAATCTATCAAGTCCTCTTAGCAACGAACCTCCTCCGGCCATTACAATCCCGCGGTCAATTATATCTGACGCTAATTCAGGCGGGGTCTTTTCCAGGCAAACTTTGATTCCTTCCAGAATTTGTACCACTGTTTCTTTAAGTGCCAGCTGTATCTCTGTAGAAGATACCTGTATAGTCTTGGGCAAACCGGTAACCAGATCGCGTCCCCTTACTTCATAGAATTCTTCCGGCTCTTCCCATAGTGCCGAACCAATACTTATTTTTATGTCTTCAGCAGTGCGTTCACCTATTAACATGTTATATTTTTTCTTCAGGTGTTGGATAATAGACTCGTCCATGCTATCCCCAGCAACCCTTACTGATTTAGCTGTAACTATTCCACCTAGAGATATTACTGCTACCTCGGTAGTTCCCCCGCCTATATCAACTATAAGATTACCAGTTGGTTCTTGAACCGGTAACCCGGCACCTATAGCTGCTGCCATGGGCTCCTCTATTAAGTATGCTTCTTTGGCACCTGCTTGAAGAGCTGCCTCCCTTACCGCTCTTTCTTCTACGGTAGTACAGCCGGTAGGTATACTTATAATTATCCGTGGCTTTACAAACGGAGTTTTTTGCCCCAGAGCCTTATTAATAAAATATTTTATCATCGCCTGGGTTACATCAAAGTCGGCGATAACTCCATCTTTCATAGGCCTTATAGCAACTATATTACCTGGTGTCCGGCCTATCATTTGCTTGGCTTCTTCACCTACGGCCAATACTTTACCGGTATCATTCTGTATTGCTACCACTGATGGTTCACGAAGTATTACGCCTTTACCTTTTAAATGAACGAGGGTATTTGCAGTACCCAGGTCAATTCCCATATCTTTTCCAAAAACCACTGTTTTGAATCCTCCTTAAATACTATATTGAACCTTTTGCTTTTAAACTGCAGTATGTGCCATCACCAATTATAATATGATCTAACACCTCGATACCCATAATATTCCCTGCTTCTATCAGCCGCTTAGTTACTTCAATATCCTCGCGGCTAGGCGAAGGATCGCCACTGGGATGATTATGTATCAGTATAATGGAAGCCGCACTACGTTTAATGGCAGTTTTGAAAACTTCCCGGGGATGGACGATAGAACTGTGCAATCCACCTACGGAAACATCCTCCATAACTACAAGTCCGGCTTTTCTATCTAAATATAATACTCGAAAATGCTCACGGTCAAAATAACGCATTTCTTCCATTACCATATTTTTAACATCTTCTGGAGATTTTATAGATGCTCTATCATGTATATCAAGGGCAATTCTACGCCCTAATTCAATAGCTGCTTTTATTGAAACCGCTTTGGCCGGACCTATTCCTTTAAGTGAAATAAGTTCTTCCAAGCTGGCTTCTTTTAGTTGCCTCAGGCTGCCATAACTTACCAGCAGTAAATTGGCTAGCTCTAAAGCACTTATATTTTTGGTGCCCATCCCCAGAATTATAGCCAGCAATTCACCATCAGTTAAACTGGTCTCACCTCTGGCTATGACCTTCTCGCGTGGACGCATATTTTCCGGCATTTCTTTAATAGCAATCCCATATTCCACCTGACAGTTAACCCCCCCAAAAGTTAACTCCCCGTTTCTGCAACATAAGATATAATCTGGTTAGTGGTAATCCCACCACATTATAATAACACCCTTCTATTCTATCTACAAATATTGCCCCCCGGCCTTGAATAGCATATGCTCCAGCTTTATCCATACATTCCCCCGAAGCTATGTATCCCCGAATCTCAGTATCAGTAATTTTGCGGAAATAAACCCTGGTTATCTCGGCCTCCATTTGTACATCACCAGAAGCTGCATCTATTACACAAAGGCCAGTTACTACTTCATGTCGTTTTCCGTTGAGAAGCGACAATTTATTAAAAGCATCTTCTTCATTCACAGGCTTACCCAGCAAATGATCTTCCAGGACTACGATAGTATCTGCACCAATAATTAGACCTTTTTTTATACGTTTTGATACATAGCGGGCTTTCTGAAAGGCAATTTCTTGGGTTAATTCCTGCGGTAATTGTGATGAAGAAATATCTTCCTCTATCTGAGCTGGCACCACACTAAAAGTCAACCCTAGTCTGGCAAGAAGTTCATTACGTCGAGGTGAGCCTGAAGCCAGAATAATATCTTTCACCAAATTCCTCACAATCATAAATATTTCGTTAATCAGTCCCGTGTCCTAAAGCCCGAGATATTGAAGAAAGCCAAATATTTTTTTAAAGTTTAGCATTAGTATTTTATAAAAACAAGTTTAATACCTTAGACAAGCTCTCCGATTAAGAGCTTGGCCTAATAAAAATTACTGTTTACTAACTAGATTAAAGCTTAAAACCTCCAGATTTACTGACAGATCTACATTACGCAAGATAACCCCGGCTGGTACCTTGATAACCCGAGGCGAGAAGTTAAGGATAGCTTTTACCCCCGCTTCCACCAGTTTATCAGTAACATCCTGAGCAGCCACGGCTGGGACCGTCACTAACCCGATATTTATCTTGTTTTCTTGCACCCGCTGGTTGAGGACCTCCAGAGGTTCTACTTCAACATCAGAGAGTTTTTTGCCAATAGTATTATCATCCACATCAAGTATGGCAGTTATATGAAAACCGCGATCTACAAAACCTTTATAAAGTGCCAGGGCCGAACCCAGTTTACCAGCCCCAATGATAATAGCATTCCAATGTTTATCAAGACCAAGGATTTTCAACAAGTTTTCGTATAATTCTTCAACTTTGTATCCAACCCCGCGGGTCCCAAATTCTCCAAAATAAGCCAGGTCCTTTCTGACCTGAGCTGAACTTACTCCCACACCTGTTGCAATCTCACCGGATGATACTGTTTGTACTCCTTCGTCCATCAGTTGGTAGAGATAACGGGAGTAAATAGAGAGCCTCATTACCGTTGCTTCGGGAATTTTATATATTTTCACAGCTCCCCACTCCTTTTACTTAAATAATTGTTATTAGTATTTTAAAAATATAATTTTATTCTACTCCTAATTCACCATTCTGGGAATTACATCATGGTTTAAAAAAAAAGGAATCTCTTGTGCAGAGATCCTTTTTTGGCATTTTTTTTAAGTTATATAAATAACTGAATAATTTTATAAACTAGAGTAGCGACCAAAGCCGAGGACGGAATTGTAACAAACCAGGCAATTATTATCTGCCGAGCGATGTTCCACCGCACTCCTTTTAATCGTTTAGCTGCTCCTACCCCCATAATAGACGAAGAAACAACATGGGTAGTACTTACAGGTGCCCCTAAAAGCGTTCCGCAATAAATAACAAATGATGCAGAAAAATCAGCGGCAAAACCGTTAATGGGCTCAATTCTAAAAATCTTGCCACCCATAGTTTTAATTATCTTCCACCCGCCAAAGGCAGTTCCGGCAGCCATTGCTGCGGCACAAGCAATTTTAGCCCACAGAGGAACTGAAAAGGTTGAAATCAAACCACCACTGAATAAAGCCAAAGTTATTATTCCCATTGATTTTTGAGCATCATTGGACCCATGAGCAAAAGAGGCCATACATGCAGACAGCATTTGCAGTTTTCTGAACTTCCGGTTGGTACGAGCCGGTGAAGCTCCCTTAAACAGCCAGAATAAAACAGTCATTACCAAACTTCCAATAATCATTGCCATTATAGGCGTAGCAATAAGACCAATAAATATTGTGGTAAATCCATCCCACTTAACCATACTTGTACCAAATCCAGCTGTAACTGCGCCAACTAATCCCCCAATAAGAGCATGGGATGAGCTGCTGGGAATTCCAAAATACCAGGTAAACAGATTCCAGAATATTGCAGCAATAAGAGCACAAATAATAACCACCGGGCTGACCGCATGGGGAAAAACGATGTTTTTACCGATAGTAGTAGCTACAGCAGTTCCGCTTAAGGCGCCCACGAAGTTAAAAGTAGCAGCCACCATAATAGCAGAACGCGGAGAAAGGGCTTTAGTAGAAACGGAAGTAGCAATGGCATTGGCAGTATCATGAAATCCATTAACGTAGTCAAAGCTGAGGGCTAACAATACGACCAGGAAGATAACTGCTAAACTAAACATATTTCACAGCGACTCCCTTTATTATATTGCTAACCGTCTCACAATAATCCAGGGTGGTTTCAAGATGTTCATATATCTCTTTCCATTTGATTATATCAACTACATTTTGAGTCTTCTCAAAAAGAAGAGCAATGCCCGCCCGATATAAATAGTCACCTTCATGTTCGTAGGAGCGAATTTTTTCACACGAATCTATGATCTGATCGTGGTTGGATCTGATATCATGTAATTTTAGAACAGCATTTTTTATCTCTATAGCTGCCTCTTCCAGGACCAGTACTAATTTTAATACATATGCCTCACCGGGTTGTCCGGCTTTGTATATCACAATTTTCTCCATGGTTCCTTGAATGTGGTCCAGTACACGGTTCAACTCTTGAGCCAGAACCAGGATATCTTCCCGGTCAAAAGGGGTAATAAAAGAATTGTTTATTTGGTCAATTACATGCCCCAGGATTTCATCTCCGCGTTCCTCAACAACAGTCAACAGATTAAGATTGTACACCGGATCGCCCTTATCTTGGATAAAACTCTTAAGTATCTGGGCTGCTTCACAAATTGCTGCAGAACTTTCTTCGAAATAGGTAAAGAATTTGCCCTCCTGTGGCTTTAGTTTGAAAACCACACTAAAACCTCCCATTTTACATGTATACATTATCCTTCTTGTTCATTATATCAGTATATTCAATAATCAATGTTAAAATACTGTTAACTATTTATTAAATACTTGCGAGCCTGGTTGAGAACATAAAACGATCCTGTAACTACCATATATTCATCCGCTTCCAATAGCGCTAATCCCGTTTTTACCGCCTCAATTATATCCTCCTTTACATAAACTTTCCGGTTAAGAAAATTTCTGTTCCACTCATCCTTTACTCTTAGCCAGTTTTGATTGCGATATCCTTCGGGCCTGGTAATAATACACGCTCTGGTATTTTCCCCCCAAGAGATAATTGTATTGCTGATGTCTTTATCATCTACTACTCCACACACTAATATTTTATTCCGCTGTGGCAGCAGATTATGCAACGATTCCGCCAGCGCTCGGGCTGCCTGTGGATTATGCCCCACATCACCGATTACCAACGGGTTTTCTTTTATTATCTCCAATCTGCCTGGCATTCGCAAATTACTTAGCGCTCTAGTAATATCCCCGACCTTTATCTGATAACCTTTTTGCTGTAATGTTTCCACGCAAACCAGAACAGTAGCCAGGTTCTTTAGCTGGTAATCTCCCAGCAGCGAAAATCGAACCTGTTTAAGGTTTAAAAAATTCGACTGGATATCTACCGTTTGTCCATTAAGATCCGGGCCAGCAGTGCGTTTTATCTCAATCTCGGCAGAAGTCTTCAATTCAGCTTTTTTCTCCCGGGCAATTTTTTTTATCACTTGCATGGCCCTATCTTCCATACAACCGCAGACTACCGGGACATTCTCTTTAATAATTCCCGCTTTGTTCCAAGCAATTTCTTCCAGGGTATGGCCCAGGAAATTCATATGATCAAAATCTATTCCAGTAATCACTGCAACTTCCGGTATAACAACATTGGTTGAATCATAAATACCACCCATGCCAACTTCCAGAACTGCTATATCAACTTGCTCATCTTTAAAATACTTAAAAGCAATGGCAGTCAGGATCTCAAATTCAGTAGGGTGTCTAAGCCCCTCACCCTTCATCACCCTGATTATTCCATCAATTTGATCCAGGTATGATTGAAACCGCTGCCCATCTATCTCCTGGTTGTTAATCGTAAATCTTTCAAAATATGAATGCAAATGGGGAGAATTGAATCTTCCTACCCTATATCCGGCATTCATCAAGATATTAGCAAGCATCAAAGAGGTTGAACCCTTGCCATTGGTTCCCGCAATGTGTACACATTTCAGTTTTGAATGCGGGTTCCCCATCAGCTGCAATAACCGGGAAATAATTTGCAGTCCCGGCTTTATTCCCAAGTTGCAGCTCAACTCATAAAGACGTTGCTCGACTAGCTTCTCAATATCTGCAGGCGTTGTAAAATACCCTCTTTCTTGAATTGGGACTCTTCTATACGAGACTTCTCTTTTTCAACCACTTCTTGCGGAGCCTTGGCCAAAAACTTTTCATTACTAAGCTTGGCTTCCGATCTATTCATGTCCACCTGAATATTGCCTAGTTCTTTTTCCAGCCTGGCTATTTCCTTGTCTACATCAATTATGCCTTCCAGAGGTACATATATTTCAGCCAGTGATGTTAATGCCGAAACTGCCTGCCGTGGTTTTTCCTCCAGCGCTGCAAGGATCTGTAAATCATTTACATTGGCCATATCTTTGATATATGAACCATTATTTCTTAAGAATTCAATTTTACCTTGGTCTGGCACTACTACTATAGCCTTAACCATGGAACCGGGACTCACATTAAACTCAGCCCTTATATTGCGAATGGCGCGAATCGCCCCCATAATTTCCTGCATCTGGTTAATCGCGTCAGGCCATAGCTTACTTTCCTCTGAAATCGGCCATTCTTTTAACATTATAGTTTCATCATGACCAGGCAAGTAATGATATATTTCCTCAGTTATAAAGGGCATAAACGGGTGCAGCAACTTAAGGATCTCAGTCAAAACATCCTTTAGTACGTTTTGTACCACCAGCCGCTGCCGTTCATTCTCAGGCCGGAACAATCTAGGTTTAGCCAGCTCGATATACCAGTCACAAAATTCATCCCAAATAAAGTCGTACATAGTCCGGGCAGCTTCACCCAGATCATATTTTTCCAGCATTGCCGTCATTTCATCTATTTTGTTGTTTAACCGGGATAATATCCAACGATCAGCCAGAGTCAGTTCGTCATCATTAACCGTTATAGCCTCATAGCCTTTCATGTTCATCAGTACAAAACGGGAGGCGTTCCAAATTTTGTTGGCAAAATTGCGGGTGTTTTCAACCTTATCCCAGTTGAACCGGATATCGTTGCCTGGTGTAACCCCGGTAATCATAGAAAACCTTAAAGTATCAGCTCCGTATTTTTCTATAACTTCAATGGGATCAATGCCATTACCCAGGGATTTACTCATTTTTCTCCCCTGACCGTCAAGTATCAAGCCATGGATATTTACATGACGAAAAGGAACCTTACCGGTATGTTCTATCCCCGAGAAGATCATCCTGGCCACCCAGAAGAATATAATATCCCGTCCGGTGACTAATACACTGGTAGGATAGAAAAAGTCCAGATCACTGGTCGGTTCAGGCCAACCCATGGTAGAAAACGGCCACAGGGCACTGGAAAACCAGGTATCCAGTACATCTTCGTCCTGTTTTAAATTGGCGGATTGACATTTGGGGCATTTATCCGGATCAGACTTACTGCAAATTACTTCTCCACAGTCCTGACAATACCACACCGGAATACGATGCCCCCACCATAGCTGCCGGGAGATACACCAGTCACGGATATTCTCCATCCAGCCAATATAAATCTTTGTAAATCGTTCCGGAATAAATTTTATTTCTCCGTCCAATACCTTTTGTATAGCCGGCTCCGCCAGTGGTTTCATCTTTACAAACCACTGCTTGGATACCATAGGTTCAATAATAGTATTACAGCGCTGGCAATGGCCAACCGCATGTTGATGGTTCTCAACTTTTAACAGGAATCCCTGTTCATCCAGATCCTTCACAATCTGCTTACGGCACTCTTCTCTGGTCATACCTTCGTATTTACCGGCATTCTCGTTCATATCGCCGTTTTCTTTTATTACTACCATCTGTTCCAGATCATGCCGCAGGCCCATATCAAAATCGTTAGGATCATGCGCAGGTGTTACTTTTACTGCACCGGTTCCGAATTCTCTATCTACATAACTGTCTGCGAAAACCGGTATCATCCGGTTAACCAGAGGAAGTTTGACCCTCTTGCCTACAATATTGGTATACCTTTCGTCATCAGGATGAACCGCTACTCCGGTATCACCCAGCATAGTCTCGGGCCGGGTGGTTGCCACTACTATATATTCATCCGAATCTTCCAGAGGATATTTTAAATGCCAGAGATGCCCCTCACTATCCTCATGTTCAACTTCAATATCGGAGATAGCAGTATGACACTTAGGGCACCAATTGATTATGTAATCCCCCTGATATATCAGACCTTTATTATACAGATTTACAAAAACTTCTCTTACGGCCTTGGAACAGCCTTCGTCCATGGTAAACCTTTCCCGGCTCCAATCACAGGATGAACCCATTAAACTCAACTGGCTGGTAATATGTTTACCATATAAGTGCTTCCACTCCCAGACACGGTCCAGAAACTTTTCCCTTCCCAGGTCATAACGAGTCAGTCCATCTTTAGCCAATGACTCTTCCACTTTTGCCTGGGTGGCAATGCCGGCATGATCCGTACCCGGCAGCCACAGGGTATTATAGCCCTGCATACGCCGCCAGCGGGTAAGTATATCCTGGATGGTGCAATCCATGGCATGGCCCAGGTGCAGTTTACCGGTTACATTGGGGGGCGGCATAACAATAGAAAACGGTTTTTTGGTTTTATCCTCACTGGGAGCAAAATATCCGTTTTCCTTCCAATATTCATACCATTTGTTCTCCACATTCTGTGAATTATATACACTTGGTAGATTATCTGTCGTCGACATGAGCAGATCCTCCTCAGCTAAATCTCTATATAATTTCATTATTGTACAACCTAAATTGTACTTAAAATGCAATGCTCAGTGCAAGCAATATGCAAAATTCATGTTTATTAGTGAGTATTGGAATAAATTAATGAGATTAATCATGCAATTATTCTGCAAAAGCGGTGTTGAGGCATATCCAGTTTGCTCCAGTCTCCGGTAGTGGAGACACCAACGGCTTGCCTCGTGGGGGATGGGACATCGCATAGATTCACTTCCGTGTTCAGCCGTCCTTAATAGCGACCGAAGTGAGCATCAGTTGTCCCCAGAGGGGGTACGCTCTCGCGACGTCTGTGTCGCTCGACCCCATCCCCCGCTCGGACTTCGCCGGGTGTCTCTCATTACCTTCGCCAACGTCGCTGCACTGGATATACCTCAACACCCTAAGTCTGTCCCTCGAACTCCTCACTCCTCACTCCTTACCCCTCACTCCATTGAGTTAACCGGTTTTATATGGTACTCTAAACATATATTGGCCGGGAGGTATTGAATATAAAATGAGCAATAACAAAGTTGGCCGTAATGATCCCTGTCCGTGTGGCAGCGGGAAAAAATATAAGAACTGTTGTATGCACCTGGATGAATTAACCGGGGGAGCAACTGACCCCTTTTCTCGTTACAGTCAGGTAATTTCCTCCCTGAAAATAAAGCTTGATAATCAATATGCTGCAGATTTACGTAAAAACAAGCGAGAAACCGTGGATGAATTCCTTCATTTTTCGGTGCATAATAGTCTGCCTCGTGATAATGAAACCCTATTCTCAGATTGGTTGTGGTTTGACCGGGCTGACAATGATGGCAATACTCCCGGATTAAGATATATGGACGAGAACGGTGCGTATTTGGAAAAGACCTGGCATGATTGCCTGGAAGCTCTAAACAACTCATATTTGTCTGTTTATGAACCAGGTAAAACCAAAGAAAATTATCTCCTAGTGCAGGACATTTTTTCCCAGGAAAATTTCCGGGTGTTATTACAGGAGCCCTGGATAGAAGATGAGCGCACCAGTAATATCCTGCTCTTGGGAAGACTGGCCTCCCTTGCGGAAGCAACTATTTTTACCGGCATGGTTCTTATGGTAAAAAACGATGTTGGTGAGAAAGAGTTTTTATCCAAACATGTTAATTATTTTCAGCAACTAATGGAGACAGGCGAGTTAAAGGTATTCCTAAAGAATAATGCCGACCTTCTCTACGGCCTTTTTGATCATGCCTATAAAAAAGACATGCTCCGTTTGAATGATATTCGTTGTGCTGATATCAGCGAGCATGAAAAGTCTTCTATACTGAAAACTCTCAGCCAGGATAATGAGGTTGCTTATTTATATAGTATTAATGATTTTCAATGGTATGAACCTATAGGCTGTACTGGCTATACCAGGCTGGCTGTGGGAGAAAATAAGGTTGTTACCTGTGTAGACCTGATCGATGATTGGGAAGTTCTAGAAAAGATATTACAAAGGGTAATGCCACAACAACTTGAAAAAGTTAGTAACCTGGTCGACCTTCCCGCTAGTAAAACTAATCTATGGTTTTTAGTAATGAAAGATCAGGAAACCGAGAGATGGTTAGGTACTCCTCATCAAGAACTTGATAATAAAACCCCACTGCAGGTACTGGAAGAAGAAAACGGCAAAGATCGTTTATTCGCCATGCTGGATTCATTTGCTGCCCAAACTGCCGGTAGTGACGAAGAAAGAGAACTAATAGCTTATATGCGTGAACGGATTAAATAGGTTAAAGGGACGAGAGAGACAGGGGACGGTTCCTTGACACACTATTAAATAGCGTGTCAAGGAACCGTCCCCTGTCTCTTGTTCACTTATCCGATTATTTCTTCAAGCGCAGTACGAACTTCGTCTACACCTTCTCCAGTCTCCGCTGAAAAGCAAATTGGTACCTCATTGGGTTGCATTTTAAAAGATTTTCTTATTATAGCAATATGTTTACCTCTTGCACCCCGTGAGATTTTGTCAGCTTTGGTGGCCACCACTAATAGGGGAATTGAGTAACCCAGTAAATATTCTTTCATTAATATATCATTATCACTAGGGGGATGCCTGATATCCACCAGTTGAACTACACCTCGTAATTGCTGGCGCTCTGATAAATACTTTTCAATCATTTTTCCCCATTTTTCCTGTTCGGCCTTGGATACCCGAGCATATCCATATCCCGGAAGATCCACCATATACCAGCTGCCATTGATTTGATAATAGTTTATGGTTCTAGTTTTACCCGGGGTGGAACTGGATTTAGCCAGATTTTTACGATTAACTATTTTATTTATCAGGGACGATTTTCCCACATTGGAACGTCCTACCATAGCTACTTCAGGAAAGTCACCAGGAGGAAGCGTTTTAATATCTACATAGCATCCCGCGAATTCTGCCTGTTTAATCTTTAACATGGTCACCTTGTTTCACCAAAGCTTCGCCCAAAACCTCATCCATATGATTTACCAGGACAAACTTCATCTTCCTTTTAACATTAGCCGGAACTTCTTCCAGGTCCTTTTTATTCTCCCCCGGAAGAATAAT
>JBDKUD010000006.1:0-12198 GCA_039679805.1 Syntrophomonas sp. | reverse complement strand
GCCCGCGGGAAATACTGCTGGTACACTTCCCTTAACCTGGTTTTGGTAAGATGCGTATATATCTGAGTAGTGGAAATATCAGCATGTCCCAGCATTTCCTGTACAGCTCTTAAATCTGCCCCATTTTCCAGTAGATGAGTAGCAAACGAATGCCGCAGGGAATGAGGTGTAATATCTTTTTTAATCTCAGCCTGTTTCACATAACCGGATAGAATCTTAAAAAAGCCCTGCCGGCTTAGCTTTCTACCTCTAGCATTCACAAAAAGAGTACGTTCTAAATGACTTTTAACTAAAAAATTTCTGGAACGGGCCAGATATCTCTGCACCCAATCGATAGCAGTCTGGTTCACCGGTATAATTCGTTCCTTACGTCCCTTGCCCAGGCATCGTAAAAAACCGGCAGTCATATTTATATCATCTATTTCCATAGCCAGCATTTCAGAAACCCGCATGCCGGTACCATACATAAGTTCCAGCATAGCCCGGTCCCTTAACCCCAGATGAGTAAGAACATTAGCCTGGTTAATAAGTTTGTCCACCTCTTCAATAGACAGAATTTGTGGCAACCGGCGCTTTATTTTCGGGGTTTCCAGATCAATGGCCGGATTTACGTCAATATAACCTTCAATTAAAAGGAATTTAAAAAAGCTCTTAATACTGGAAAGACTTCTGGCCATGGTTGCATAAGCTGCCTCACTATCCAACTCCCAGCTGAGAAAATCCATTACATCATGTTTGGTCACCTGCTGAGGAGTTGGCAATTGGCTGTATTTGTCCTTTAAGAAATGGTTGAATTTATTAAGGTCCCTTTGGTAAGCTTCCTGAGAATTACGAGACAAGCCCTTTTCAAAATTCAAGAACTCCATAAATGCGGAAATATTGTTATTCATATTCTACCTCAAATTTCACATCGACAATCTAACACTGATTCCAGTTCCATTATTCATAACTTTCAACCAATGATTTTACAGAGAGGACACAGTGCAGTTAATGCAGTGGGATCATTCTTTTTTCCTTCTACATTATACATATTTGCAGGTTTTTCCTGCTTAGTTTTTTTCGTCATAATAAAAATCCTGTAATTTGATAACAAACTGGTCTACTGCCTTATCAAACCGAGTACCATCTTGCGTATTCTCGACTCGCATTGGGTTTCCGCTGGGATGTTCTTCCTGAAACCATCCACTGAATACCGGAACCTTATCGTAAAGAATACCTGAAAGCATTGGAATGGCTATCGCAAACGCGATAATCAGTACCATAGCTGTAACTAAACCGAAAAGCTTTTTCTTCCACTTTTCTATTATAATAATCATCTGTATCCGCCTCCCTTCTAATAGTTTGGTTATTTGCGAAAATGGTTTTATAACACTAAACCCAAAAACCATGGAGATAAATAAGCTTCAATAAAAGCTCCAATCATAAAAACCAATAAAAATACCACCATCAACGCAGTATAAGAAATTAGTCCGGTACCCAATGGTAAGGCATTAGCATTTCTCCCCTTCACCAGGTAGATTGTAAAGTTAATACCAATAACCGCCCATATCAGCAGAAACGGCACGTAAATGAGATTCTGCGGTAAAATTGAGAGAATAATTATTACCACACCGGCTCCAGCCCTGTCGTGAATCAGGAATCCGGTAGTGAAACCCAGCGAGAATCCGCGATAGAAAATGACCGCTAATATTAAAGGAAATCCAATCACCGTCAAACCTAATAACCAGATAATAAACACCATCTTGGCCTGATTTATAAACGCTCCCAGGAAAATCGCTTGACTATCCAGGCTGCCCGGCATATCTTGAGAAAGATAATTATTAAGCAAATTTGCCAGATGGCTCTTAACCCCTACCTCCAGGTTAAAAACCTTGTAATAACCCATAATTAAACCAATTAAAAAAATCAAGGCTAATAAAAGATACTGCCAGCGGTTATCTTTAATATGCTGTTTTATACGGCGTTTCAAATTCATAATAAATCTCCTTAACTGATTAGCTGGCAAATATTTTATTCTTCTTTATCAATAATATTTCTGGAAGAAGCTGTTTATGCAGAAAACAAAAAGACCTGAAAAAACCATTTCAGATCTAATAAAGTTCCACAATATTTAGGGACGGAGATTTTATCTAAAATTCACCGTCCCTGTTATTTTTTGTTCAACCATATAATTAATATGTTTTACCCATCTTATCTTTGGAATAATAAGAAGCATCAGCTTCTCAAGCAATAATTCATAATTTAAAATTCATAATTCATAATTTTCATCCTACCATTACATTATATTATTTTTTCTTATTATCTCATAAATAACAGGTACTACCTGTTTTTTCCGGGACATTACACCTTTTAAAAATATACTGTCATTAACAATTTTATTTCCAAATGCCTCTTCGGCCAGCATTCTCTTATCACCTACGACTACCAGTTCCGTTGCTTCCTCCAGAATATCGGTTACCATCAAACACAAAAGAGCGTAGCCGTGATGATTGCAAATATCGTGCATAGTTTGAACAATATCAGCTTTTCGTTCTTCCAACTGACTCATGTTCATAGTCTCCACTTGCGCAATAGCAAAAACGGTATCAGAAGAAACGTATTCTTTTAGATCTTCGGTAATGATCTCTTTATTCGTATGGTGATCAAACCCATCAATCCGAGCAAATATTTCTTTGCCCCATTGGAGCGGGTCAAGTCCGGAAAGTTGCTGTAATTCCGTGGCGATTCTTTTATCTTTATCAGTAGTAGTGGGAGATTTAAAAATCATAGTATCGGACATTATCCCAGATAGCATTAGGCCTGCCAGGCTCTTATTGATATAAACATTATTGTTAAGAAATATACTGGCTATTAATGTACAGGTAGACCCCACCGGCTCATTGCGGAAAAATATGGGGGATAGTGTCTGTAAGTCCCCCACCCGGTGATGGTCAATAATTTCCAATATCTCGGCTTCTTCAATACCTTCAACCGCCTGGTTTTTCTCATTGTGGTCCACTAAAATAAGTTTTTTCCGTTTCATCTGCAATAGGTTAAACCGTGAAATCATTCCCTGGAACCGGTTTTCTTCATCGACCACCGGATAGTTGCGGAACCTGGTGGAAAGCATATTTTTCTTGGCCTCATCGGCAGTCTCATCTTTCTCAAACAGGACCAGATTCCGGGTTTTCATAATATTCGCTACTCTTTGGTCCAGAATATTTCTTAGTATCTCGGGGCTCTTCTCAATTTCCCGTCCACTCCCCAGGGCATCCATATATATCATGGCCACATCGCCAATAGTAATTATCCCTAAGAACCGCCGATTATCATCCAACACTGGTACGGTTTTAAGATCATGTTTACGCATTAAATTGCCCAGCTCAACCAGACTCATATCGGTACCTACATAGATATAATCTTCATCATCTACCAAATCGCCCACCGTGGTGCCAACATCTTTTACCACTACTGGTGCTTCAAATTCCAGGTAATCAAGCACAAACTTGGTCTCTTCGTTTATTTCACCGGCAGCTGCTGCTATATACAGTCCCTGATCAGTACTCTGCTTGTACACCTTATAGCAAATAGCAGCAGCTATCGAATCTATATCAGGATTTTTATGTCCAATTACATAAACAGGCTTCACGACTTATACCTCCACTTACAACTTTTCCTTCAGCATTAAATTCGCAATAAACTGGGCAGCCAGAACATCCTCCATAGAATTACGACTGGCAGCAACAATTGCTATCCCGTTGTTATCATTATCCAGCATCATTTGCTGGGCTCTTTTTACTGCGCTTAGGGCCGGATCCAGCCCTTTCTGTCTATAGGTACGGGCCACTGTCCCCGTTATCACCAGTTTACTTTCAACGAAAGCAGCATCAAAGGCCACTCCCCCGGTATCAGTTACTGCCACTATCACCCGATTGTCCATAGTAGCCATTTTAGGAACTTCCGCTCCGATATTGGGCAGAATTGCTTCAATTAATCCTTTTTCTTTTTCTATTCCCCTTATTATCTTTTGACAGCGCCCCAGTCTTTCCTCATCAGTTCCCACCCGGGGTTCACTGACCAAAATTATACCCTTACCGGCCTCTTTAGAAAGGCGGACTGCTTCCCGGCCAATTTTCTCCGGAGATACCTTAACCGGAGCCCGGGTAAAGTCCGGACTTGACCCCAACACTGCATAAGCCCCTGCATCCAGGACACTTTCCAGGGTGGTAGACATATCTATTACATCCACTATCATAACCAGCATACCTTCTCTGGCTGCCTGTTGAGCCCCGCTGGCATCAGTGGTTACTATTATTCTTGACAATCTTTCCATACTTTCCTCCCCCTCCGGGAACGATCTCTAAGCGCCGATTGCGCATAGTCTCTATAATCCGGGCAATATCACTTCCAGCCAGCTTGGCAATAATATCTATACCGGTTTTTTCGATTAATTCAATTTCATTACCTGCGTAAGTCAATAATCGGGCAGCTGTTTTCGGTCCAACTCCCGGAATATTCTTCAACGGTACCCGGTAATTATAGGGTGGGCGCCCTATTATATGCCGCGGTTCTTCATAATCGCTGATTTGAACAATTCTATCGTAAACTCCCATAACCATCTTGTCATTCCCGCACTTACTGCATTTTAAAACTGGAGGAGCCTCCCCGGTTATGGTTTCACACACCGGGCAAAAGCTGCGGTGATACTTTCCCATCAAGGGGTCCATCCCATAATTTGCTGTCACTTTTCTACCTTCCCTGTTTTCCAAACAGTACTTCAGTTCCTGAAACGAACGGTCAGCCATACGGAATTGATTATATTCACGTCCCACATTACCAGATGAGTGGGCATCGGAATTAGATAGAAAAGTAAAATGCTTGGTTTCCTCAATTCTCCCTGCCAGGTCGGAATCAGAACTCAAACCCAATTCCACGGTCTTAATATGGTCGAAATCATTTGGCAGGCTATCTGTCAAACGTCTCGCCCACATACCATAGATTCCTTTATGAGGTGTAAATACATGGGCCGGGCAAAAAATCCCATCCAGTAAAATGGTCAAATTTATTATATCGACAATACTTGCATCTGCCTTCTGGGTAGAAAGGGTCATATTATGAACCCGGCTCCTCATATACTTCTGCCATTGTCTAATACTCTGGAGATTAGGTAAATAGGAAATTAGATGCATTCCTTCCCGGCACTCAATTTCACAACCAGCTATCAGCAAAATACCATTGCTGGCGATAAATCCACCCCGGTTATGTTCTCGCAATTGACCCGATTCCAGCATCTCTTCCAGCTCTGATGCTACCAATACACTGCCTGCATCAACAATCCCTACCATATCCAATCCCTTATAAGGGGCATCCTGAAAAATTATTGAATGCAGAGTTAACTCTCGTGATGCTGTAATCTTAACCGGCCGCCCTTTTGCTCTGCCTATATGAATGTGCAAATCCCCATAAATATTTTGCAAATAAATCTCCCTCTTCTTACCGTTCTTCCCGGGTGGAATGCTCCCCTCACGCCTTACACCTAACTCCTTACTTTATTAAATGCATATTGTATCCCTATAATACTCTTTCCATCAATAATGGTGCCATCAAAAATCATATCGTATGCTTTTTTTAGAGGTATTTTTTCAACTTCAATAAACTCGTCACTGTCAAGGTTGGTAACACCCGCTGTCAAGCCTGTAGCCAGATAGAGATAAAGCCGTTCATCGCTGAAACCAGGGGCACTGTAGTAAAACAAAATTTTCTCCCAATGTTCTGCTCTGAGGCCAGTTTCTTCAGCTAATTCCCTTTTAGCACATTCCAGGGGATCTTCATTATTCTCCATGGTACCGGCGGGGATTTCCAGCAATACCTTCTCTACCGGTTTGCGATACTGCCTTACCATACATATATTACCATCCTCATAAACTGCTACAATGGCAACCGCCCCCCGATGTTCCACAATCTCCCGCGTACTCTGCTTGCCATCTGGAATTGTTACAGTATCTACTCTCACTTTTATTATTCTGCCGGTAAATATTTCCTGTGAATCAATAGTTTTTTCAGTAAGGTCCATAATCTATATTACCTCCTGCATATATTTTCCATACTCTGCATAAACTATGAGCGAGGTGATAAAAGTGGACTTAATAATACAAAAACAGGGCATTTCCTTTTTCGGAAAAGTAAAGGACCTAATTAACCTGTTTCCCGACTTCCCCCCGGAAACTACTCTGCTCCAATTTATAAATATGAATTTGCATTAAGATCACACCATGCTAATATACCCCGGGCGGTCGCCATTATATAATTTTATAGCTGTCAGGGCGGCTGCTCCCAGGGTCAGGTAAAAATCTTTCTCCTCATCGACACCACGTCCCATAGTGGTTAATTTTAATTCGCAATTCCTATATAACTCGATAAATTGTTGACTATCCTCGACGCAAAAACCATAGCGGTTAAAAAGACCGGCATTCTCTATTTGTTCCATAACGACAGACATTTTCTTCTCCTCCAGCAAAGGCAGAGGAACAATGGCCTTAACCCGGCAAATTCTCGATAATACTGTAATAGTATGGTGGCTTATACCCTGGTGGCGCGGCCGCTGATCTGTAAAACCTATTCGTGGTATGGCTACCGGAATTCCATTCAAGGTCTCCGCCGCATTAAGAATCTCTCCCTGTTCCACACCGGTAAAGCCCCATTTGGTTCCGGTTCCAACAATTCCCGGTCCCATAGTTACAATAATAACATCTGCCTGTAAAACCGTTCTGGCAGCCAGCATACCGGAATAAACATTGACTGCTTCCAGATCCCCGCCAAAAGCATTACCTACCGTTACAGTACCTTGCAGTAAATTATTTTTCTTTAACCAGTCGACTGTTCTGCTAAAAGAAATCGGTAAAGCAGCACCGTCTGTCATAACATAAGCAACTTTTAATCCCCTGGTTTTTAATACCTGACAAAGCGGAGCCAGCATGGAATGAAGAGTACCTACCAGAACCGGAATATTATCCAGACTATCTGCCTGGAGCATTTGTTCTCTATGAGGGCTATCCTCCTCTTCTACACTGAGAACCTTTAACTGTACCGGGGTATACCGCAGCTTCATAATATGGCCGCCAGGCGTTAAACTTTGACCTCTGGTATTTAAACTGGCTACCACAAAATGATAGCCACCTGTTCCCAGGTTTAACGATACTGCAGACGTATTAAGCACAACTTCATCTCCCGGGTTAACCTCACCAATCATATCTGGATATACTATACATTTCTCCTGCTGATTGTCTACTTCCACCAGATATCCTTTTATTCCATCCCTGGCGAATAATTCTTTAATTAGTGTCCCGCGTTTTATCTCAATCAATGTGATACCTCCCGGAGGGTTATACTACTATGCCTCGCCCTTACTGGCTTCCAGTATTATCGCCAGGACCAGACGGGCATCATCAATTAAATCAGAAATCTTAATGTATTCCCGGGTGGTGTGACAGTTAGACATACCAATCCCCAAATTAGCACAGCGAATACCATTATTGTGAATTATGCAGGCGTCGCTGCCACCGCCGGTGGTTACCAGTTGTGGCTGCATCCCGATATTCTCCATGGCCTTTGTTACCAGGGTAATTACTTCTTCAGAGCTTTCCAGGGTTACCTCGGGATAAAGAAAAGTAACATCAACTTCCGCCGTGCCCCCCTGTTTTTCAACTTCGTGCTTAAAAGTATTTACCAAATCATTAGTTAATTTATCGAGTTTATGCCGTTTAAGGCTTCTGGCTTCACCTTTTATTCTACAAGTTGGTGCTACTATGTTACGGGCCTGACCTCCATGTATAGTTCCAAAGTTGCAGGTAGTCTCTTCATCCACCCGTCCGCAAGGCATTTTACTTAAGGCTATAGCGGCAAGGTGTACAGCATTGAGCCCATCTTCGGGATTTATCCCGGCATGGGCGGCACGTCCCGAGACCACATATTCAATCTCATTCTGACATGGCGATTGTACCACAATCGTCCCCGGGGCACTGCCGGCATCAAGTACATAGCCACTTCGTGCTTTAAGCTGGGAAAAATTAAAATGCTTAATACCCAGTAACCCCATTTCCTCACCAACCGTAAAAAGGATCTCCAGGGGAGGATGTTTAAGATTATTTTCCTGGATAATATCATAAACTTCCATGATTGCAGCTATACCGGCTTTATCGTCGGAACCCAGAATAGTAGACCCATCACTTCTAATTATGTCATCCTCACCAATAATAGCCTTTATACCTTCTCCGGGGGCAACCGTATCCATATGTGCTGCCAGTAACAACGGCGGAGCATCTACGTTTCCAGGTATTTCTATCAGCAAATTTCCAGACTCGCCACCCAAGACTTCACTGGCATCATCCTCATACACAGAAAGGCCTCGGGACTCACACTCTGACTTTATTAAATCCCGGAAGCTACCTTCCCAACCTGACTCTGAACCGACTTCCACCAGTTTAATAAACCTGTTTATCAGCCTGTCCCTGTCAATCATTACTAACCCTTCTTCCCATTTGATCTATAACGCGCAACAAATAAACTTTGTCGATAGTTTCAGTTAAAGAATACTTCTCGGTATATATATGAATAGCTACCAGGAAAACCAGAACTCCCAATCGAAAAACCAACGGCAGAGTTGTAATGGTAATGAATCCCAAAGCCAGACCCAGCACGTTGGAACCGGAATCTCCCATCATGGTTAGAGCTTTAAGATCCAACCGGAAGTAGTAAAGAATCCCTCCTACCAGAGGAGAGATTAGTAACCAGTCTATCTTACCACCAGCTAATAATACTATTACTATAAGTAAAAACAGGAAACCCTTCACAGCCCGCCCTGGTCTCAGATCTAAGAGGTTTAACATATTTGTAAAAAGAGCCATTATCAGAGTATTAATAATTATATTTATCCATCCGGCAGAAGTAAAAATAGCCAAAAAAAGCGCTATCATTCCACCTCCCAGGGCTTTCAAACCTCCAGTGGTAAGTTTTCCACGCAATAGTGATCCTATATGTCCTTTAAATCCCAGGGTATCCCTTTGGCCCAACATATCATCTATGAAACCCAGGAAAGAGATTGACATAAGTCCCAGAATAAACAAATGGTACGAGTTGTCGTACCACGAAAACAGGGCATACCCTATGAAAATCACCATAACCGTCATAGGAAAGCTCAGCCCGGTACCTACGGGAATATCTATTCCCTGAAAATTCTTTCTAACAGCGCCAGCTTCCTTTAACATATCGACCAGCAAAAAGAGCACCAGCCCTTCAATTACTGCCCCTGCCACTGCAGCCAAAGGGGCTGCCAGCGGAATAATCAAATTATTTTCCCCCTTGTCTCCCTTCTTATCACCCGAACCACATCAATAAATTGTTGGCCCCGATGAATAAAGCCTCTCAAATCCCGGCCGGTTTCTTTATGGGTCATAGTGGTAGGTACTTCCATCAACCTGAAGCCATGCAACAACGCATTAATGCTCATTCCCAGTTCAACCCCATATCCCTCATGAAATGGCGTAACTGTTTTCAGAACCTTTAAAGTCATGGCACGCTGTCCACTCAACGGCGCTGTTACCTCTATTTTACCCACTTTACGAATCGCCCATGCAGCAGTGCCTTTCACAATACCGAAACCGCCCTTTTTCCTGGGCGGAGGAAAAGATGCTATACACAGGTCGGTAATACCTTCCACCACCGGCCTTATTATCTTACCAGCCTCACCTGCTGCCGCTCCCAGATCCCCATCCAGAAAGGCCACGACATCTGTTTTAATATACGGTACGACCGCATTCATAGCCCCACCTTTACCCCGGTTGGGGTTAAGATCAATAACGGTTACCCCTTCCCCTTGGGCCTTTTCCGATGTATCATCGGTTGAACCATCATTTATCACTATTATTTCTGCTATACCATCAATTTTCTTTACTGCCTGAATAGTATCAACTATTCGGTCAGTTTCGTTATAAGCAGGTATTACAACAGTTACGGTCGGCATTTGTTACTGACCTCCCAGATAATCTACCGGCAATGAAGGCATAAACTTCTTAGCGGTAGCTTTAATACCATAATTACCTGGTTCTCCAGCCATGGCCAGAATTAATGAAATTTGGCCCGGTCCCATATTGATATTATCAACAGTACTAATATTGCTCTGCTGATATTTAGCCATATATGAATACTTGACTTCAGAAACTTCAGTTCCATATACTTTTATGGTTGATTTGGCAAGATTGTCTATTAAACCCTGATCAAAGCTATCCGGGAAATAAATAGTCAGATCCTCTGATCCTCCGACAATAACCACTCCGTTAACCGGCACATTATATGCACCGCTGAATTTAACCAGACCATTTTCTTGCAGGCTTTTAATGGCATTGGGATCACCTTGATTGGTAATTGCAGCTACAACACTGGTCGCTACTTTTTTTCGCAGCGTATCCCGTGATGCTTTTTTGTCAAGGTTATAGAATTCCATCAGTTTATTTCGTACCTTGGAATCATTCATACTTATATTAGGAAGAACCACTGTTTTAGAAACAACATTAGCACCGGCTATGGAAAAAGCATTAAGCATTCCTGCAGGTATATCATTACTGCCGGTAACCACCACTGCCACCTGGTAACCTTTTAATCTATTGTTAACTATAGTTGGTAATAGAGTCTGGCTAAAATTTTCGTAATCACCTATAATCTGGGTTGACTTCTTATTTTCTGCTACCAGTGTATCTTCGCGGTCTTTTAAAGTAGAGAACTGTTCTTCTAATCGATCAATCATTTTCTTTTGTTGTTGTACTAATACATCATCGCCTACTATAGTACTTCCAATCAGTACTCCCAGGCCTAAAGCCAGGAATATTGCCACCAGAGAGGCTATATGATACCTTAAGTCAATCATGTTCAACACCACCAGCATTTTATTCTAGTAATTTGTTTCCGTTATAGATTTAAATATTAAATAATAGTTTTAATTGTAAAAAAAGCAACCGAAAAAATGGTTTGGTAGATGGCGATACCCACAGGATTATAGTAATAGGTATTATAGCAGCAATCAACAACTGGACCAAATATTTAGTATGCAAACTCTGCTTATATAACTGACTGACACCCCGCGCATCAACCAGAATTGAACCAACCTTCAGCCTTACCAGGAAGGTGCTGGCCATACCCTTTCTGCCTTTATCCAGGAAATCAACCATGTTGGAATGTGTTCCTACTGCTACGATCAGACTTGCTCCATATTCCCAGGCTATTATCATAGCGGCATCCTCACTGGTCCCTGTCATTGGAAATACGGTAGCATTAATACCCATTTCTTCTACCCTTTGCAGACCGGGAGCTTTTCCATTAGGATAAGCATGTACCACAATCTGAGCTCCGCATCCCAGTGCTTGATTGGAAACACTGTCCATATCCCCTACGATAATATCGGGAGTCAATCCAAATTCCAGCAAAGCGTCTGCTCCCCCGTCAACCCCGATTAGGACCGGTTTCTGTTCCTGAATATAGGAGCTAATGGTTCGCAAGTCTTCCTTATAGCTGCTGCCCCGGACCACTATCAAAACATGCCTATTAAGAATGTCAGGAATAATCGGCGGTACTTCAATAGTTCCCAGTAATATACTTTTTTCTTTCTTAGCATATTCCAAGGTATTCTCAACAAAACTATCCAGCTCTGCCGCAATATTTTCATTAGCCTGCTTTAATTTTTCATTTACATCTTCAAGGGACAATAGTTTACCCTGGGCGACCTTTTCGTCACCCCAAAAAACCTGATTATCCTTTATTTCAATTAAGCTGCCTTCTCTTAGTCTGTCAAATATCTCTGCTTCAACCTCATCGATAATAGTAATTCCCGCTTTTAAAATCTTATAGGCGCCTTTGGCAGGATACCGGCCGGTAATGGATGGCTGCACATTTATTATTGCTTGTGGTTTTATATGAATAAGAGTATTAGCAGCCACTTCATCTATATCATCATGGTCAATTATAGCTATATCGGTTTTCTTAAGGCGCACCACCAAGTTTTTTGTACGATGGTCAAGCCTGGCTCTTCCCTTAATACTCATTGGTTCACCCCGGTAAAGAATTCTTATCCCTAGCTATGGTTTAGGGCCATTTAATTCATAGAAATTATAATAGCACATCGTCCGGTTAAAAAAAACTAATACGTCCTATTAGAAAAAACAGGGAACCAAA
>JBDKUD010000359.1:0-6059 GCA_039679805.1 Syntrophomonas sp. | reverse complement strand
TGTGCGTAACCGAGGTTGAAAAGCTGGCAGCACCAGGTCGCTTGATTGCCTTTGGCTATCGGGCCAAGGAGCAGGTTTTGAGCAAAGCGGAGGCCTATGATCTGGCCGAAGAACTTGATATTCACTTGTCTGAACACGGCGGCACTGGCGACGGTGTGATCGGTTCTCTGGCCGGGGTGGGACTGCGGCTCTCGGGCTGCGACGGGCGGCTGCGCGGCAAGCTGCATTTCAGCGGCCCGGAGGAGGTGGCCAAGGCCGGGGAACTACGCCGCCAGACCGGGATCGAGGTGGTAAAGAGCCTGGATGGGCGTCATATTATTGCTGACAATGAACCGATCAGGCTGGGAGAAACCCTCAAAGGGGTCATGCTGCTAGGCCAGCGGGTACTGCTGGTTTATCCTACCGAAAAGCCGAGCGATGAAGTACAGTGGCAGACCTGCACCAAAAGCCAGCTCAGAGCTTATTGAAAATGCCTTCTGTAATCAAATGGAACCCGCCTTCAGGTGTGTATTCAAAGGGAAGCTTATCAAATGCCTGAAAACGGGTCTCTTGTTTATAGGAAATTTTTGTTTGTTACCAGCCGAGACCTCGCAGCAGGTTGATCAGAAGAGCACAAGTCCCAGCCCTGGTAATCGGCTGATTGGTCAGCTATTTCAGCGGCATCTTGTTATATATAAGGTGCCCAAATCCATTAATCCCTTATTTTTCTGCTACTACAATAAGCCTCCATGATTTTTCTTTATCATATGGAGCCATGTCGAATCCACCATAGATATGAACCTGCATAAAACCAGCCTCAGAAAGAAGCAGCCTGTATTCATCATCCAAGATGGTTTTTAAATGGACGCTGTACGTTATCATCTCGTCCCGTTTATTGCTGTGATAAATATCCAAATAATTTAAAACTTCAAACCCATTCTTGATATCACGCACTAAAATCCTCGAAAAATTGTTTTTATTTACAACCAGATCAAAGCGGAACCTATCCTGCAAAGTCACGTGAGTAGTCCCCTGAGTCATAATGAGGATCCCCTTATCATTTAACCGGTTTCGCATTGATTTAAATGCGGTTACTAGGTCTTCCCGAGTATGCAAATGAGCAATAGACTGTCTCATACATAAAACGGCATCAAACTGATCACTCCATGCCTCTTCCAAATACCTGAAATCAGCCTGTTTAGTTGTAACATTTAGGCCGGATTTAGCAAGGTTTTTGTTGCAGACTTTGAGCATGGCCTCGGAGTAATCACTTCCACATACTGTGATGCCCCGTTTGGCCAGTAAACACAGGTGAGGTCCCGTGCCACAAGCGCAATCCAAAGCGTTTTTTATTTGATACTTATCGAAGATTCCTTTTAAGAAGACCTTTTCTGTGTGATAAATATTCGTTATCGACCCAAATTTATCATAACTTGGCGCCCATTTAACATATTCGTCTTTCAAATCCATTCTAAAAACCTTTCTTTAATAATGTTTTGCATATTAATCGACAAGAAATGGAAATAGCCGCCCCTACTTGCTATCTTCCTCAAGCGCCCCGCCCTCAAAAATCAAAGGAGCTTAACTCCTACATGAATTGCTCATTGAATATTTAGTGGAAGCGGTCCTTAATATTCATATTACTTGGAAGGATCAATTTATGTTCCTTATTATTCTTTTTTGCTAGTAAATATTCCCAATGTCACCGAGTTTGTTTTTTCCGCATAGCATAGATCAGTAGCTGATTTATCCATTTTTGTTAACGAAAGGAGACTGTTTTATGCCTGGAACAAATCCACTTAACTTTGTCAGGTCCGTACCCCGTAATGGCGCTACTGGTGTATCTAGGAATCCAAGAATTCAGCTAACTTTTACTCTCAATGTTGTAGATGATTCGGTGTGGGCGAATAATCGCAACCAGATTCGGCTCTTTCGTGGCAATGTAAGAGTCGGCATTAATGTGATCCGCTCAAGTTCCCGAGCCCTACGCCGCAGCATTTTTGTAAGACCGACGAGTACTCTTAGCCCATTAACCAGTTACAGATTGGTCATTCTACCCGGATTAATGGGCAGAAATGGTATGAGGCTAGGTGAAACCGTTACCATCAGGTTCAGAACCACCTCAAACAATGGAATAATACCAGAAGAATAAGGAATATCAATTGGGCTAGAAACAGGATCAGGGAATATTTAGTCTGCATTTAAACTGTAATACTATAAGAATTAAACCATGGTGACAAATGGGTACCCTAACAGGTACCCATTATTTATGGCTTTTTAACCAGATATTAATTATGGTCAATCTAAGTTAATACAGCGGCAGTAACCGGTCCGGCCTAAAGTGTATAAAATAGGCTATATGGTCCTCGCAGTAGTAATGCTTCACGGAGGGAGTTAAAGCAGTGCAGGAATTTATCATTTTGGAAGAGGATTTTGTAGAACTGCCGGAAATACTAAAGCGGGTTCGTTACTGCCTTCGCAACCAGATGGGCTTTTCGCTGGTCAGGGTGGGAGACGCTGAAAATCAGGTTCTTGCCCAGGGGGCCATTTATTCCAACGAAGACATAGAAAATATTTGGTGGGCTAAAAATGAAGACTGGACCGGGATAGTGCTTCCCAACTACGAGGCTCGCGACCGCCTGATAGCCGCAATTAGAGAAGCTGATGTTGTCGGTGTACTGCATCAGGACGAAGAGTACGAATGGAAGGCTCTCAGTGAAAAGGCTTTTTCCCTTTACAATATCAAACCCCGCCAGCTCTGCTATGCCTTTATCAACATCTATATGGTAAAAAACCCTGATTTTATTGCCCTCTTAAAAAACCACCGGGTTCTTTTAATTGGAAAAGCCGCTCCATCATTTGCTGTTTTATTAAAAACCATTTTTAAGATTGAAGTAGCGGGAAGCATCATGATTAACAACTACTATGATATACCCGATGTTTTAAAACAGACCAAACGGATAGATTACGAGCTGGCTCTTATATCGGCAGGCAGCAATGCGGTTATTTTATCGGCAGCCCTGGCCCGGCAAAAGAAGGTGGCCCTTGATCTGGGATCCGCTATGAAACCATCCCTCTGGATACGAAGCCCGCACCCCAGGTCCCACTAGTACTCGGTTAACCCTAATCGTAAAGGGGAGGGCAGCTTAAGCCCGACCTGAGACAGATCTTTACCCAGTGATTTTCCAGCACAGTACCCAAATCGAGTTTTGGAAAATAGGAATTCCTGAAATTGGCCCGGAATATTTTCAACAGCCACTGGCGGGCGGCATCAACGAAGTCAAGCCCGTGGTCAAACTCACCAAAAGCTATTTTTAGGTGCAAATCCATTTCTTCCTGAGTCGCCGTTATTCCCAACCGTTTCAATAATCGCAGGCAGACCAGGGAATGAAAATAACGCTGCTCGGCCAGGCGGGTCTGGGAAGCCTGGTTATTATGCCAGCGGTATAACAACAATACTTCAGGCAGATTGGCCAGTTGAAAATGTTCGGAGCACCTTATCCAAAGTTCATAATCTTCGGCTTCGCAAAATTTAAGATTATAAAAGAGATGGTTCTTAATCATCAATTCCCGGCGCATAATTATCGTTGAATGCCCCAGTTGATTCTGAAAAAGCATATGGGAGTTGATCATCCCCGGAGTCAATGAGTAATCCCAGATCTGGTCCTTATCTCCGAAACACTGCAGCCAGCTACCGCTAAGGCCAATATCTTTGTGGCTTTCCATAAAGGCTACCTGTTTTTCCAACCTGTATGGCAGGCTGACATCGTCGGCATCCATACGGGCAATATATTGGCCCCGGGCTAAGCTCATGCCCCGGTTTAAGGAACCGGCCAGACGCAGGTTGTGCGGATTGCCAACTATCCGTATGCGGGGGTCCCGGTAGCTTTCGGCCAGCCGGCGGCTGTTATCGGTGGATGCATCATCAATAATAATAAACTCAAAGGAGTTGAAGGTCTGTCTGAGCATGCTCTCAATGGCTTCCCCCAAATACGCTTCCCCATTGTAAACCGCCATCAATATCGTAACCAGAGGAGTACTCATTATTTTCTCCTTTCCAGAAAGTGCTAGTATTTATTTGCGCAGTGATTCGATGGTCAGGTGAAGGCCCTCGGCCATATCTACACTTGCTTCCCAACCGAGTATAGTTCTGGCTTTGCTGGAATCGAGATATATTTTTTCTAGATCGCCGGAGCGGCCAGCGTCGTGTTTTACGGGTCCGGTATAGGCCGTGATTTTTTTAAGGTGTTGAAATAATTCATTGACTGATAAGCCCCGTCCTGCTCCTATGTTGAAGGCCCGTGCATCGATATCGCCCAACTCCGGGTAATCCCTCGCTTTTGGATCATGGTCTTTGAGGCTGTTAAGCGCCAGAAGATTGGCCTTTACCACATCCTTTACATAAACATAATCCCGAATTTGTTCTCCATTACCGAATATAACAGGCGTTTGTCCGAACAAGAGCTTTTTGCTGAATATCGCTGTTACACCTGATTCTCCCTCGGCATCCTGACGGGGACCATAAACATTTCCGTAACGCAAAGCTATGTAGGGCAGTCCAAACATGGAGGAAAAGCTATGCAGGTAATATTCAACACTCAGCTTGCTCACACCATACGGCGAAAGGGGGCCTTTAGAATGAGATTCGGGAACCGGCAGAAGGACCGGTTCACCATATATCGCTCCCCCGGAAGATGCAAAGAGCAGCCCTCGGACGCAGCTTTGGCGGCATCCCTGGAGCAGATTCAGGGTTCCAATAATGTTGCTCCTGGCATCCCCGGTGGGATTGTCAACCGAAAAGCGCACATTTACCTGAGCGGCATGGTGGACCACGTAATGGAAAGCCTGGCTGCAAAGAAATTGGGGCAGACCTGGATCGCATAGATCAAGCTTATAGAACCTGGCTGCAGGATTTATATTTTCTATCTTTCCGGTATGCAAATTGTCTATTATGCTGACATCATGGCCTTCCAACACCAGGGCGTCTACAATATGTGAACCAATAAAACCGGCCCCGCCGGTAACCAGGATTTTCATACCAGAAACACCTCTAGATCTACTTTAATTACTAATATATTCAGATGCTAATACTCTGTTAACTCTATGAGTAAGGGTGTAGAATAAGTAACTTTTAGCTCTGCTCTGTCATATTAAAAAATAAGATTCTAACAGCTTTAGAAAGGTTGGCAGCCGGTTTCTATGAGTATAAATATTAAATCCAGCGCCCCGCTCTTCACCCTGGCCAATGGAACTCCCAGCCATGCATTTCAAACCTCACCTGGATATGCCATGGAAAAACAAGCTGTTATAAAACAGCGCCAGCTTTTGCAGAGCCGTATTATCAATACGTCTACGACTGCCGCTCTGGTGTTTCGCGCTCTATCCAGCCGGCAGGGCTTTTCTTTAATACGCCTGGGCGATTCGGAACTGCTGGTTCTGGCTCAGGACCTGTTGTTCCCTACCAGTATTCCAATGTCCCAGTGGGGTGCTTTAATGGCTGATCTGTGCTGCGACCCTGACTTGGGGCAGGGTGATGATGAGGTAAACCGCTGGGATCATATCGTCCGTGTTTCCGGCAACCAATACCCTGACTACACCGCCCGCTATTATTTAATCAAAGCCCTATCAGCGGCCAGCCTGATAGGCATTCCCTGCACCTACAGACCCGGTCGCAGCGTTGAACATGTAAAGCTCCTGGAGGGATTTCAAACCGTCTTCCTGAATGTGCTGTATAAACTAAACATTCCCTTAAAATCCCTTCTAGTGACTGATTCAGCGGAACATCATCTTCTCCATGCCAGCGGCTGGCTGCGCCGCATCCTGGTGCCCAACCAGTACCCCGACCTGGGTCAGCATTTCGGGCTACCCTCCAACTATCAGCCCCGCATAATCCTGGCCGGCAATTTAGCCTCCCCCTTCGCCAATTTACTGGCGAGGGAAGGCTGTCAAATCGCGGCAGCTATTCAACCGGTGGGCATATCCAACATCGAAGACGTTATCCGCCAGATAGGACTGCATAGTTTTGACCTGGCCCTGGTCTCAGCCGGGACCGCAGCCAAATACATCTGCACCAGCATCGC
>JBDKUD010000021.1:0-4092 GCA_039679805.1 Syntrophomonas sp. | reverse complement strand
ATATTATGTTTTATGATTATAGAGCTGGCAGGTTTGGTAAAAGGAAAGCACTGTAAAAATAAATTGCTAAAGTCATTGCTAATAGGAGTTTTGTATGAGTGATATAAAGATAACGACTGACAGCACGTGTGATTTATCGGAAGATTTATTGAAAAAATATAATATTAGAACCACCCCACTATATATAAACATAGAGGATAAGTCTTATAAAGATGGAATTGAAATTAGGCCGGCAGATATATTTAAATATGCTGATCAAACCGGGAAACTTCCCAAAACTGCCAGTGTCTCGGTGCAGGAATATATCGATGTATTTTCCCAGTATGCAAATGACAGCCAGGCTGTGATACATATAAATATAGGCAGCCAATTTTCAAGTTGTTTTCAAAATGCCTATATAGCTGCTCGTAATTTTGAAAACGTTTTTGTAGTGGATTCAGAGAACCTCTCAACTGGTACGGGTCATATTGCAATTCAAGCTGCGGCTATGGCTCAAGAAGGCAGGAAACCGCAGGAAATTGTTGACAGGGTAAAAGAACTGATTCCAAGAATAGAGACCAGCTTTGTTATTGATACCCTTGATTATTTGCATATGGGCGGAAGATGTTCATCCGTTGCAGCTTTAGGAGCTAATTTGCTTAATATTAAGCCGTGCATAGAAGTTAGAGATGGCTCAATGCATGTTGGTAAGAAATACCGTGGAAACATTGACAAGTGTATTGAAAAATATGTTACCGACAGGCTTAAAAATCGTAAGGATATAGTGCCGGAAAGATTATTTATTACTTATGCTGAATGTTCGGCTGATATTGTGGAAAAAACCAAGCAGTTAATCCGGCAATATTATGATTTTGCAGAAATTATTGAAACAATTACCTCTTGCACTATATCCAGTCATTGCGGCCCAGGTACCCTGGGGTTAGTTTTTATACGAAAATAGCCAGACTAAAAATTAAATCGCTGATGTATTACAGTTAATACTTGCACTAAAATTGCAGCCAACTACCGTTTGATACACTATATTTTGTGTATTCTAACGGCTTTTTTTTCTTTATAAATAATTGCAACCTATAAGCAAGTTATCGTGTATAAATATAGTAGGAATTACTTAAGGATATATTTATGGATATAACTATTAATCTGATCAGAAGATGCAAAAATAAGGATAGAGAAGCGTTTGATATACTATTTAGCCGCTGTGAGGAGCAGTTGTATAAATTGTGTTATGTCTATGCCCGGGATAAGGACACTGCTTTGGATATCATGCAAGAGGTTTATCTAAAAGTTTTCCGCTCTATCGACAGTTTCGATGAAACTCGTTTATTCCTTCCCTGGCTAAAAAAGATTGCGGCCAATACCTGTATCAATTATAAGCGTGACCATAATAAACAACAGAATCTACCTCTGGAGAACATGGACAATGAGATACCTGACTTGATAGAATCACTGCCATCCCCCGGCTCGTTGGAAGAGGAAGTCATTAACAGAAACATAAGCCAGATGATTACGCGCAGCATCAGTGAATTGCCGGAAGCTTACCGCCTGGCATTAAGTTTGAGATACCTGGAGGATATGAGTTATAGCAATATTGCTGATACACTTGACCTCCCTCTGGGAACAGTAAAAAGCAATATTTCCCGGGGGCGGGAAATGCTAAAGAAGAGGCTGCAGCAAGCAGGCCTAATGGAGGTTTAAAATGGAATGCAATTTTGATAAGGAACTATTGCATGAATATCTGGACCATGAACTTGATCCGCTGCTGACAATAATTCTGGATGAGCATCTGGCTGTATGCCCGGAATGCAGAAAGGAACTTAACCAGTTGAAAATACTGGATTGGGATCTCAGGTTTGCTGATCAGTTTGAAATTCCCGGGGAACAGTTAAAGGAACTACGCACCAGAACTCTTGACAGGTGTTTTGCTGACGAGGAAAAAGACCAAAGTTCTCTTTTAGACCTTTACCGGGTCCAAACCCATGCTGCCAGCTATGCCGTGAATTATGTGCAATATATTCCTGGTTCCAGCCTGCTTAAAAAGACCGGGCAGGTTTCTCAACAAATACTTCTCAAGACCCTTGGCTTGAACAAATTATTACCAGCGGCAAGAAGGTGATAAATGATGAACCCGTGGCTTATAGCTGTTATAGCAGCCTTTGCCTTACTTTTAATAATTATATTTTCTCCTATTAAGTACAAATTGAAATTTGATTATCATGACCAATTAAGTTTATGGGCTGCAATCAGTTATGGTTTTTTTTGCAATGCTTCTATAGATAAGAGAAATGGGATATCAAAAATCAAGCTGCGTATACTTGGAATACCTTTTTCATTACCGACTGGTAAAACACCCAATAAAATTAAGAAGTATGAACATAACTCAGGTTCGTCTATGTCGTGGGGTTTATTACGAAGCTTTTTTCAAAACAAAACTTACAGGCCAATTTGGCACTTGATGGGCAGAATATTGAATAGGATTAAACCAGATTACGTGATAGTTGCAGGTCAATATGGTTTCTATGAACCACATTACACAGCATGGCTAAATGTACTGCTTTCTCTGGTACCTTTGAAACCGCCTCATTACGTGCTGCAGCTGGAACCGGTCTGGGATGATGAACTACTGAATATTGATGAGGGCATTATAAAAGGATCGATTACTATTGCCGGCATTGCCTTTAATTTATTAATCTTTCTTTTCAATCCTTCAACCTTAAGATTATTAAGAGATATCAGACAAGCTAAAAAACATAAAAAGAAACACAACCGGATAGTTTTGCAACCTTTGAGTTAGTTCAAGGGTATAAGTTAATAAAGATAAATATAAATATAAAATATATAAGGAGGCAGAATTATGGATTTTGGACAAAACCTGGTAACCCTTTTTGAACAACTGGAGAAATTTTTTAAAACTGAAACTGTTTTCGGTAATGCATTGCAGATAGGTAATGTTACTCTTATTCCAGTTATAAATGTTAGTTTTGGAGCTGGCAATGGTGGCGGAAACGGTAAAGATGCCAAAGGTAATGATGGAACTGGCGGGGGAGCCGGTGCCGGTGGTAAAATTTCTCCCACAGCGGTAATCGTTATAAAAAATGATGAAGTAAGCGTTTTACCCCTTAATAGTCGGGGGTCTCTGGATAAAATTATTGAAATGGTTCCTGAATTGATCGGAAAAATTCCGCGTAAGGACAAGGAATAGATTAAACAGGAGAGCTCTATTATAAAAGTCATTTGGACTATTATTAATAGAGCTCTTGTATTACTCATTCAGACTTCAATCCAAATTATGTATTATCCTTCCGAACCTCTGAGCTGTTGGGGTGGCTGCACAACCTCCGGCAGCAGTCTCTTTGAGATTAGGTGACATAAGATTGCCAACCCGGAACATCGCCTCAACCACTTCATCAAATGGGATGAAGCTTTTAATTCCAGCTAGAGCCATTTCTGCGCAAGCCAAGGCATTGGCCGTTGAACTGGCATTTCGTTTTGAACAGGGCACTTCTACCAAACCTGCCACTGGATCACATACCAGACCAAGTAATCCTTTAAGTGCCATAGCAGCTGCTTCCAAGCACTGCTCAGAGCTTCCCCCGGCCAGGAAGACTGCTGCTGCTGCTGCCATTGCAGAAGCAGAACCGCATTCAGCCTGACATCCGCCTTCGGCTCCTGAAAGACTGGCATTAGTAGCAATGATTTTGCCTATAGCTCCGGTTACCAGCAATGATTTGACCAATTGTTCATCCGGGTAGGATTTGTCTTCCTGCAAAGCCAGAATGATACCGGGAACAACTCCGCTAGCTCCTGCAGTGGGTGCAGCGACTACCTTGCCCATAGCGGCATTTACTTCGGTAACCGCCAGGGAATAACTAAGTGCTTTAAGCAAGGTACCTCCCACCAGCGAATCATTTTTCTCCAGACGCTGCCACATACGGTAGGCATTGCCGCCAATAAGACCTCCCACTGATTTTATTTCCGGGTCCAATCCTTTATGTACTGAATCCCGCATTACTGATAGCTCGTCACTAAGCCAGGCTTCAATCTTTTTTCTATCATTACCTGAACTCTCTACTTCAGCCAATAGAGCTATTTCAT
>JBDKUD010000098.1:0-4744 GCA_039679805.1 Syntrophomonas sp. | reverse complement strand
ACATCAACCAGCCCGCTGGTGCGAAAGAGGTCGTTTATATTGCGGCCCAGGGCATCGGCAGCCGATATTCCTGTAGCCTTTTCAAAAGCTTTGTTGAAATAGTTGACATTACCGTCATTGTCAATGGAAACCAAGGGATTGTAAATGGAGTCAATACAGGCTTCCCAATAGCTTTTTCGATCTTGAAACAACTCGGTGAAGGACCAGAGAAGATTTGAGAACTTACGGCTGTCAAGAGATTCATGCATTTCTTTAAAGGCTAGCTGATGCTTCAAATCGTTTATTATTGACTGGAATTCATTTGCAAATTTAATAATTTCCTTATCGGTTGACATCAAATCCTTTACCGGGCATTTGGGAGCGACCCCATTGCCGATTGCCTGCAAAATTTGATTTTTGGTAATAACTCCGATTATCTCATTACCGGAATCGTGGATGGTTGCACCATCCAGACCGCAGTCCGAAAGGTAAGTATAAGCTTCGTCGATGCGCATTTCCAAATCTATGGACAAGGAAGGTTTAAGTAATTTATTAACGATATTCATCGTTTCACGCTCCTAATTATACTTTTCACATTATAACATATGTTCTGTTCAGGAGGGGAAACTGGTTAAAAAACAAAAACCCAAAGGCCCGGTTTAAAATTTCCAACCGGGCGACTTCAGGTTAATCCGTCATAATTAATTTCTAATTAAATTGCTGATTTGAGCCTTTAGGCAACTTTAGCCAAATTTTTCCCGGATTTGCTGTCATCCCGAAACAGCCCCATCAATTCCAAATTCAGCTCATCAATGCTGAAACCGAGTTGCAAATCCAGCGCTCCATACACTTCTTCATTACTGGCCAAGTAGGAACTTGCCCATCCATCTTTAAACTCAAAGTCTTCATCTGGACCGGAAGTGTAGAAACACCTTATCCATTCCTGATTGACTGCTGCAATGGGCGTTAATGTTTTAAAATCCTGTTTAGCCTGCAAGATTTCCTGCAGGTCCAGATAAGCATTAACCCAGTTGTTGGTCATTACGTCAACTACCGGTTCCTGGCCGGGGAAGAAGCACTCAATCCATTTCTGGTTAATGCTCTCAATGTTAGGAACCACCTCGGTGCTGATGATTCCGTGCAAGAAATCTAGCAATGCCAGATAGAGGTTGATCCAGCGGTTCAAGCTCTGATCCGGATCTTGAGGTTTTTCCATGAAGTTATTACATAAAACCTCATTAATCTCCTCAATGCTTGGGCTTTGTTCCTCCATTAGCGGCCCATACAAGGATTCCATTGTTTCCACATAGGATGGCACCCATTCCTCTGTGAACCTTTCCGAATTTTTGTAGGTCATCATATATTACCTCCTTTATTTATCGCGGCTCAGGCAGTGCCTTTGCCGTTGATTTGCTTCGGCAGGTGTTTTGGTAATTATTTGGCAGATGACCGTAGAGCATTACTGATATGGTGATTTTATAATCATTGCTTAAAACTAGCTAGGTCAGATACTGGATTGATCCTTTTTATATCTCAATGATGGCCTCTACTTATTATTTGCAATTCTATATAAGCAAAAACCGTGCCAAAATCAAGAATCTTGTATAAATTATAAAAAAAGCTGGAATTATGGGGGTTTGTCAGTTATATTTACCGGAATTACTGCGGAAAATAATTCAATACTGATACAATAATGGATTAAAATGATGCGATAATGTATTGGAATGATTACAAAATGAATCTATACGGATAGATTCATTAATAATGGCAAGATATTGTCTTTGTAGCTTTTGCTGGTATAATTTCAAAAGTGTAAGGCGTAAGGCGTAAGGGGTAAGGAGTGGAGACTATAACGGGGTGAAAACATGTCCTCCGCTTATTTAGCGGTCGGGTTCCTTTAACCAAACAGGCGGCAGGTTCTGATTCCCCGCCTCGTTGCAGCGGTGTATTGAAACTGCTCCGCTGTTTCTTCCGATGCTTAAAGAAAGGTAAGATGTCTGTTTGCTTGGTTGTAAGATAGTGTTATAATATTTTCCAGTTACCCACAAAAAATTTTATTTGACGCCACCAAGCTAATATGGAGGTTTGAAAGTGAGCAAGTATCTTTATCTTTTATTGCCCGCGGTTATATTAAGTTTTTATTTTAAATTTACCGGCAGTGAAATAGTTATGTTTTTTATGGCTTGTCTGGCCATTGTCCCTTTGGCAGGTATTATGGGTGAAGCCACCGACAATTTGGCGTGTTATACCGGGGAAAAAATAGGCGGGTTATTGAATGCCACTTTCGGCAATGCCACAGAGCTTCTGATTACCATATTTGCTCTCAAAGCCGGTCTTTTTTCAGTGGTTAAAGCTTCTATCGCAGGCAGCATATTAGGCAATATTTTGTTGGTTTTAGGTTTGTCCATATTAGTAGGCGGGCTGAAGAACGGGCTGCAGTATTTTGACAGAACTCATGTTAACAACCAGACCAGCCTGATGCTTCTATCGGTTATTGCACTAATAATTCCAGCGGTATTCTTTCATAACAAGACCAGTTCGCTGGCCCTGGAGGAATTCAGTGTCGGGGTAGCGGTCATATTATTTGTGCTTTATTTTGCAGGGATAACCTTTTCCATGCGGCGCAACAGCGAGGTTTGCGAAATCGCCGAAGCTGAAGGGAAGTGGAGCAAAAATAAATCTATCCTCATGCTGGCTTTAAGTACGGTTTTTATTGCCCTGGAAAGCGAACTGCTGGTTAGCGGTATCGAACCGGTGACCCAGGCTTTAGGCTGGTCGGAATTTTTTATAGGAATAATCATTATTCCCATCATAGGCAACGCAGCCGAACATTCCACAGCGGTCTTAATGGCTTACAAAAATAAAATGGATTTGGCTTTTGAAATTGCGATTGGTTCCAGCGCTCAAATTGCTTTATTGGTGACCCCGGTTCTAATTTTTCTCAGCTTGTTGTTTGCCCGACCGATGAATATCATGTTTAATTATTATGAATTGGTAGCAGTCGGTTTGGCGGTGTTGATCGCCCAGTTTATTAGCCTGGACGGGGAATCGAACTGGCTCGAAGGCTCCCTGCTGGTAGGCGCCTACCTGATTATCGCCTCCGCATTTTTCTTTGTCTGATTCTAATTTCATTAATATATGAACACAAGTTTCGCACTTTACACAAATTCACAGTTTGCTCGCGCTTACTCCGACACCAATATTGCGGCCTATTTATATACTCATCACTCTCAACTAGGAAGGTAACTAATTAGTACAACGTACCCCTCACCCCTTAAGCCTCACACCTCACCTACTTTAGATAATAAGTTTCACCGCTCTGTTCAATCTGATTCAATTTAATCAAGCGTTCCAGATGTTTATAAACAGCCATTTTTTCCATCCAAAACATAAAGGGACCTAATTTTACGTGGGGTCCATAGAAGATTTGCCGGCTGGCCAGTTGTTCAATATTGGCTGGTTGCTGCAAAGCATTTAAGACTTGTTGTTCTTTAGTAAAAATTATTTCGTGGTATTTTTTTAATCTTGTAACTATGTCTTCCCGGATGATTCCTTTGTGGGACGAAACAATAAGCCGGGGGTTAATTTCGATACATTTTTGGATTGATTTCATAAAATAATCAAGATCGCTGCAGAGATGGGCATACCAGGGACCAAAACCGCTAAGATCGATATCGCCGCTGAAAAGAAGTCCGCTCTTTTCTTCATAAAATCCGCAATGGCCTGGAGTATGGCCGGGTAAATGAACTACCTGTAAGTGTACGCTGCCGAAATCCAGGATCTCCCCGTCGGTAATTTCCCGGTGGACTGGCGAGGCCTGTAAATCCACGGATTTTATAAATTTCCTGCCCAGTTGACGACCATCGAACTGCTGAAAACCATAGAATTCTTGAAAAACTTCCAATGAACGTGCGGCCGGAGCATCCTGGGCATGGAGCCAGACTTGAGCCCGGGGAAAAAGATGATTGTTTAAGATGTGGTCCTCATGAAAATGCGAGTTAAGAATTACCTCGGGGGGATGTTCAAAAAGGTAGCCCAGATTTTCATCACCGCAACTGCTGTCAATGACCGCCTTTATATCGTCATCTATATACAAACAATTGCAGTAAGGAAATCTGGCTCGATTGGGTGCTTCCAGATACACAATTTTTTTATGCAAAGTAGTGGGCATATTGCTGGTTACCTTTATAAAGAGGTAAAAATATCCTCCGCTCCTTTAAACGGGCGGGTTCCTATGCTTAAATGGCTGATTGGGGCAGCTTATTTTACGCTGTATTGCTTCCAGGGAAGAGTCATATAATCAACCTTTTTCAGGAATCTGACCAGATCCGCGCGGCCGTGGACCGATGGCAGTGTAGCATGATCCTGTGCCATTAATACGATCGGCATAATGGGAAAATACTTGGAGAAGATATCACGGGCCTCGTTAATGGAGGATTCGTGTTTGAATACTTCGGGTTTTACCAGAACTACGACAAAAGTTACACCTTTTTCGGTTATTACAGCAGCATCAAAATTCATTTCCAACCTCCTGATGTAAAAATATTACAAATGGTCATGAAAGCTTTTACATCTGACCTTTGTTGCAGAATACAATACGTATTTTTCTATAATTAATGGTAATTAAAACAGCTTGCTTTTGCAAGGGAAAAAGGACTTCTTATGGTAAATAGGACCTATATTAACCTATAACGAGGCGAAAATACGTCCCCCGCTTCTTTAAACGGTCGGATTCCTATTAACCAAACAGGCGGCGGGTTTAATC
>JBDKUD010000364.1:0-2908 GCA_039679805.1 Syntrophomonas sp. | reverse complement strand
TACGCACCTGCAAAACTCTGCAACTTAACCGCCGTCCCTGCCTTAACCGGGATATGGGAAAATGTCCGGCTCCCTGTACCGGACAGGTAAGTCAGGAGGATTATGGGCAGGCTGTTACCGGAATTTTAGACTTCCTGGACGGAAAATCACACGATATTATTAACCCCTTGGCAGAAGAAATGAAAAAAGCTGCTGCTGAACTGGATTTCGAAAAGGCCGCCCGTCTTAGAGACCAGATTCAGGCCATTAAGCGAATCAGTGAGAAGCAAAAGATAGATTATGAAACCGAATATTCCATGGATGTTATTGGGATGATAGCTGGTGATAAGGAGAATCTGGTTCAGGTTTTCAGAATCCGGGCGGGAAAAATAATCGGTAAAGATACCTTCTGGTTGAAAAGAGCCATAGGTGAGGATGAACCGGAAGTAATAGAATTCTTCCTTAAGCAATATTATGCAGATAATAATGATGTACCGGGAGATATTCTGGTCAGTACTCTGCCGCCTGATGAGCAGCTGGTTGAGGCCTGGCTTAGGCAGAGGACCGGACATAAAGTGGAAGTACGGTTTCCTCGCCGGGGTGAAAAAAGAAGTTTGTTGGACATGGTTATTAACAATGCCGCTATACTGTGGGAGGAAAAACAGCACCAGGATTTCCGCAGCCATGAAGCTCAGATGCAGTTGAGCCAGGCTTTAGACCTGGAAGTAATTCCGGAACGCATAGAATGTTTTGATATATCTCACCTGAGCGGACAGGAAACGGTAGCTTCCATGGTGGTTTTCACGGGAGGGGTACCTGATCGCAAATGCTATCGGCGGTTTAAAATTAAAACTAATCAAAATGATGATTTTGCTTCCATGGCGGAAGCTGTAAAAAGACGGTTAATCCAGGCTCAGCAGGGAAACGAATCCTTCCTGCCGGAGCCTGACTTATTACTAATTGACGGCGGACTGGGCCAGGTTAATACCGTGAAATTAATACTGGACGAAATGCACCTCGACATTCCGGTTTTTGGGTTGGCTAAAAAAAATGAGGAGATATTTCAGCCCGGCAGATCCTTACCACTGACACTTCCCAGACGTAATGAAGGACTAATGCTTCTGCAGAGAGTACGTGATGAAGCGCACCGTTTTGCTATAACCTACAACCGCCAACGCCGGGCTAAAAAAACCATCGCGTCAGCCCTGGACGACATCAAGGGGGTTGGAACGGCTCGGAAAAAAGCATTGCTGGCCCATTTTGGCTCGGTAACAAAGATAAAACAGGCCAGCCAGGATGAACTTGCGGCTGTTCACGGTATGAGTACCACGGCTGCGAGCGCAGTATATAAATTCTTTCACGAATCCTGAAATCGCTGCTTGGATATAATAATAAAAAACTGAAACGGATACTAGGATAATTCAACACAGAGGGACACAGATTTTTATATGAAATGATGGATACTATTTTTTATACGCGGTTGTATCCTGTGAACATGGGGGGGTAACACGATAATTAAAATACTGCTTATTGGCATACTCTGCTGCATGTACGATTATTCTTTACATTGTTTTAATCTTTCAGTGTAAATCCAATTAAATCTGTGTCCTTCAGTGTTGAGTCTATTTTTTATCGACACTTATTCTGTTTTATCTGTGCTAATTTGTTTTGTTTAAACATTTCCCGGGAAATAAAGTGGAAAAATGGTTAAACATGATAAAATATAAGTGATACGATAACATAATTCGTAAATGTCAACTAAAATAATGAAAGGGGGAATTGTAATGCAGGGTTGGGCTTTGAGGTGGATTCTAAATATTCTGGCAATCATACTAACGGCAGCAATACTACCCGGTTTTGAATTAAAAATATGGGGTGCCGTGGTGGGTTCAATATTCCTAGGGATAGTTAATGCAATCATTAGGCCTGTATTATTTTTACTCACTCTTCCTCTCAACATATTATCATTAGGCCTGTTTACTTTTGTGATTAACGGGTTTATGTTATGGTTGACTTCCGTCACTGTTAAAGGTTTCGACATTAATGGGTTTGGCTGGGCAATTCTCAGTGCCTTATTATTGAGCATTATCAGTTTTATAGTAAGCTATTTTGTTGATGATAATTCAGCTTATTTTAGATAATCCGGAATTTATAATTTTTGCTGTATAAGCCGGGCGTTAGCCCGGCTTCTTTGCAATTAATATAAGTTGGGGCAAAATTAAAAACCTGGCTTTTAGAAGTTCGGTGGATAAACCCGCCGCCTTTCCACGAGAATTACATATGAAGGAGTAAAAAATGGCGATAAAATTAGTAGCTCTGGACCTGGATGAGACATTACTTGATGGTAAACTAAAGATTTCTGACGAGTGCGTCGACACCATTCGCGCGGTAAAGGCAAACGGGGTTATTGTTACCCTGGCTACCGGCCGGATGCTTAAATCCGCCCTTCCTTATGCCCGGCAGTTAAATATAGATGTTCCTTTGATAACCTACGAGGGGGCCTGGGTTAAAAACTCGATGTCTGGTGAAGAACTATATAACCGACCTGTTCCCGGTGATCTGGCCAGGGAAGTAATGCAGTTTTTTAACGACAACGGGGTACATTACCATACCTATTTTAATGACAACCTGTGCATGGAATCTCTAACCGAAGAAGGACGCTACTACTCAGGAATAGCCGGGATAGTGCCGGTTTTGGTTCCCAGCCTGATAGAAGCCCTGGCAACCGAAAAACCTATGAAAATATTAGCCGTTTCGTATAATGAACAAAAGATTTTGGATATGGAAGCGGAACTCAACCAACGGTTTGGGTCCAGGCTGTATGTGACCCGTTCCAAGCCCCGTTTCCTTGAAGTCATGGACCCTCGGGCTACCAAGGCTGATGCACTGCAGGTAATAGCGCAGCGTTATAATATTGATCAAAATGAAG
>JBDKUD010000026.1:0-7037 GCA_039679805.1 Syntrophomonas sp. | reverse complement strand
AAAGCCCGACAAGTTACCATTGTTTGATAAAAATCATATAATTGTTCCTTTGTGAGTTCCATTAATTTATCCCTCCTTTATTAATTAGAACCAGAACTTAAGAGATACTATGTGTACACCTCCTCCTAGACTTTATCTTGTAAACAGACTCGCCTTTTGTAGAGTCTGTTTGTGAAACCGTACGTTTTTATCCTTTGAGGACATATGCCTACATATAAAGCAATTTTTATGCCAGATAAATGTATTTTATAGGGCATTACTTTGTGAATCTTTTTATATATAAAACAGCGAAATAAAAATACTTTGTATTCCTTGTACAATGCCTTTTTTTAATTATGTTAAGCTGCCCCATCAAACAAAAAAACACTCGGCAGTCATTTTGATTTGACTTCCGAGTGTTATAATTTACCAGTATTGTTCTCTTTAATAAGAATTGTTGGTGAATATCGTCACATTTTGTTCTAGTTGTGAGCATAACATTAGCATTACATCATAGTAACACCATTATTCATTTCTAGCTAATTCATTCAAGTCGACTCTTCTGCCTTCCTCCACATATATAACCATCTCGGCTAAATTAGTTGCATGGTCGCCAAACCTTTCCAGGTGAACTGCAATCAGTAATAAAGCTGTAGATTGGGCTATGTTACCCTGATCCTTCATCATGTACACTAGAAGTTCACTAAATACCTGATTGTAAAGAGCATCCATCTCTGTTTCCATGGGAATTAATTTCATAGCCAAAGAAACATCCTGGTCAATAAAAGCTCGAAGTGCGGTTTCTATCATATCTTCCGCCAGTCTAGCCATACGAGGAATATCTATCAGCGGTTTTATATATGTCTGTTCATACAATTTCACGGCAATTTCTGCTATATCTTCAGCCAAATCACCCATTCTCTCAATATCTACAATTATGCGCAATACCGTACCAATGAGCCGCAGATCCTTGGCCATTGGTTGTTTTAAGGCAATAAGACCCAGGCATTTTTTCTCCAGATCCAGTTCCATTTGGTCTACAATATTATCATTAGCAATAACCTCCCGAGCCAGGTCCATATCTTTTTCAACCAGTGCTTTTACAGACTTGATTATTTGCTCCTGGACAAGTCTGCCCATTCTCAGGAGATCTTCTTTTGTTTTCTCCAGTTCAACTGGCAATGAGTTTATTAACATATTTATAACTTCCCCCCTGCTAACCAAATCTACCGGTAATATAATCCTCAGTTCTCTTATCCCGTGGATTAACAAATATTTCTTCGGTGCGGTTAAATTCCACCATATATCCATTCAGGAAAAACCCTGTATAATCAGACACCCGGGCTGCCTGCTGCATATTATGAGTAACAATTACTATGGTGTAATTTTCTTTAAGCTGGGATATTAGTTCCTCCAACTTGGAGGTAGAAATAGGATCCAGTGCTGAAGCAGGTTCATCCATAAGAATAACCTCAGGTTCAACCGCCAAAACCCTGGCTATAATCAATCTTTGCTGTTGCCCGCCTGACATTCGGACCGCCGGTGAATTCAACCGATCACTAACTTCTCCCCATAAATTAGCTAACTTCAGACTTTTCTCTACTATATCATCGAGCTGGCTTTTTTGCTGAATACCATGAATTCGTGGCCCATAGGCAACATTTTCATAAATGGACATGGGGAAAACTGACGGTTTTTGAAAAACCATTCCTACTTTTTTTCTTAATGCAACTACATTTATATCTTTATCATAAATTGGCTTTCCATCCAGATAAATCTGACCTTCAATGGTTGTTCCTTCAATTAATTCATTCAATCGGTTAATAGTACGTAAAAAGGTTGATTTTCCGCAGCCGGAAGGACCAATCAGAGCTGTAACGCGATGTTCCTGAATCTCCATATTGATATCATGCAAGGCCTGATATTTCTGATAGAAAACTTTTACATCATTTGCTTTAACTTTAATTGCATTTGTCATCTGCTTCACCTCAATGAATGTGATAGTCTGCGAAGACTTAAATTAGCAAGATAATTTATGATTATTACTAAAATAATAATTAAAAACGCTGTCCCAAAAGCTCTTTCCATGGAGATACCCTCCATAGCCAGCATATAAAGATGCACTGACATGGTGCGTGCCGGGTCACTCAATAATATCGGCATACCAAGCGAACTGCCTGCCGTTAAGATAACTGCAGCTGTTTCGCCCACAGCCCTTCCAGTAGCCAGTATTATACCTGTAATAATGCCAGGAACTGCTGAAGGAACGATGATTTTACTAATTGTTTGCCATTTACTGGCCCCCAGTGCCAGACTGTTTTCCCGGTACTCATGAGGTACGGAAATTATAGCTTCCTGTGATGTCCTTATGATAGTCGGCAGAACCATGATAGCCAGAGTCATTCCTCCCGACAATATGGACCACCCCAGATTAAGAAAAATAACAAAGAAAACAAAACCAAACAGGCCAAAAATGATAGATGGAATACCTGCTAAAGTCTCCGAGGTTAAATTAACCAAATAAGCAAACTTGCTTCCGCGGTCGGCATATTCCTCCAGGTAAAGAGCACTTCCAACTCCAAGAGGAACAGCTATAATCAGCGCAACTAAAGTTAGATATAGTGTACCGACAATAGTTGTAGATATCCCCCCCTCTTTTCCGGCACGACTGGGAGACTGAAATATGAACTCCCAACTTATAGCTGATATTCCTTTTAAGGCAACATACCCAATAATTGCAAACAATATTCCCACTATAAGCAATGCTGAGAACCAGAATAATGCGGTTAATAATCGTTCTTTAGCGTTAGTAGCTCCCATTCATTTTACCTGCCTTTACCGCCATATTAACAATTAAATTTAATGCGACTATAAATATAAATAAAATCATTCCTATTGCAAATAATGCTGCCTGATGGTCACCACTGGCATAACCCATTTCCAGCACAATAGTGCTGGTCATGGTACGTACAGGCGATAAGAGGCTGCCTGGAATCAGGGTTGCATTGCCGGTAACCATAACCACCGCCATGGTTTCACCTACAGCCCTGCCCATACCCAATATTATGGAAGTAATTATTCCTGATCGGGCAGCTGGAATAATTACTCTGCCAATCGTCTGATAATGGGTTGCTCCCAGAGCCAAAGACCCTTCCTTGTATTCACCTGGTACAGCCATTATGGAATCGCGGGAAATAGTGATTATAGTAGGAAGAATCATAATTCCCAGTACAATGGCTCCTGCCAGTATACTCATTCCGTTCCCTCCCAGGTAATTTCTTATAAATGGAACTATAACAATGAGACCAAAGAAGCCATATACTACTGATGGTATACCAGCCAGCAGCTCCACCAGATTACTGGTTATGCGGCCAACTCTAAGGGGAGCAATTTCAGCCAGAAAAGCCGCAGTAACCAAACCCACGGGTACAGCCCATAATAATGAAGCAAATGTTACCGCCAGAGAACCTATAATCATTGGCATTATGCCAAAAATACCTTTGGTTGGATTCCATTCGCTCCTTAACAGGAAATCACCCGGACCGATATTTAAAATCAGTGGGATTCCCCGAATAAATATGAAAAGAGTTATAAGTATAATTGCTAGAATAGATAGTGCTGCGCAAACCTTTAACAGTTTTTCAATTAATGTTTCAACGTTAATCTTGAACATAACATTTTTAAACCTGCCTCTACCCACATTATCATTGGTTATTGATAACAACGATGAATTTACTAATTCCCCTCCAAGATGCTTGTTCAAATTCCATATCACCAGCCTCATTTTATAATTAACCAATCTTTAATTATGACGATAACATTACTATGTTAAGTAAGCGGTGATATAATCTAAAAAATTTGTTCTAAAAAGGTAAATTCATTGTAAACAACCCGCAGCCATTAACCGGTGCGGGTTTTAAATGAGTGTGCAACATATCCTCACCCATGTTAATTTATTGCAAATATTATTTATTAACTGAATAAGCACCTTCATCAACTATTATCTTCTGGCCTTCATTACTTAGTACAAAGTCGATAAATGCTTTGGCAAGACCTTTTGGAGCATCTTTAGTTATATAAATGAAAGGTCTTTGTAATTTGTATTGTCCAGATTTAACATTAGCTTCAGTAGCTGCTACTCCATCCAAATCCACGGCTTTTACTTCACTATTTACACTTGCCATGGAAACGTAGCCAATTGCATTTTTATCTCCTGCTACAGTAGTTCTTACCGCTCCGGTTGAATTTTGTACAATAGCACTGTTAATTATGTTCTCTTCATTCATGATACCTTTGGAAAAAGCTTCTCTGGTACCGGAACCGTCTTCCCTGGTTACAACGGTTATGGGAGCGTTAGATCCTCCTATATCCTTCCAATTTTTAACATTACCAAGGTAAATATTTTTAACCTGCTCCGAAGTTAAGGAAGTAACTTTATTGGCACTATTCACTACTATAGCTACTCCATCAATGGCTATCGGAGTTGAAACTAACGTAGCTTTAGCTTTCTCCTCATCTTTCAAATCCCTGGAAGCCGATCCGATATCTGTAGCACCTGATACAGCAGCTTCAACACCTTGGCTGGAACCTCCACCCTGTACATTAACCTGAACATTTTTGTTCTTGGCCATAAATTCTTCTGCCAGAACTTCACTGAAGGGTTGTACGGATGTTGACCCAGCAATAGTCAAAGTACCGGATAATCCTGCTGTGCCGCTCTCAGTTTTCTTAGTCCCGCATCCGGAAGCAAAAGTAACACCCGCCAATAACAATCCCAGTAATAAGAAAGTGGTAATTCTCCTTACTCTCAATGACATCATCTACTATTTTCCTCCTTTAATTTTTTTTATTATCAAATCCTTTGCTGGAATCAGAATATCATTTAAATGTTAAGCATTAGGATTAACGATATTAAGATTTTGTACCGGCAATGTAAATAATTTGTATTTATTACCGTAGCTTTCATGTCGGTATTGGCAAAAATAAAAAACCCCGTTCCTTAATAGAACGAGGCCATCTGTAATCTTTGATAATAAAATAGTATTTAGCATTGTCTGCGTTGCTGAACCGCCTGCAGCCCCAGAATACTTCCTATCAGTACCACACCTCCCGCTGCAAAGCCAGCCACAACATCACTTGGATAATGAACACCCAGATAAATTCGACTTAAACCAATTGCCAGAACCATCAAAGAAATAAAGCCAACTGATAAATACTTAGCCCGCTGAGATTTCAAATTATTCCATAATAAATATGCCACCATTCCATAAAAAGTCAGTGAAATCATGGCATGACCACTGGGGAAACTATATCCGGCTGCCTCTACCAATCTTAATCCATAAGGGCGGCTGCGGTGAAACACCCATTTTAGCAGCGAATTCATCAACCATGCGCCGGTTAGTACTATTGTTACCGTAGCTGTATCCCACAAATACTTTTTATATCTCAAACATACCAGCCAGGCTAATACCACTATAGTTATCATCACGGCAGCAGAACCAAGCATGGTAATTCCCTTCATAATCTGGGTTGTTAAGGGGCTGTTAATTGTACTAACAGCACTAATAATTGTCTGGTCAAATAGATTTAATTCGTTTTCAATGAGCTCTTCAGCTATCACTGCAAAAGTCAAAATAAATACCAGACCCAATGTTATCCCTATTGTCATCCAGGCACCCAAATTCTTTAGGGGTGAAATCCAACCTGTTAATAATTTTTTAAGCATTAAAATCTGTCCTCCCCGGTAATATACTTAAAGCCAGTGCGCCCAAAGCAAAAACAAATACCATTATACCCCACACAGCACCGAAAACCGGGAAATTAGAAAGAGTAACTATACTAATAGAACCGGCAAAAACCTGAATAAACGGTTTTTGACCCCAACTATAGCTTCGTAATAAAAGTTCGCCAAATATTAAGCTTAATGCTCCCATTCCAATAGATATTAGAGCTATAATTATTGTTCCGAGTAAAATTGCTACTGGAATGCCCCAGATAGTTACGATTAGAGCAAAAAATATCATAGCTGATCCTATAGTCGCCAGCAATCCTAATAATCCAGTTTTCATAAAATTTGTCTCTAAAGCTTTTTTGGCTCTATTGACACGGGTTTTAACCAATAATAGGGCTGTCAAACTGGCCAAAATTATCAACACCCCTAAACAAAGTTTGCCTAATTCTATACCTATAAAGGCTCCCAGCCCCAGCAATAAACTGTTCAAGGTTTCATGCCTTAGATTAACATGAAAAACTCCTTCCCCGACTTTTGCTCCCGGTTCTCGGGTTAATTTTCCGCCGACAATAAATACCCGATCTTTTATATTGGCAGTACTGGTCAAAGTAAGATTGCCATTTATTACTACTACCTCATCCGTTGTACCAGATATAATACCATCTTCTCCAAAAAGGAATACATCTCTGGTTATTTGGCCTTCATGTATTACTTTTGTATGTTTGGCAATATTCTTTTCAGCGTACGCGTTTCCAGTAAAACCAGCTAAAAACAACACTAATAATAAGAGAAACCCTATTTTTCGGTTCATGATGCCAACTCCTTTTTACTCATACCCCAATATACCCTGCCGAATCCGTAAAACGCTATTATTGCTCCAATCATAAATATAATCCCAAGAATGTTGTTTACTTGCCCAAAAGGAATTCTCCAGCTGAAATGTACTGTCACGGTAAGCAATAGCACAATTTTGTTATATATAGTGTACATTAGTCTTAAGAAAGCATAACCATAAGGCATAATAAGCATCATACTCATAGCAGCCAGGCTAAGTATTCCCCATGATTCAAACAATCCAGTCAAAGGAACTTCAGCGTTAGCATCTTTAATCCCCAGGCGGTTCAATATACGAATCGTTAATAATGGGTCCATAGCTGGTCGGGTCAACTCTCCAACTGCCTCTGAAAGCAAGGCCCTCTCATGTATTGCTTTATTACATCTGGAACAAGTGGGGCAATCCCTCCTTCCAAGTTAAAAGAAACTCTTGATATCCCTGTAAAGTTTAATACATACGATAACCACCAATAACCTTAATATTGATGCAATT
>JBDKUD010000311.1:0-7295 GCA_039679805.1 Syntrophomonas sp. | reverse complement strand
TGTAATAGTCTCCCATCATCTAATTGAGCTGTTAGCAGTTTGTAACCATCTCCTGGTACTGGTAAAGGGAGAGGTTTTTAAACAGGGAGACATCTGGACAGTGCTTGATAACAGAGAGGAACTGGTCGGGCAGGGATTTGAACTGCCAGTTAGCCGGGACGTGGTGGGCAGGTTAAAGCACAGAGGCTGGGATATAAACACCCAGGTCAGGAACCCCCACGAAGCCAGCCGGGAGATAGCCAGAGCCCTAAAAAATTATGAATTTTGAATTAGGAATTATGAATTGTTGAAGGAAAACAAGTTTTCCTTTCTATTTATTTACTTAGCAGAAGGCTAACTATGAACATTATAATAAGCGAAATGCACAGCATTTCACCCTAAATTCATAATTCACAATTTAAAATTCATAATTAAAACAGGCGTTAGCCTATTTTAAGGGGAGAATGGTTGATGTTTACACGGATTAGCCTGGGGCAGTATGTACCGGGTGAATCGATAATTCATAAATTAGACCCGCGGACCAAAATGCTGCTGGTAGCGGTGTTTATGATAGCAGTCTTCTCTGCCCGCACAACTGCACAGCTGGGGCTATTGCTGATAACCTGCATAATTGTAGTGCTGCTTAGCCGGATAAATATTTCCTTATATCTGCAGAGCCTGAGGCCATTCTGGTTTATTATAATAGTAACTGTTCTGGTACAGATTATTTTAACCAGAGGCAATACAGTAATAGATTTGCATGTTTTGGAGTTAAGCGGACAAGGGCTGGCGGCGGGGGCGTCTATTGGTATTCGCCTGGTGTTAATACTGATGATGGCTCAGTTATTGAGTATCACCACAACTCCGATGGCTCTTACCGGTGGTTTGGAGAAATTATTGCAACCACTGGCCCGATTAGGTTTCCCGGTTCAGGAAACGGTTATGATAATGAACATCACCTTAAGATTCATTCCTTTCTTTATTGAGGAAGCAGAACGTATCAGTAAGGCGCAGATGGGCCGGGGAGCTGATTTTAAAAGCAGAAATATAAGGAAAAGAGTACGCAACATTATTTCTCTGCTGGTACCGTTATTTGTAGGTGCATTTAAAAGGGCCAATGACCTGGCTCAGGCGATGGAAGCCAGGTGTTACACCGGTGGCGAAAGAACCAGCATGTATGAACTACGACTGGTAGATATGGACTACCTTTTCATTATTATAATAGTAGTCTGGGCGGTGTTATTAATGTTTTTGATGTAACTCCCGTTGAGTTAGGAATATGGATGCATAAAGCCACTCGTTCCAAACTCCGCATGGACAACACCAGTTGCTCAGCGTAGAATTTATTATGAATTATTATTAAGAAAAATTAGTGTAAATCCGTAAAAATCTGTGTGCGAGGCAGCGAGTCTATGTTGAATCGGGAGGTTAACAGGTGGTCAGGACAAAAATGATTATCCAATATGACGGCACTAATTATCATGGTTTTCAAAGACAAATTAATGCCCATACTGTGCAGCAGGAAATTGAGCAATGTCTTTATAAATTGACAGCCGAGAAGATAACCATCACCAGTGCCGGACGGACAGACGCCGGAGTTCACGCTCTGGGACAGGTAATTGCCTTCGACAGTGATTCCACCATACCGCCGGAAAGATTTGACCTGGCTTTAAATACTATTTTGCCTCCTGATATTCGGGCATTAAAGAGCGAGTTAGCTGCACCGGATTTTCACCCCCGTTATGAAGCTATTCAGAAACAATACCGTTATATGATATATCGTGAAAAGGAACAGGCCATATTTTTCCGGAATTATGCCTGCTGTTATAGCCGGGAACTAAATGTAAAAGCTATGCAGGGGGCGTGTGCTTTAATTGAGGGAAAGCATGATTTTAAGGCTTTTTGTTCCACCGGCTCCAGTGCTAAAACTTCAGAGCGTAATGTATATAAGTGCTCTTTAAGAGAAAAGGGGCCTTTTCTAATTCTGGATATTTCGGCTAACGGTTTTCTATATAATATGGTAAGGATAATTACCGGAACTCTCCTTAAAATAGGACGGGGACGGCAAAAACATGATATTTCAGAAATCTTTGCTTGCCAGGAGCGTTCGATGGCCGGACCAACTGCCCCGCCCCAGGGCCTTTATCTGGCAGCAGTAGAATACCGGAATTAAGAAAAAAATATCACTTTAGTTGACAAAGACAGTAGCTTTTAGATAATATTAAAAGGTACTCTCTACAATTATGCGTGGCTTCTGCCCCGTTGACATACATAAGAAGAGAGAGACAGCAATTACATGGGTATTGTAACGTACAGGAGGGAAACACGTGAAAACGTATATGGCAAAACCAGCGGAAGTCGACCGCAAATGGTACGTAATAGATGCAACTGATCAAACACTGGGTAGATTGTGTTCCGAAGTTGCCTCCATCTTGCGTGGAAAACATAAACCTACTTACACCCCGCATGTTGATACGGGTGATTTTGTGATTATTATCAATGCCAGTAAAGTAAAGCTTACCGGCGATAAATTGAATCAGAAGAAATATCGTTATCATACAGGGTATCCGGGTGGACTAAAGGAAATGGATTACCGGACCTTGTTGCAGAAGAAACCGGAGAAGGCTATCGAAGTAGCTGTTAAGGGAATGCTTCCCCATAATAAACTAGGAGATGTAATGTACAAAAAACTCAAGGTTTATCGTGGCAGCGAACATCCCCATCAAGCTCAAAAACCTGAAATTCGGGAACTTAGAGGGTAAGGAGGACGCAAATGGCTAAGGTACAATACTGGGGAACCGGAAGAAGAAAAAAAGCCACCGCCAGGGTAAGACTCGTTCCCGGTGATGGTAATATATCCATAAATGAAAGAACTTTTGAAGATTTCTTTCCTAACAAAACCAGTCGGCTGATAGTATTACAACCACTGGAATTAACCACTATGACAGGAAGATTCGACGTTATCTGTCGGGTAGCCGGCGGAGGAGTAACCGGACAGGCTGGTGCCATTAAATTAGGTATTGCCAGAGCATTGGTTAAAGCAAACCCTGATATCAGGCCCCAACTTAGAAGAGCAGGTTTCTTGACTCGTGATCCGCGTATGAAAGAGAGAAAGAAATACGGTCTGCATAAAGCCCGTAAAGCTCCTCAATACTCAAAACGTTAAAAATATTTGCCAACCAAAAGCCTCGCTGTCAAACTGCGAGGCTTTTTTTTTGTACTAATCACCCCGTAACAGGCATAATTTTATGACCTGACTTATAAATATGCATGCAAAAGCATATATAAGAAAAAACGGCTTGAAAAATGGGGAGGGGGAAATAATGGTTGGCCAAAAAGCTATATATATTTCAAAATATAAAACTAATCTAGTTTTGATAACCTTTTTCTTATTAACCTTAGGTTATGTAACATTCATAAAGTTGAATTATAGTGAACAGAAAATGGTACTGGCTTATGCGGTGGGAAACAAAGTAATAGTAGTAGATGCGGGCCATGGGGGCCAAGATCCCGGTGCTGTTCGAGGAAACCTGCGGGAGAAGGATATTACTCTACCTATTGCAAAAAAATTAAACAAATACCTGGGGCAGGCCGGAGCCGTTGTTATAATGACCAGGAAAACGGATACGGACCTGGCGGGGGAGGATTTTAAGGGGACTGTACGCGAGCATAAAAGAAAAGATCTGGCTAACCGGGTTGAGAAGGCCAATAAGGCCAAAGCCGACCTGTATATAAGTATTCATACCAATGCTGATGTAAGCCCAAGGTGGTCGGGTGCCCAAACTTTTTACTGCGGAACCAGTGAAAAAAGTAAGCTAATGGCCGAATCAATACAGCAGGAATTAACCAACGTTTTGGGGAATACTAAAAGAAAAGCAAAAACAGGGAGCTACTATATATCTGATAACACCGAAATGACTACGGTGATAGTAGAAGTAGGTTTTATATCCAACCCGGAAGAGGCAAATTTGCTTACCAACAAAGAATATCAAGATAAATTAGCCTATGCCATTTTCTCTGGTATAGCCAAGGCTCAGGACCGGAACCAGGCAGTGAGTACCTGGAAGATGGTGCCCTAGGATTAGTTATGATGGGAGACTGGATATGCCTCAGCTCGCTGCTTAATAACACTTTCAAGGAGGCCTGAAGATGATCAGTTATACCTGTTTTTCCCCGCATCCACCTTTAATTATTCCTGAAATAGGGGGGGACAATCTTATACAGGTAAAGGATACGGTAAACGGAATGGAGAGCATAGCCAGTCAAATGGCGGAGGTTTCTCCCGATGTTATAGTATTTTTGACCCCGCATGGAAACGTTTTTGCAGACTGCCTGTCCTGTCTGGGCGAACCGCAGCTGAAAGGTGATTTCAGTGCATTTGGCAGTCAGAATATTGGAGCCCATCGCACTAATGATGTGGCCATGGTTGAAGAGATTGCCTGCTTATCCCTCGAGCAAGGCATAGAATTTATCACTATTACCGACGATATGGCCCGAGAACATCATCTGAATGCAGCCATAGACCATGGTATTTTGGTACCCTTATACTATCTGGAAAAAGCAGGTTTAAAAGAAGTTCCTATTGTAGCGATTAGCATCGGCTACCTGCCTGTCCTGGACCTGTATAACTTTGGCCGGATGATAAGTGAGGCTGCCCATCGGCTGGATCGGAACGTAGCCATTGTAGCCTCTGGGGATATGTCCCACCGGCTCAAGGACGACGGCCCTTATAAGTTCCATGCTGATGGACCCAAGTATGATAAAGCTATTAAAAACATGTTAAATGAAAAAAATGTAGAAGGAATTCTGAGTTTACCACATTATTTTTTAGAAAATGCCGGTGAATGCGGCTACCGTTCTCTGGTAATTATGCTGGGAGCACTGGATGGTACAAGCTATAATACTAATATATTCAGTTATGAAGGGCCATTTGGGATAGGCTACCTTACTGCCGGTTTCCAGCCGATTGAAGAAGCACCCAGTATATTTACGGAATTGAAACAAAAACAGGATGAGGCAGTAAAGAAAAGACGTAATCAGGAGTCATTACCGGTGCAACTAGCGCGGACAACCCTGGAAAAATACATAGAGACCGGCCAAACTCCAGCTATTAGCGGTGAGTTCCAGACCCTGCAAGAGCAGAAGGCAGCGGCTTTTGTATCGCTTAAGAAAAACGGTCAACTGCGAGGATGTATAGGCACTATATTGCCGTTTCATGATAATCTGGCCGAAGAAATAGTTAATAATGCTGTCAGTGCCGGAACACGTGATCCGCGGTTTGCTCCGGTGAGCAGCCAGGAACTCGCACAACTGGTTTACTCGGTTGATGTCCTGGGACAACCTGAACCTTGCACCAGAGAGGGGCTGGACCCCAAGAAATTTGGAGTAATCGTAAGCCATGGCCGGAAACGGGGAGTCTTGCTGCCCGATCTCGAAGGAGTGGATACAGTTGAGCAACAATTGGAGATTGCCCTGCAAAAAGCAGATATCCCCCGGGGCCAAAAGTATGAAATAGAGAGATTCGAGGTTAAGAGGTTTACTTAGAAGATTCAACCCAGAGAGACACAGATTTTAAAAACGCATTCAATTTGCGCATGGAATACACCATGCGCAAAAATGTTTTATAGGGGGGACGGTATGTCGCAAGTGGAAGCCTTATACTATGAAAAACTGAATAATCAACAAGTCCAGTGCTATTTGTGTCCCCACCAGTGCCGGATTAAAGAGGGGCATAAGGGCATATGCCGGGTCCGGCTTAACCAGGGGGGAATGCTGTTCACTGTTAACTATGGAGAAATATCTTCACTGGCCTTAGACCCCATTGAGAAGAAACCCCTCTACCATTTTTATCCCGGCAGCATGATTCTCTCAGCGGGAACTTTTGGCTGCAATCTGGCCTGCAGCTTCTGCCAGAATTATTCCATCGCCCATGAAAAGCCGCAGACTACTTATATGAGCCCGGAGCAGTTAGTTAAGCTGGCGGTTGAAACCCGAGAAGAAGGCTCCGTGGGAGTAGCTTTCACTTATAATGAACCTTCCATATGGTATGAATATATATACCCAACCGCCGAGCAGCTAAAGGATAACGGTTTAAAAACCGTGCTGGTGACCAATGGATTTATTAGTTCGGCACCACTTAAAAAACTGATTCCCTTAATTGATGCTATGAATATTGATGTGAAGGCTTTTAATAACTATTTCTATCACCGTCATTGTAAAGCGGCTTTAGATGAAGTAAAAGCCACTGTTGAAGAAGCCCGGAGCCAGTTACACGTGGAAATAACTAACCTGGTTATTCCGGAGGAAAATGACAACATTTCAGAAATCAAGGCCTTGGCGGAATGGCTGGCTTCTTTGGACAATACCATTCCGTTGCATTTATCGCGCTATTATCCTGCGTATAAAATGCATAGACCGCCTACGCCCGTTGAAACCATGCAACAGGCTTATAATACTGCCCGCGAATATCTTAAATTTGTCTACATGGGCAATCTGCCGGGTGAAGAAAATGATACTGTATGTCAGCAATGTGGACAGGTACTAATAAAAAGACAGGGCTATCAAATTAATGCAAGTGGAATTCAGAACCACCGATGTGCAGGTTGCGGAGCCGAGATTTCATATATTGAAATGTAAAGGTCAATAATATTAGAAAGGGGAGAGCTAAAAACTCTCCCCATTTATATGAAAGCCAGGCAAGGATAACCTCGCTTGGCCGTTCAACATATCTATATTATTGCCATTAATCAGAACAATAATGCATTTGCTTGGGATTATACTTTTTGGAAATTATTTTATTGCAAGATTATACATCGAAATGTATAATTATAAATATCATTTACTATACATGTATGGAGGTTTGACCATGTACAAAGTAGGAATCATCGGCGATGGTTATACTGCTGCCGAATTATTAAGAATTATGGCCGGGCACGAAGAAATTCAACCGGTATGTATATTTTCCACTGAGAATGTTAACAAAAGAATAGATGAAGTTTATCCTCATCTTACCGGTTTTTGCGATTTGGTGTGTCAGGCGACTGACCTGGAGCAGATAAAACAACAATGTGATGCCGTATTTATGGCGCTTCCGCACGGGCTTTCCGTTCCTCTGGTTAAGAAATTGTCGGAAGCAGGAGTGAAGTGTGTTGACCTGGGAGCTGATTTCCGCCTAAAAGATGCTGCGGTCTATGAGAAATACTATGAGAAGGTGCACGAAGCGCCGCAAATGCTGGCGGATGCGGTTTACGGACTTCCCGAGCTGTACCGGGAAAAGATAAAAGAAACCAGTATTGTAGCTAATCCCGGGTGTTTCC
>JBDKUD010000138.1:0-9035 GCA_039679805.1 Syntrophomonas sp. | reverse complement strand
AAAAGCCAGGAGCGGATTTTGGTAAGAGTTCCGCAGGTTAGGGAAGCAAATGAGGAAAGCCCTATTTTCCAGGAACTGCGTTCCCTACGTCTGGAGATCGCGCGTCGGGAAAATGTGCCTCCCTTTGTTATTTTCCATGACAGCACTCTGAGGGAAATGAGTACTACCCTACCAACCGATAGGGAGGCCATGTTAAGCATATCCGGCATGGGGGAGGTCAAATTCGCCAGGTATGGAACTGCATTCCTGGAGCTCATCCTGAGTCAGGTCACAAAATCCGGCGCAAGAGATGCAGCAATAGAAACAGAGGTCAGTATTTCTCCTATTGAAAGTCCAACCGTGGTAGAGCCGGTACCTAAGAAGGATAAAAACAAGACTCCCAGCCATATCCTGACCTGGGAGCTTTATAAAGAAGGTAAGACCCTGGATGAAATTGCCCGGCAAAGGGCATTGAAAATAAGAACGGTGGAAGACCAGCTCTTACGCAGTGTGCGGGATGGATGTCAGGTGCGATGGGAGGATTTTTTTAATACGAAAGATGAGGAACAGGTTTTAGCGGTAGTGAAAGAACTGGGACCCGAATTGCTAAAACCCTTAAAACAAGCTTTACCTGAACATATTAGCTATTTTGCTATCCAGGCCGTTCTCTGTAAACATGGGATACGATAAATACCACTTGGTCAAAAATTATTTTTTTCGCCATGGTAATGGTAATGACTGTTGTTCCAATTGTTTATTCATACCTTTTATTTAAAAAGCTTGAGAATTGTTTAGGTTCTATAAATTCAGGTAAACCAGCATTAGCGTTTGACCACTCTGTTTTGATTATATGTATTAGTTGAAATGAGTGGTCTTTTTTTACAAACAGGTGACACAAAACCCCTGGCTAAAGTGTCTATATTTATATTAAGATTAAAAAAATTGCAGGGAAATGTAACTTTTATACGTTATATTATATAAAGCTAATTATGGTTTATTATCCCAGCTAAATTTATAAATAATGGAGGTCAGGTTGTGGAAGGGGAAATTGTAACAGCGGGTCAACCATGGATAAAAAGGAAAGTTGCCAAAATACCGAAATGGTTAAAATGGCTCTTGGCAGTCTTACTGATATTAGCCATTGCTGGAGGGGTACTTGCTGTAAGGGCTAAAAACAGTCCGGTGCCGGTTAAGGTAAGCAAAGTAACGCTACAGGATATACAACGTAATGTTTTTGCCAGCGGACGTCTGGAAGCAGTTAATGAGCAGCCTTTTTTTACTCCGGTTGACAGTACCTTGATGGAACTGAATGTCAAAGTTGGTGACAGGGTAAAAAAGGGAGATATTCTGGGACGGTTGGATACTCTGGAACTGGCCCGGTTATATAAAAATGGAGTAGCAGCACTGTCCGGCAAGGAGGCTGAACTGGCCAACGCGCAGGCAGTCAACGACCAGTTGGGCTTAAAGGTAGCGGAGACGGAATATAGCAAAGCCCAAAATCACTATACCAGAATCGAAACATTATATCAGGCCGGTGCAGTTAATGCCGAGGAATTGGAATCTGCCCGGCTGGACCTGGTACGAGCGGAAAGTTCTTATCAGCAAGCAGACGTAAAAGCCAGTCAAAATGCTTCCGGAAAACAAATATCTTCCCTTAGGGATCAGGTGGAATTGGCCCGGCAGGAGCTGGCTCAGGCCAGGGAACGATTGGATATGGCTACTTTCACTGCCGAGATTGACGGTGTAGTCATTTCGGTCAGCGCCAAACAGGGCAATCGGGTTCAGGAAGGTTCGGAATTGCTGGTAATAGGGGATGATAGGGTACTGGAGGTTACGGCTGATGTCAGTGAAATTGACGCTGGCAACTTGAAAGTAGGCCAGCCGGTAAGTATAAGCAGCATTGCCCTGCCGGGTAAGAAATTCACCGGAGAGATTGAAAGGATTGGTGGGGCTGCGGTAATCCAGGAGAGCAACAACGGACAAACCATTAATGTACCGGTTACTATTAAGATTAAAGGCAATAATGGAGACCTGAGGATTGGCTACTCGGTGGACTTGGCCATTAGAACCATGGAAGAGAAACGTGTGGCAGCGGTACCTTTTGATGCTGTTATTGACCGTAACGGCAAGAAAACCGTCTATGTTGTCAAAAACTCTGTGGTGGAAGCAAGAACAATTAAAACCAAGCGGGGCAACGAGTTATATGACATAGTGGTATCCGGATTGAAATCGGGAGAAGAGGTTGTTGTCAATCCATCACCGGGTTTGAAAAATGGGCAGAAGGTAATAGTTACCCGAGGTGAAGCCAAATGATTGAGATAACTAACCTGCAAAAAACTTATTATACCGGAACCATAGCAGTTAAAGCATTACGGGGGATATCCTTTAATGTTAAAAAGGGTGAATTCGTAGCTATAATGGGAGCTTCCGGTTCGGGGAAATCAACTATGATGAATTTGCTGGGTTTATTGGATGTTCCCACTGCCGGTTCCTATATACTGGATGGCACCGAAGTTGCTGCACTGAACGAAAAAAGCTATGCCCAAATCAGAAATCAAAAAATTGGTTTTGTCTTTCAGGCTTTCAATCTCCTGCCACGGCTGACAGCTCTTCATAACGTGGAATTGCCTATGCTCTATGCCGGGGTCAGACCGGCAGAAAGAAGAAAAAGAGCCCTGCTGGCTCTGGAACGCCTGGGATTGAGTGAACGCACCCATCATTTTCCCAATGAGCTGTCGGGTGGGCAGAATCAAAGGGTAGCAATAGCCAGGGCACTGGGCAATGAACCGGCCATCATACTTGCGGATGAACCGACGGGAGCGCTGGATAGCCATACGAGTCTGGAAATAATGGATATATTTCAACAATTAAACCGGGATGGAGCTACTATAATTGTGGTTACTCATGAAGAGGAAATTGCCCGACATGCCGGACGCATATTACGTTTAAGCGATGGGCTTCTGCTGACTGACGAAAAAGTACGGCAACCACTTAATGCTGGCTATGCACTGAGTTCTTTACGGAATGAGGCGAAAAGTGTATGAATATTTCAGAACTTATGTTAGTAGCTCTGGCCAGCATCAGAAGCAATAAGCTACGTTCCTTTCTAACTACCCTGGGTATTGTAATCGGTATTGCGGCAGTAATATCGGTTGTTGCTATTGGCCAGGGAGGCAGGGCCATGCTGATGCAGGAAATGGAAAAGTTCGGTACCAATCTTTTCGTAATCTACGTGGATTACCGTGAAGGTGAAACCTCTCAGGCAGCAGATTTACAAGTTAGTGATATTACAGTAATAAAAAAACTAGTTCCTGAAGTGAAATACATGGCGCCGGTTTCATACAGCCAGATGAAACTGAGAGGCAGTAACGGCCTGAAAACAGTGGAAATAATGGGAACCGGTGCTGATTACGCACACATAAGGACATTGAATATCTCGCAGGGACGTTTTATTAATAAGGAAGACGAATTCGCCAGTCGCGCCGTGATTGTTATCCAGGAGGATACGGCTAAAGAATTATTTGGTTACGAGGATCCGATAGGACAACGGGTGGTGGTGCGAAGCACCCCGGCTCTGGTAGTGGGGGTAGTGAAAGCTGATAAATCCATGCTCGGTTTTAACTCTCGGCAGACTGCCTACATTCCGCTGTCATTTCTGCGTACTATAACTGGTTGGGACCAGATTCAACAGATATACGGCAGCTCCGGCAGCAAGGAAGAGGTCGAATTGGCTATGCAGCGCAGTAAGAGCATTCTAGAGAGACGCCATAATGCTTCCCCTGGGCATTATGCAGCTTCGAGCATGGAGCAGGAAATGCAGTCGGCCAATAAGATAACCGGTATTATGAGCCTGATAATTAGCTTCATTGCCGGGATATCACTGTTGGTTGGAGGTATAGGGGTAATGAACATAATGCTGGTATCAGTAACGGAGCGCACCCGGGAAATTGGAATTCGCATGGCCCTAGGAGCGCAGCGCCGGGACATTTTGGTGCAATTCCTGTTTGAATCAATAGTCCTCTGTCTAATGGGAGGGCTTATCGGCACCATACTGGGCTACGGCGGGGCTTTCCTGGTAGCTAAAATAGCTAAATGGCCTCCACTCGTTTCCTGGTGGACAGTCTTGGTAGCATTTGCATTCTCGGCCGCAGTTGGACTGTTTTTCGGCATCTATCCCGCCAACCAGGCAGCCCGGCTAAACCCCATCGAGGCATTAAGAAGGGAATAGTTAGGACGACCAATTACAAAGGGAATCGTTACTAGTTTCAGAGATGCTCATATCGGGCCACTTGACAATTCTATCCTTTTAAAGGGGAGTTTGAAAAATGTCTGAAGGTGTAAGGCGAATTCATTATGATGAACTGACAAAACTATTGGATTTATACCAGCAATTACATCCTGATGATCCTGATGTAAAAGAAAGTGAATCGTTAGAATCAGTCTGGGAGGAAATATACAATAATCCTAATTTACATTATCTGGTCATTGAAAAGGATGGAGAAATAATTTCTTCCTGTACGATTGCAATTATTAAAAATCTTACTAGAAACCTGCGTTCATATGGATTGATAGAAAATGTTATTACCAGCTCGGACTATAGAAAAAAGGGCTACGGAACAAAAGTATTACATAAAGCAATAGAAATAGCGAAAGAAAATAATTGTTATAAGGTTATGCTTTTAACAGGTTCAAAAAAACGAGAAACTTTAAGATTTTACGAAGAGGCTGGCTTTAGCAAAGACATTAAGACTGGTTTTATTATAAATCTTTAAATTATTAATAACTGGAGATATTTTGCCCGGTGTAAATCTCCATCATTTCCTTCTTAATTTGTTGTTTTATCTTATTCTTTTCCCTGGTTTTGAGGTCTTGTTTGGCTGTTCCAAATAAATAGTTGTCCAGATCAAATTCCTTTAAGATCATTTTGGTGTGAAAAATATTATCCTGATAGACATTTACATCAATCATTTGATAAAGGTTACGGGTTTTGCTGGATATATAGTTTTGGATAGAATTAATTTTATGGTCAATAAAATATTTCTTGCCATCGAGATCCCGGGTAAAACCTCGAACGCGGTAATCAATAATACTGATGTCAGGACTAAAACTATGAATCAGATAATTTAATGCTTTGAGTGGTGAAATCTGCCCACAAGTGGAAATATCAATATCCGCTCTGAAGGTACTAATCCCTCTGTCGGGATGGCTTTCAGGATAAGTATGAACAGTAATATGACTTTTGTCTAAATGAGCAATCACAGCTTCAGGCAGAGGACCAGGCGATTCCTTGTTGATATCACCGTTTCCTTCGGTTCGGCTTTCATCTTCAGCAATAAGGATTGTAACACTAGCCCCCTGGGGATCATAATCCTGCATAGCTATGTTCAAAATAGTTGCTCCAATTATTTTGGCTACATCAGTTAGAATTTTGGTTAATCTTTCTGCATTATACTCTTCATCAACATATTCAATATATTCACGACTATGCTCCGGGCAGATGGCATAGCAAATATCATATAAGTTAAAACTTAGAGTCTTGGTAAGATTATTAAAACCATAAAGCTTAAGCTGTCTTTTAATAGGCTTTATCTCCATTCTTTTCTCCTTCCTATTAGTTAAATTTGCTCATTATAAATTATATAATTTGAGTATGCATTAAATGTTATTCTAGTGTGTAGAATATCCTATACCAAAGGAAAATAATCCGCTAATTTAATGTGAACCCCTTATTATTGTAGGCAATTACCGGTCCGGAGCAGGGAGTTATACTAGGATGGAACACAAGGCAGCACAATCGCTGATAATCCATATAATATTAATCATAGCTGGCAGTATTATAGAGTCAGCCAGGAGGTTATTATGAACAGCATTTCTCAGCTCTCAAGGGCTCGTGTAGCCCTGATTAATTGTGAGAACTATGATTATTTACAGGTACGAAAAGCAGTGGAAAAGGGAATCGAGCTAATGGGGGGATGTCAAAACCTGATTCAGCCGGGAGAAAAAATTCTTCTTAAGCCCAATCTCTTAGCCCCTGATCCCCCCGAGAAATGCGTTACCACCCATCCGGCGGTATTTAAAGCCGTAGCCGAAATCTTTATGGCAGCGGGGGCGGTACTTTCTTATGGAGATTCACCTGGTATGGGGAGTCCTGAACGTACCGCCAGGAAGGCGGGGATAATGGCTGCAGCCGAGGAGCTTGGCTTGGTAATGGCTGATTTTAAGCATGGAGAAGAAATTGCTTTTAAAGAAGGAATTCAAAATAAAAAATTTGTTATTGCCCGGGGTGTACTGGCCAGTGAGGGCATTATCAGTCTGCCCAAGCTCAAAACGCATGGTTTAACCAGGCTGACGGGAGCAATTAAGAACCAGTTCGGATGCATACCGGGAATACTCAAAGGGGAATTTCATGTAAAGCTGCCGAAGATGGATGACTTTGCCCGTATGCTGGTTGATTTGAACCTATTATTGCGCCCACGGCTGTATATAATGGATGGAATCATGGCAATGGAGGGAAATGGACCACGCAGTGGGAAACCACGGAAGATGGGGGTATTGATTTTTTCCACGGACCCGGTGGCACTGGATGCTACTGTCTGCCGCCTGGTTAATTTGCAGCCTGAAGAGATTCCTACTCTTAAATATGGACAGGAAATGGGCCTGGGTACTTATCAGAATATTGAGGTGGTAGGGGACTCTCTTGCCAGTCTTATTCGGCCTGATTTTAATACCGGCAGGTCCCTGGCATTTTCTTTTAAGAATCCGTGGATACGAAATCAAATAGTATCCCGTCCCCAGATTAACGAAAACAGGTGTGTAAAATGCGGAATATGTGTGCAGATGTGCCCGGTAAAACCGGCGGTGGTAAACTGGCCTAATGATGATAAAACCAACCCACCGGTATATGATTATAACCGTTGTATTCGCTGTTATTGCTGCCAGGAGCTATGCCCGGAAGGTGCCATTAATCTCAATACTCCCTGGTTAGGCCGGGCATTATCCCCTCTCCGGTCTTAACTGCTTCTGCCTGGCTGGAGAGGGGATAAATGTTGCCTATTTCCGAAGCTCTTTAATGAGGTCTGCATACTCCCGCTCCAGGTGCTGTAAATCGTCAGACTTACGCGGATTTGCTAATCTTGCTGCGATATCTGCACAACGCATCTTCAGTAATAGTTGCTCGGATTCCAACTGACCCTGGCTATATTTGCCTTTCACTTGGTCTGACCATTCTTCAAATTGCTGGTACCCATCTTCAAAAGTAATCAGTTTAGATTCATCTATGAGTATAACGCGACTTGCTGCTCTTTGTATAAGTTGACGGTCATGAGATACAAATAAAACTGTGCCGGGATACTCAGCAATAAGCTCCTGCAAGGCTTCGGTAGAATTGAGATCCAGATAATTGTTTGGTTCATCCAGCAGGAGCAAATTAGCATTTGATAACAATAGCCGGGCAATAGCGAGTTTAACCCGTTCACCTCCGCTCAATACCGCCACTCTTTTTCTAATATTGCCTGCTTTTAGTAATAAACGCGCCAGCAGAGTTCTGGCAGTGCTCTCTGGCTGAATACTGGTATTCATTACCGTTTCCAGTACTGTCAGCGATAAGTCCAGATTCTCAAATTCCTGGGTCAGGTATCCAAGGTGAGTGCCAGGACTTATCTTAAAGTGCGGGTCTCCGGCTGCCAATAGTCGCAGCAGGCTAGTTTTACCGGTTCCATTGGCACCTATGAGGGCGGTTCGACTCCCTTTCGGCAGGATGAAACGGCTGGATTTAAACAATTCAGATTTACCTAAATTTAAGTTGAGATTATCACATCTGACCAGCACTTTGGAGACCGGCTGTTCCAGTGAATTGCAGTAAAAAATGATCTTTTTATCTCTGACGGGGCCTTCACATGGCTCCAACTGATCAAGCCTCGATTGTAAAGCTTTCGCTGAACGAGATAGTTTCTTTTGAATCTCACCTGATTCTCGCTTATGCAGGCGGGCTTCCGAATTTCCCATTCTTTTAGGTGTACTGCGCACTGCGGCAGCTTTTTTCTGTCTTTGCTGCAACGATTGCTCAAGCCTGGATTTCTCCTGCCGGTATTGGTGATATTCAAACTCAGCTCGTTCTCGCTGCCGATTCTTAGTGAGCAAATAAGAACTATAATTGCCCTTATAGTTAGAAACCTTGGCATTTTCAATTTCAATGATGCGATTGCATACCCGATCTAATAACTTACGGTCATGGGAAATTATTAAGAGTGCACCGCGATATTGCATGAGTTGCTCTTCAAGCGCCTGAATACCATCGAGGTCAAGGTGGCTGGTAGGTTCATCAGCCAGGCATAATGCCTTGTTAGAATCAAATGCTTGGGATAAGATGGCTCTGGTTTTTTCTCCTCCACTCAGGTATTGTTGGAGCTCCAAACCCTCATTCTCCGCAGCGAATTGCTTAACGAAAGAAAAATCTACATATCTTTTGCAGAAACCTTCATCAGCTTCCAGATAACCAGCGAGTATATTGAGCAGGGTGGTCTTCCCGGAACCATTAATCCCAACCAGGCCAATTCGATCTTCAGAATGGATCTCAAAGTGATCGAGAGAGAGGATTAAGCGATCACCATAACTTTTTCTAATATTTCTGGATTCTAATAATAACACAAAAAAACCTCCTCTGGTCGTCAGAGAAGGTTACTCCCTAATAATGCCTACACGAATTTTTATCCTTATAAGGATAAAAATTCGCTAAAAGCTAGGTACCAAAATAAAAAGGGAATAACCTTTTCGGAACATTGTAATAAAGCTATCTAAATTAAGTTCGATAGCTATACGCAATATAGTTCAGAAAAAAAGTTATTTCCTCATCGAATACGCACCTTTAGCCTTTCTTAATATATTTTCACTATATTAAAAATTATTTAAAATGTCAACATTATTACTCTCCCAGGGTATTTTCTCTGTAGAAAGTTACATTCAAATTTTGCCTAACGTGGTCATTTAAAAGGATTAATTACTTAATTTAGATGTATTAGAAGGAAGTTACAAATAACATTACGAATATCTATAAAAGT
>JBDKUD010000215.1:0-54086 GCA_039679805.1 Syntrophomonas sp. | reverse complement strand
CCGAACCAGACACTTGTTATCAAATCAATCACCTTTTACTTAATTACTTTTTTTGCCTTTGCTATCATGTCTTGTGAAATAGTAACACCCATATTTTTAGCAGCTTTAAGGTTAAGAACCAGATCAGTTCCTGCCTGACCTTGAATAGCCATATTCTGCGGCTTCTCACCCTTAATCACCTTAACAGCCATTTGGCCGGTGGTCTGACCGAGTTTGTAATAATCAATCCCTACAGTAGCCAGGGCACCGCTCTCAACTGAATTGCTCTCACCAGCGATAACTGGTATTTTATTCTCCTCAGCTACTTTAAGAACTGAGGCTATTGAGGATATTACCATGTTGTCAGTAGGCAGATAAATAGCATCTACTCTTCCTACCAATGATTGGGCCGCCTGCATAACTTCGCTGCTGGCAGTAACTGTTACTTTTACCAGTCCCAGTCCTAATTCAGGAGCTGCCTTTTCCGCGATGTCTACCTGCACCTGAGAGTTAACTTCACTGGAGTTATAAAGGATACCAACCTTTTTGGCTCCTGGTACAATATCTTTGATCAGTTTCAACTGGTCTTTAACCGGATTCATATCGGTTGTACCGGTTACATTAGTACCCGGTTTCTCATTGCTTTTTACCAACTTAGCACTAACCGGATCAGTTACAGCTGTAATAAGAATTGGTATATCGGCTGTGGCATTTGCCATAGCAACTGCTGAAGGGGTAGCAATAGCCAGAACCAGATCACATTTATCCTGGACAAACTTCTGGGAAATGGTCTGTAAGTTAGCCTGATCTCCCTGGGCATTTTCATATTCCACTACCAGGTTCGTGCCTTCCTTATAACCGTCCTTAGCCAGCTGATCCAAAAATCCCTTGCGGGCCGCATCCAATGCCGGATGTTCAACAATCTGAATAATTCCAACTTTTACTTGGGCCGTATCCTTCGGCTCTTCAGCCTTTTTGGTTTGGTCTTTGCCTCCGCAGCCAGCCAGACCGGCAATAAGGAGAACTACCATGAGCAACGTTACAACTTTCTTCAAATTCTCTACCTCCCAGTTTTGATTTTTTGGTAGTAAGGCGGAACAGAAAACTAAAAAGGCTCCCGGACCGGGAGCCAGAATTACAAATACAAACCTTAGAAATAATCCCTGCTACCGTACTGCAACTAAAAATAAAGCTGTTATCGGTAAACTGTCGGCTACATGTTCCTACCGCCTCAACCATTCTACCTGTATTCAATGTTAATCTGTTATTGATTCAACTGTCAACCTTTTTCGTAATGCCTATTTCTTATAACATACAAAAGATTCAACTGTCCAACGCCGGTACTGGCAGTTATAGCAGGAAACTGGTTCATCAGCCACCATTTCATCCTCATCATCAGGTTTAAATTCAGAACAGCTTTCCGCTATCTGAGCAGCATTATTCCAATCTTCCTTCCCGCCCGAGAACTCATGCTTTCCTTTATCGTTAATACGCCACATTTGCCTATCATCTCCTCGAGTTTGCTTTAACAAATTAGAAATCTTTTAATTGCTTCTTTGAATAAGTTTGCCAACGGACCTGATTTTCCTCTTCTTTTATCGGGTAAACTGGCAAGACTGCTTTTCCGTATAGTAATACTGTTTTAACAGAATCGCCCAGAGTAATCATATCATTATCCTGCAGTATTATTCCCTCTTCCAGGCACTTTACCATATCCACCTTTCCCTGCGAGCGAATACCAGCTACCGATATGATATTATCTTTTGCTTTAATCTTCATTTTTCCTTTAAATCGCCCGTCATTCCCGCTAAGGCGTAATCCTGCTCCCGCCAGTGCACCAATAACTCCCTGACCGGTTCCGCCATGTTCTGAAAGGTGAATGTTTAATCTTTTGGCCATGTCATAAGCATCCTGTTTGGTCATTATATAATTTTTTGCCATATAACCAAAAGCAATAAGCCAGCCCGGCCGGCTTATACGATCAGTAACCGCGACACATAGTCCCGGGTCTGAATCGGGTGTGCTTTCACAAGTTAAAAAATCAGCTGCAAAATCAATCAGCTGATTCAAAAAAATAGTGTCGATGTCTGCTTCGAAGCACATCGAACTATTGTGAGATGTATATGGTATATCCGGGTGTATAAGCAACTGGTGCCGGGTAATCGGTGCACACCGGCCCCATTTGTTTCTTTCTATGGCCTCTGCTATCATACCCGCCAGTTCCCCTGTGCCTATAACATCAATACCATCCGTTTTAATAGTATCTGTATCATCAATGGAAACAAGAATTTTCATTATTACCCTCCTCGTATATGGCCTTAATTGACCTGCCACATCTTGATTAAAAAATTCTAAGCATATGAGTAGTACTCGTTTGCCATTTCGGGTATTCTATTTCAGTTGGAAAGACCAACAACGTGTATTTGTCATCAAGCTTTACTACCTTTACCTTCTCACCCATGCGGACATATTCATCATCACTTAAATTTTCGAAATCCATATTTTTTACTTGCTCAACATATGTTTTCTCTATAATTTCCTTTACGGTAGCAATATAGTATTCCTCTTTACTTAATTCCAGTTTGCCTCTGAATTGCCCATCGTTTCCCGTCATATTAAGCCCGGCTCCAGCCAGTGCACCGATTATACCCTGCCCGCTGCCGCTTAATTCAAATAAATATATACCTGGTTTTTTAGCCAATTCAAAAGCTTCATCCTTACTCACCAATTCTTCTTTGGCTTTATACGCATATTCAATTAGCTCATCAGTATTTTCCATTTGTTCAGGGACAGCAATAGCCAACCCGGTATTGGAATCAGGAGTCACAATTGTTTTTATCATATTACAGGCATAGTCAATAAATTCACTCAGATTTTCTTCATTTATTTCTGCAGAAAAACTACGTGCAGTGTTGTGTTTTTTACAGCCGGTAACAGGATTTGGGTATAGCCGATGCCGACTTGGAATTGTACATGTCCCCCATCCGTTATCTTCTATGGCTTTGGTTAATGAAGAAGCAGTTACACCTGCCTTACCCCCGTCAAGCTGTCGGGAGTCATCAATAGCAACATATATTTTCATGATCAGTTACCTCCTAATAGTATCCTTGTGGCTGCTATCGTTTATGATCTAATATTCTTAGCTACTCACCTAATATTTTTTCAGATGTTTATTATTACAGGTATGCCAACTGTCTTCTTCACGGTGCACCAGGAGTTTTCTTTTGCCATCAAGCAGAACTGTTTTTATTTTATCTCCTATAATAAGTATCTCATTGTCAGTCAGCACCTGCCCGTCTATCGATTGCACTTCCTCTATCTCCGTAGTTGAGATTATTTCCTTTACTTGCATACTTTCCCCGATGTCTTTCAGTTGAGTTCGGCCCTGAAATCTTCCATCGTTGCCTGTCATCCGAAGTGCAATAGCTGCCAGTGCACCAATGATACCCTGCCCGGTCCCACCGTGTTCAGAAAGATGAACACCACAGTCTTCCGCGGTTTTATAAGCTTGTTCCTTACTTAATACTTCCTCTTTAGCCTTAAATCCAAAATTCATCAGTTTATCTATGTTTTTTATGCATTCATAATCCGCCACACAAAGTCCGGGGTCTGAGCCTGGGGCACTCGTTGTTTTTAGAAAGTCGGCTGCACAATTAATAAATTCCTCCAAACTGCCCTCCTCCATATCAGCGATGAAGCACATGGAACTGTTGTGAGAAGTATATGGTACATCCGGATGCAGCAGCAACTGGTGCCTGGTAACCGGCTCTGTTGTACCCCAGCCTTTATCTTTAATAAGTTTTCGCAATTCGTTGGCGGATTGTCCGGTTGCTCCAACTTCCAAACTATCTGTATCATCTATAGCGACATATATTTTCACCAATTAACCTCCCAATCTAATAGTATTGTTGGCAACATGTTTATTTTAATAACTCTCTCATTCCAACACCACTTAATATCTTCTGCACATCCACGTCTGATAGCTGATAACCAAAGAATTCTTTATAGAAGTATTTTATCTCGGCTGCCATATCAACATCCTTAAATTTATCGGGATATAAGGTTTTGGCTGTCCAGAGAATGGCCAGCGGAGTCTCCGGTGAAGAAGGATGACCCCAGCGGGAAATACCGTCAGGCAAAGGCAAAACCCTCTTGTTTTTTACAGCCTTGAGCGATGACCATTGATTATTACCCATTATATATTTAACTACTATGGGATCATTAACAAATATATAATCCGGATCCCACAAGAGAATCTGTTCCAGACTGGCAAAATAATTACCCTCTACTTGTTTTAAATTTGCAGTTACGGAAACGTTATTGGCTCCGGCTATATTGGTCCAATCAGCTGCCAGGGTCCCCTTGGCATCAGTCCTGGTAGCTTCACTGATAGAATGATATATCCTGACCCGATCCTTCATAGGAATGTCTGCCACCCGCGACTGAACCAAATCGACCAGTTTCTTGTAATAGGCCCGATATACTTTAGCTTTATTCTCGCTCCCAACAACTTTGCCGATCATATCAACAGCAAATTGCTGTTGTTCTATATTGTTATATGTCACCACCAAAAACGGTATGTGACTCATATTTAATTTTTGTACTTCAGCTTCACTGCGCATAGTATCCTCTTTTACAAATACAATATCCGGATTGCTTCGTACCAATTCTTCAATGTTAATTGAAGCACTGGTTTTGGGTACCGGTAAATTTTTTACTTGCGGATACATATTGGTAAAAATAACATCTCTCTTTAATCCGCCTACTACAGCTACTATTTTATCCCCTTTTCCAAACATCGCCAGGGTATATCCTGATTCCGGACACAAACAAGCAATCCGGTTTATTTTAACCGGAATTTTTACCTGTCTGCCGGCACAATCAGTTATTGTTCTGGTATTGGCGGCAGATTGTGATTCTCCGATTTGTTTGCTTGTACATCCGCCTGCCAAGAGCAGGGTAAATATCAGGCATAAGATTATAAACCAGCTATAATGGTTTTTATTTTGCTTCATTATATGTACCTTCTCTCATATCAATAGATTCAGCCGATGCTGCAGTGCTGATGGGAATAACTTGCTTAAGCTCCCGTTCTTCGTCAATAGCATATGACACCACCCGGGCATTAATATTGTAGAGTAATTTCAGATTTTTCTCCGACAGAACTTCGGAAGCACGCCCCACCGCTATAAAATTGCCCTGGCTCATCATAGCCACCCGGGTAGCAATATCATTGTTTTCGAAGTAAAAAGCGTGATTGGGAAAATGGGTAGCCATAAGTATAGCCAATCCTGTTTCCTTAACCAGTTGAACTATTGTTTCCATAATAACCAGCTCATGTTTAAAATCCAGATGAGCAGTTGGTTCGTCCATAACAACCAAGGGTGTTTTCTGTGCCAGGGCCCTGGCAATCATCACCAGCTGCCCTTCACCACCGCTTAACTGTGTATAACGTCTGTCTTTTAACCTGCTGATTCCCACCATTTTTAAAGCTTCTTCGGCTATAGACATATCCTCGTCTGATGGGGAATTAAACAATCCTATATATGAAGCCCGTCCCATCAGTACTATATCTATAACTTTATAAGGAAATGTTTTTTCGTGACTCTGGGGTACATAAGCTATTTGTTTGGCTATGGCTTCAGGACGAATATCGTTAATATTGGTACCGTTTACTAATATATTTCCGTTTCTGGGCTTTAATAATCCCAGCACACAATCAAGAAGAGTTGTTTTTCCACAGCCGTTCGGGCCTAACAGGAAAAAAATCTCACCCTTTTTTACCCGGAAATTAATATCCTGAAATACATCGTGCTCATCATAACCAAAGGATATATTCTTAGCTTCTATTAAAGGCATAATCTACCACCCTCCTCCTTTGGTCCGCTTTAACAAATATACAAAGAAGGGGCCGCCAACCAGTGCGGTGAGAATACCCAACGGTATTTCTGATCCGGTTAACATCCTGCTGAGATTATCGACCAAAATAAGAAAGCAGGCCCCCAGGGAGAGACTGGCCGGTATCAGTATGCGGTTGTCATTGCCTACCAGCATACGTCCGATGTGAGGAATAACTAATCCGACCCAGCCAATAATTCCGCTTACACATACGGCTCCGGCTGAAGCCAATGTAGCACAAACTATTACTATTCCTTTATTTAATTTAGTATTAATCCCTAAAGAATGAGCTTCCTTATCGCCCATGGAAAGGACATTGATCCGCCATCTCACTGCCAGCAGGCCGGCTATCCCTATTACCATAGGTATGCCAGCTATCATGATGTCACGATACCGGGCTGAAGCCAGGCTGCCCATCAGCCAAAAAACTATTGCCGGCAGTTCATTAGTTGGATCAGCCACATATTTGGTAAATGAAATTAAGGCTGAGAACACCGATGATACAATAGTACCACCCAGAACCAGCATTATAGTCGGTGTTGTGTTATAAACCTTTCCTATTAAAAAGCTGAATAAAACCGCCAGACCGCCAAAAAGAAAGGCGGATATGTAAATCGGTGCAGTTGTCTTGAAAAGAATAATTGCCAGCGCCGCACCAAATCCGGCACCGGAAGTTACACCCAGAATACCTGAACTTACCAGGGGATTGCGGAACAATCCCTGAAATGAAGCGCCGCTGATAGCCAGGCAGCCGCCTACCAGGGCACCAAGTATAGCCCTGGGCAAACGAATATCCCAAACTATAGTTTGGTACATCTCCGGAATATTACATGGTGTCAAAGTTATTTTACACCACAATATTTTGGCCACCGTTGGTATAGAGATTGGATATCTGCCTACGAATAAGGTAATAAATATAAAAGCCAGGGGTCCGAGTGCTAAAAATGAATATATTAGTTTTTTCTTCGTTGTCTTCAACTCCTAAGCTTTAACTATTTGTGGTGATTTTTGATTGGCTTTTGGTAAGCCGGGACTGTAAGGCTTTTGATTCTTACAGCCCCCATAAAGATTTTATTTATAACTGAATCTATAATACCCATATACTCCAGCTGCTATTATCAGTCCTGCTGCAGCAGCAATGCCTTTAGTACTGGTCGATTTAGTTTCCTTTTCTTCACTTTTAGTTTTTGCTGCAGATTTTGTTTTTGCTTTTGCTGCTTTTGCTTTAGTATTCTCTGCAGCTGCCTTGGTATTTTCTTTGGCAGCTTTCTCAGTTGTTACCTTTTCAGCTGATGTTGTTGGCTGTGTTGTTTGAGCAGAGCCGGACTTAATGCTGCCGGTATTTGGTCCGGTGCTGGTGTTTTGATTTACATTGGCAGCACCTGCAGTTGTAAAGCTGACAGACACAGGAGTACCCAAGCTCATTCCGTTTTTGGCCTGGAGCTGACCTGAAATTACTAATTTATAAAGAGTACCTGGTTTCAGATCCTGCAAAGGATCAATATCAATATTCCGGCGATGTTCGAAATCAACCTGATCATCCGGCATAATCACCTGAATGGGGACACTAATGCCATTACCGGAAAGGCTGAAACATTTCATATTATTATCTTTGACTGCCAGGTTAACTACATTCTTGTTAAAAGCAAGATTAATATTGGCCATAACCGGGACATTGCTCTGTCCATTAGCCAGACTGGATGAAGCCAGAGCAAGAGGTACATCCCTGCCTCCTCCGCTTCCATCACCTTCAGCGGCAAATACCGGCAGGGCTATAAACATGCAGCATAATACAGCCAATAAGACTAATATTAATGGTCTCTTTCCCCTAATCCCATTTATCATTATATAACCCCCTTGAAATTAATTCATCAGTTTTTGTGATATATGGAGCAAATTTAAAGATATTAACTAATCATCTTATTGACGCTTATATAATAATGAAACATTTCCCGCGAGCCGATAAAAAAGGCGAACTGCACAAAGCACTTCGCCGCGATATTCCAACCGTATCAGCTTCTCCTTTCCGCACTGGGAGGTACAGCAGTTTCCCACTGCACCCTATCGGCCTGTAAACCATTAAACCTCAGGTTAACAGGCTCGGAGATTATTTAGTTTTAAACTTAATCTATTTACTTCCTACTTTATCTAATGCTTTTAAAATAACAGTCGCTGCTTCTGCTCTAGCAGCACTAGCTTTGGGTTTAAATGATTTATCCGGATAACCTGCAAATATGCCATTTTGATTTACTCTGACAACGGCATCTTTAGCCCATGTTGAAATCTTAGCCTGGTCGATGAAATTTTTGCCGCCTGCAGCATTGTTAAGTTTCAAAGCCTTATCTAAGATTACTGCCATTTGTTCCCGGGTAATATTATCGTCGGGGCCAAATTTAGTTGAGTTATAACCATTAACTATCCCGTATGCAGCGGCTGTGGCAATAGAGTCCTTAGCCCAATGATTAGCCGTATCTGCAAACACTTTGCCTGCTTTGGGCGGCAGTTTGAAAGCACGAACAATAATAGTTACAAACTCTGCCCTGCTGATAGTTTTATCAGGTTTAAATGTCCCATCGGGATAACCGCTGATAACACCTGATTTAACGAGTTTATTAATATTGTTTCCAGCCCAATGTCCGCTAATGTCTGTTAAAACAATACTGCTATCATTATTGCTGTTATTACTGTTATTAGTATTGCTGCCAGTATCGTTGTTGTTACTGGTATCATTGGTATCATTGGTATCATTGTTATTATTGTTTGTATTGGTATCGGTATTATTACCAATATTGTTATTATTACCAGCATTGGTACCGCTGCCGGTATCGTTGTTAGTGTTATTATTGCTGTCAGTATTTCCAGCAACACTGAAACTTACCGTTTGTTCCTGACCAGATGATATTCCGTTCTTGGAAGTAAGCCTGGCATCTACAACAATTGTATATGACCCCGGTTGTAATGCTGCCGAAGGTTTAACAAAAATATAATTTCTCTCCGCAAAAGTTACGGTAGGGTCAATTCTGCTTACATCAGAAGATACTGCCTTATGGTCACCGTCATATAACGTTACATAATTTTTGTTATCATTCCATACTGTGTTATCTGCAATATTGGTTGCAAATTCAATTCTAATCGTAGGAGGATTATTGGCCAGCGACATATTCTCTCCCAAAGAATCACCTGTGGCAGAGACATTATTATTAATAGTCGTCAAACAGGCACTCCGTAATAAAGGTGGATTTTTCCCGCCGCCGCTGCCGTCACCTGCCAGTACTGTCTGGGCACCTGCAATTAGTGACGTAAATAAAAGCAGTATTATTAAAAATGTAGATAATAAAGGATTACGTTTAAGGATATGCATGGATTTTTCACTCTCCTTTGTATACAAGGTTTATAATCCATGTCATATTATCAAGGCTATCACGCACATAGGTCAATGGTAATAGATGGACTCGGTTGTTAATAAATCCTTAAATAGCGGGCCAAGACATGTAATTAAAGACTCGTCAGCCTTTAGGACAACGCGGTCTATTATTGCTGAAATAATCTGCTGCCATATTCTGCCGGGATATGGGCCTGCAAGCTGGGAATCTATAAGAAGACAAGCTGAAGAGTTTAGTGAGCTGTGACCATAAATGAGAGAATAAACAAATATTAGGGATATGATGAAAGTGTGAGTTTAAAGGAGTCGGAAGAGGATACTATCGCTAAGCCAACAACTCAAAATGTCATTACATTAGAAAATAAAGGTGAAGCAGTCCCCGAAGGGGCGCCTCACCTTTGCTATAATATATTTTCTGATAGTCCTATTTTCCCGCATTATTTACGAAGTTCATAATTATCTGGGCCACCTGGGCACGGGTAGCAGTTCCCCCGGGATTAAGGGAACCGTCGTTGCTGCCGCCCATCACCTTTTTACTTAATACCCAGTTCACTGCATCTGCTGCCCATACAGCCACGCGGGAAGCGTCATTGAATTTGTTCATTGCTGCATTATCCGCAATGTTTAGATCATAACCCATTGGTTTTGAAAAACTAAACATTATAGAAGCCGCCTCCTGACGGGTTATGCTCCTGTCAGGAGAGAAATTCCCATTCCCGGTGCCGGAAACTATACCTTTTTCCGCTGCCCAGGCAACATATTTGGCATAGTACGCGTCCGCCTTCACATCGGTAAAACCTAGGGCTGTGTATACCGAATTGCCGTCAATTTTAGCCAGCCTTCCCAATACCGTTACGAACATACCTCTGTTCATGGGCAGGTCGGGATCAAAGGTGCTGTCTGAAGTGCCCTTGAACAATCCATTTTTTACTACATAGTTAACAGCTTCTTTATACCAGCTGTTTTCCGTGACATCAGAAAAAACAGCTTCGGTTACCGGAGTAACCGGTTGGGACGGCTCAGTTACTGTAGTATTGCTGCCGCTCTGGCCTATTGCGAATTCAAACACGACATCCTTACCCAGGGTTTTGTTTACATTATTTCCGCATAAGTTTTTGCCAAATACAAGAACATAAGTACCGTCCTTTAAAGCTCCCTTCGTCAGGCCGATGGTAATAAGCTTCCCCTCGGGTGCTCCTGCATTAAATCCTATGTATTTGAGAGTGCCGTTGCCTGACTTATAATCCGCTACCGGGTTACCCTGCGGTCCATTCTTATAGCTCTTGTAGACCGCGATCTTGGGCATATTGTTGGTTTTAAAGCCAGAACCGTCGCCAAAATTATTAACCCCCGCTCCCATAGTAAAACCGAAAGTAATCTCCTTACTCCCGTCAAAAGAGCCGGATATCAGATTGTAAGAATAATCTAAGTTATCCTCCTTGACAGTGATTCGGGAAGACCCCGGTACAAGCATGGTCAGAGTATTGCCGCCGTTGCCCTGCTCGCAATAGCTGCCTGCTGCACCGCCCACTAAAAGCTGGACGGTTTTCGTTTCATTTACCATCGGTGTGAATCGCTGAGCTTTCGTGATATAGCCTTTCGCCTCAACGATATATGTATACTCTATACCGGGTGTAAGTTTAAATATATTTACTTGATATGGATCGATAAATTCATTCTGCCCCACCTTGACACGCACCGATGCATCAGCAGGCGTAGTGCTGAAAGTGATAAGAACATGGTCGGTCATGGTGATGGGAATGGTTTCGTCTTTGCTGACAGTAAGCTCGCCGGTAACTGCAACGTAACCTGATGCACTCACGGCATAGGTATAGTCACCTGGTTCAAGAAAGAAAGTATTCTCACTTTGAGGATAAAAGATCTGATTATCCTGTTTTACGGTTGCGTTATATTTGGTATCTGCTGCAATACCCTTGATATCAAAGACTATTTTATGGGCATCTTCACTTATCATCCCGCCACCTGTGCCGGACGGGCTGCCTCCCACATTGAAATATATACTGTAGGTTTCTTCGATCGTACCAGCATTCGCCTGGATACCCTGTGCCACTATGATCTTATAATTACCATTCTCAAGCCCGCTGACCGGCCTTATTACCAGTCCCATACCCGTCAGCCCGCCATAGGTGCTTGTGGGGATTACCTGCTCGACGCCAGAAGTGATCTTAACCATAGACAGCCTAGCAAGGTTTGCGTCGAGTGTATTGCTCACATTATGACTGAAATTCAAAATGAACCTCGGTTGATCACCAGCATTAAAAGACTCGTTCACTACGGCATTATCCCCGGTCACCAGATAAGTATTTCCATTTACACTAACGCTGGTCAGGGAAATATCGGTGGTAAACGCAAAAACCGGAAATGTCAGCGTTAGCATTGCAACCAGAATGATCATGGAAATCAATGGGCCTCTTTTTTCAAAAAGCATTGTCTCTCCCCCTTAAAAACAAATCGGTATTTGCTGATATAATTGCCAACAACCATTTTAAAAAGAAGGGCGAGCCACGAAAAGCGAACCCGCCCCCTTATTTACTTTTAATTTAAGCTCTTCGTTATTTCAATATTTTGACAATGACCGTAACTGCTTCAGCCCTGCTAGCATAATTTTGGGGTCTAAAGGTATTGTCTGCGTACCCTGCGATAATACTGTTTCCGCTGGCCGTGCTGACAGCATCTTTGGCCCAGGCTGAAATTGCACCGTTGTCGGCAAATATTTTTCCACTCGGAATTTTGCTTAACTTGTCAGCCTTAACAATTATCACCGCCATTTGTTCGCGGGTGATGGGATCATCAGGGCCAAATGTGGTATCACTGTAACCATTGATAATACCATTGGCAACAGCGGTTGCAATGTAATCTTTGCTCCAGCTGTTTGCAGTATCGTTGAAGGTTTTTCCGCTTGCAGGCGCTAATTTAAGTGCTTTGACCAGAACCGTAACGAACTCAGCCCTGGTAATATTGTTGTCCGGCTTGAAGGTTCCGTCCGTATATCCCTTAATTGCACCTGTTGCAGCTAATTTTGTTATATTAGCTGCCGCCCAATTTCCGTTAACATCGGTAAATGATACTACTGGTACTACTGGTTTTACTGGTTCTACGGCTTTGGGGACAGCCAGTACGGCAAACTTCGTAAAGTGATTTACCTGCACAGTGATGGTCGAGCCGGACACTGTGCCCCCGATGCCGACCCATTTTTTCAGGACTTCGTCATAGTAGTAAATTTCCGGAACTTCGTCCGCCTCGATTTGGGAGGCGTCAAAATTAAACGTTAAAGCAACACTTTTAGCAAAGCTGTAGGATGTCTTATTTCCTACACTAAACTCGTACACATCGCCGGCCACTTTAAATCCTGCTGGAACTGCTGGCGATGTGGTTACCTTCTTGATGTTTACATTGACAGAACCAGTTTCTTTAAGGGCATCGGGCGGTATGACTACCATGGCTGCTTCATCCAGGGCGACGCTCGCCCCGACAGCCGGATCGACAGAGCCGTAACCGTTGGTATAGGTGGGACCATCCGTAGTAACAGTGCCCCCGCCGGAATTTGTACCCCCGGCCACAGTAAAGCTGATTACAATATCTTTGCCGTCATAAGCTTCACCAAGCGTCTTGCCGTTATTGGCCTGTAAATTTTTACTTATAGTAATATAATAAGTATTTCCCGCAGTCAGATTGCTTAAGGGCGTGATAAATAAATTATGCCTTTCGTTCGGGTTGATTTCAGTACCATTTGAAATTTTAAAAACATTTAAAGAAACGCTGGCACCAGAGCTGTCTTTCATGGTAAAACATAACTTATTGTTTGACCAGAGTTCATCTTGTGCCACACTTCTTTCAAATATGAATTTGATCGTTGGTTTGACCGGTACACTAGTGCTGTCATCAACGGATTCTCCTGTATCAGAAGTGCTGCTGCTGGGAGTGGCTGTAGTTAAATAGGCCCCATCAAGAATCAAGGGGTTTTGTCCGCCCTCAGTCTGGGCGCTGGGTCCGCTGTTGGTCCAGCCTGCGTTATTCCCGGCTTCAACTTTGAAGATATAAGTATAACCACCTGATTGTAGTGTTGTATCTGTATAAGTTGTTGCCGGAGCATCAATTGTAGCAATCAGTGTATCAGCAATTCCAGACACGCCGCGATATATTCTATATTTGGTCACCTCACCGGTGGCTTCCGTCCAGGTAAGGGTTGCTGTAGTTTGATTTTTGCTAACTGTCAATGTAGCATCATCCGGCCAAGTGGGCAAACTAGAAGGCCCACCATTGCCACTTTTGATTGTATAGGACACTGTCAGGATTGTACTGTTTATCATACCGTCCTTAACTGCGATAGCCTTGATGGTTACAGGATTATTAATGGTAATCGGGCCGTTATATGCTGTACTTGCTGCTGTCGGGTCGCTGCCGTCCAGGCTGTAATATATGGTTGCACCTGCAGTCATCGTTGTCAGCGTTACCTGAGTGCCTGCCGTTACAGCAGTCCCTGAGGGTACAGCCGTCGGTACAGCAACAGTTCCCGGAGCAGGCACGGTTACTGTTACTGGCTGATTGGTGAAGTTTTCCACTGCAGTCAAATTGCTATACCCAGCTGCACTGTCGAAGCCTGTTTTTGCGTAACTTACGGTTATCGTATCGTTATAAGCAATTGCTGAACTTAGTGTCAGTGTCACACTGGTACCTGAAACTGCTGCTGCGGTTACTGTAGGATTTGAAGCTGCTCCTGATACTGTGAAAGCTGCGGGGTTTACTGCAGTGCCTAATAATGCTCGGCTCATGGTGAGTACAATATGTGTCTCATCAGAAGTTACTGCGCTGTTAACAACCGGAGGTGCTTCCGCTACTACCTGCGGGTTTTTAACAAAACGAATCCGCATGCTTTGATTATCCATAATATACATGTTTCCCCATTTATCCAGGGACGCAAATTGGGCACTATTCAGCAATGCTGCAGTAGCCGGAATATTATCACCATTAAACACATTAGCTACACCGGCTGCATACCCATACCCTGCGGCTAAAGTAACACTGCCATCGATACCGATCTTTCTGACGCGGTCCCAGTTGCCTTCCGCCACATATAAGTTGTCCGCACTATCAAACATCAAACTGACGGGTCTGAAACCGACTTCAGTGAGAGGAGGCGCGCTGCCTACATCTTTAATGGTATAACTAGAGCCACTCGGGATTAATGTACCAGCATAGGTCGTGATATTCCCACCGGTGTCCATTTTGTAAATTCTACCGCATATCCCGTCTCCGATAAATATATTTCCTAAACTATCAAAGGTTATGGCTGCAGGCCTCATGTTAAAGCTGATCGCCGGCCCGCTATCAGCAGTAGGATTTGTAGTTCCTGTGCCTGCAACTGTATTTATAATTCCGCTGGTATCCATCTTTCTGATCCTGTTGTTGTTTTGATCTACAATATACAGATTACCAGTCGTGTCAAAAATTAGTGCATTCGGATTGCACAGGTGGGCAGTTGTCGCAGCCACCCCTTCTTCCGCTATGGCAGTTGTATAAGTGTTAGATGTAAGACCTGTTGCCCCAACACCGGCTATGGTGTAAATACATCCCGTAGTCATAGTAATGCCATATTGGTTATGGTCTGTGTTGGCCACTTCACGGATCCTACTGTTTTGGGTATCAGCAATATAGAGATTTCCCGAATCATCAACAGCAATACCATTTGCAGAATTCATCAGATTTACTGCTGTTGCAAGTTGTCCTTCATCAGTTACCGCATAAGATCTAGTTAACCCAGTTCCAGCTACAGTATAAATATTCCCTGCCGTCATGTTAATTCCGAACTGGGTATGGGTAATCGCGGCAATCTCTCGCACCTTGCCATTGGATGAATCAGAAATATAGATATTCCCCATCTCATCTACAACTGTGCAGCCATAAATAGTCCTTGCCATCGTGGCTGAGGTTGCCGGTCCGTTATCCCCAGAATTACCTGAAGAACCATCACCAAGCAGTGTCGTAATATAGCCGTCCTGTATTGTATTATTTGTTACAGCCTGATCGGTAAACCCGGCTAAAGCACCATTATCAAGTGCGGTTACCGTTCCCGGGCTATAGGAGATTGTTACTGTCTGTCCGTAATTTATTGCTGTCGTCAACAGCAGTTCAACTTTGGCTCTATCCGTATTGTTTGCAACCTCAGTAACCACATCGCTGGCGCCGTCGACTGCAACGGAAAAGCCGGCTGGTGCTGCCGGCAGAGCAGCCATTTCTTTATCAAAGATTACCGTTATAACATTTCCCTGGACATTGGAAGCTGCACTGACTAATAGTGGCGCTGCAGCATGTTCAGGTGTATTGTTGATGACCGGTTGGCTAGTAAAGTCGGCCACTTGAGAACCAGGTCCGTTATTTAAATCATTAATGCCTGTTCTGGCATAATCCAGTGTAATCGTCTCATTGTAAGCAATGGCTGCATTCAAGGTTAACGATACATTGGTTCCGGATACTACAGCATTCGCAACTGTCGGATTGCTCGCCGCCCCGTGTATGGTAAAGGCATTTGTATCGGCTGCTGTTCCTAACAAGGGCTGATCCATGGTTAACACAATATGAGTGGCATCAGACGTTGCATTGGTCACCATCGGTGTTGGGATAGGTTCATAGTATGCAAACGGATCGCCGATAAATGATGTGCCGTTATTTTGTGCTATCTGGATCGATACTCCGTCGCCAGGATCAATGGCGCCCGGCATGACCACATTTACTGTATATTGTCCACTGACATCAGTATATACAGCTGTTGTAAATCCTGACGCCGTCATTGTTGTTCCGTCAACAGTATAAGATTCATTTGTTATTGAATAGTTGTTGGCTATAGTAACCTTTGTTTTGATATTTTTGTTGGCTATTGGATTTCCAAATATGTCTTTAAGCGTTACTGCAATTGCCCGGGTAGTCCCCTTGCTTAAAGCCTGGTCGATAACCGCAGTGGACTGCGTGGAGTCAATAGACCCTGCATTGATCGTCAAAGGAACGGTCGGCTGCTCAGTCACTCCGGCAATAGCTACTGTTAAGTTATAGGTCCCTACTGTGGTAATGCTGTTTGGTGTAGAACTTGCCGGGATTGTAACGTTTGCTGCGCCATCAGTAAACGCAACATCGCCACGATATACTTCGGCTCCTCCATTAGTCACAGTGACTGTATTGTTACCGGTCAAAAGCGTATCGGAAGCGTCTTTAGCTCCGGTAATGTTTATAGTAAAACTTGCTCCGGCTGTTGCTCTGGACCTTGAAATTGTCGCGCTGAGTCCGGTGCTAAATGTCAGGGAGTATTCATTGGCTAAGTCATTGTTTGCGGCATCTTTTACAGCATCAGCGGGTATAGTCACGGTATAGGTGCAGTAGTCCAGGTCGGATACTGGATCCAGGGTTAACGTGCTGCCGCTGATGCCCTTAGTAAACAGTACATCAGCGTTGCTTCCGTCTTTAAAGCTGATCTGATCATAGGTACTGCCTGCTGATATGTTCTCACTGAAGGTAAGCGCTACGGTTTTGTTGATTGCTACTCCTGTAGCTGCGTTCGCCGGGTCGCTGCTGCTCACAGATGGCGCAGTAGTATCGGGCGCAGCAGCGGTTGAAAGCGTAATTTCCTGTTGTTTACCGGCTGTCATGGTATTATTTGACTGCAGCGTTGAATCTATAATTATTTTATATGTGCTTACAGGCTGCAGTTGGCCTTGGGGGACCACAAATATGTAGTTTCTGTTTCCATTCGTACCATCGTAGACAGTACCTAATCTTATTACGTTGATGGGAACAGGGGTATTAGATGCGTCATACATATGAAAACAAGCCTGATTAGCAGTCCAATAGGCTTCTGGTATCACGTTCACGGCAAATTCAATTCCGATGCCAACATTGTTGCCGAAAACATAAGGCACATCTGTCAGTGTAGTCCATGGCGGATTATTATAAATCACCCCGTCATTACCCGTTGACACAACGGTTCCTTGGGGAACAGTAGTCGTCACATCGTTGCTGTTGGGATCAAAATTATATACGCCATAACTCACAACATTCGGCAGGTTTGTGCCAGCATAGACCGTCAGGCCCCCTACAGTTAAAACCATGATTAGGGATAATAAAAGAATAAGTGGGATCCTTTTTAACCTCAATTTTCAACTCTCCTTCTACCCTGCTATAATTCTTTGATTGGGGATTAGGTAATGAGTCCACTAAATTTTGTCTCATTCGACTAGTTTAATCTTACAAACTTATTGTTTAGTACTTCTCACCTCTTTCTAAAAATAATAAAAGCTTTTCCCAATAAAGAATGGAAAAAGCTTCAATTTCTAAATTCAGTTTTCTCCTTTCCATAATGGGAGGCGTACTCGTTTCCAAATACACCCTTTGATCTTTCGCCATAGCCAAGAATGCCGCAGGACAAAAGACTCGGAAATTCTGCTCACAGCTTATAAAATTGACTTATTTAGGGAATGGCACTTTTCACCCCTTTCTGAAAAGCTTCTATTAATATATTCCGTTTTCCTTTCCGCCATGGGAGGCGCGTCCGTTTCCGAAGACACCCTTTGGTCTTTCATAGCAACAGGACAAAAGACTCGGAAATACACTCCAAAATAATAAAAATATATAGTTATATTCTTCAATGAAAGGATTTATTCTCCTCCTCCTATTTATATACTATTAATAAACAATAAACAACAAAAAATTACTTATCTTGACTTTTAGCTAAAAACTGATATAAATTAAACTGTAATAAAATATAGGAAAGTTTTAATATTGTTTAAATTTAATATCTATCCGATTCTCCTTGCCTGAGGTCATCACGACTATGGCGAGAGAACAGGGTTTGGCTGGAAACGGCCATGCCTCCCATGGCGGAAAGGATAATTATTTGGCTGCTAAAGTTATAAGCCGGATGAGTTTTCGCATCCGGCTTTTTCAATGCTGTTTTGTAGTACGTTAACATATTGCTATGCAGCGCTTTGAAAATATTTTGTAGAAAGCGGAGAGGGTTTTGTTTTATGCTTACACAAGCCAATCAGATCATATCCGAAGTTAAAAAGGCCATAGTTGGTAAAGATGTTATCATTAAAAAGGTGCTTATGGTTGTCCTTGCTGGCGGGCATATCCTGCTCGAGGATGTTCCCGGCGTGGGCAAGACCACCCTCGCCCTGGCTTTTTCAAAGAGCATGGGATTAGACTGCCGCCGCATTCAGTTCACTCCTGATACTATGGCAAGTGACATCGTCGGTTACAGCGTGTACAACAAGCCAAGCGGCAAATTTGAATACCTTCCCGGCGCAGTATTCTGCAATATGTTACTCGCTGATGAGATAAACCGCACCTCCCCCAAAACACAAGCTGCTCTTTTAGAGGTTTTAGAGGAAGGATCCGCAACGGTGGACGGTGTTACCCGCCCTCTTCCCGATCCATTTATTTGTATAGCTACACAGAACCCCACGGGAAGTATAGGAACTCAAAACCTGCCCAATTCTCAGCTTGATCGGTTCATGGTGCGTCTGTCCATGGGCTACCCTGCCCTGGAAAGCCAGATAGACATAATAAAAAGCCGTCAAACGGAAAACCCTTTAAACAACATCCAACCTGCAGTTTCAAAAGAAGAACTGCTTGCCCTTCGCTCACAGATACAAACCGTTTTTGTGGCCGACGATGTGATACGCTACGCAGTGACTCTGTGCGAAGCTACGAGGAACATTCCCCTTATTGAACAGGGAGTCAGCCCCCGTGCAGTACTTGCCCTGATACAGATGGCAAAGGCGTGTGCATTCTTAAATGGCAGAGATTTTGTCATTCCCGAAGATATAAAAGAAGTTTTTACAGATGTATGCTGTCATCGTCTTGTGCTGAAGCCGCAGGCTAAAATAATGAAGGAAACGGCACAATCGATGCTTGATACAGTTCTAGCCGAAGTGCCCGCTCCGTCTATTCTTTAGACACTGGAGGTTGATATGCTAAAGGAACGCATAGGGTATTTCATTCTCCTTGCCATAATCGCACTCGTATACATAATGTCGAACAGCCATCTTGCTTTGCTGCTGCTGCTGTTTTCGGTTACAGCACCATGTGTTTCCTTTATGCTGCTTCTTTATACCGCACGGTATATTAGTCTTGAGCTAAGTGCCCCCGCGCTGATAATGCCGGAAGGTAAAAAAAGTATTAACTATAACGTCAGAAATAGCTCCCCCTTTCCCGCCCTGAAAATCGAGTGGGAGGTCTCCATCAAAACCCAGCTATTGGGTAAAGAAACGTCTATGAAAGTTTTCACATCTGTTAGAGGGCGTTCTTCGGGGGAAATTTCTCTTTCCCTTGCCAACCTGTGTGCGGGAAAGCTCATTGTCTCTACCCGTCAGGTCAAGGTCTACGACCTATTCGGGCTGTTCTGCCTGAACGTAGCTGCTCCCAGGGAAAAATGCTGTCTGGTCTATCCGCGCCTTGCGGAATTCAATATAAATATGGTCAATCGTGTTGCGTCTGAAGAGGGAAACATATATTCCCAGTATAAATCCGGTTCCGATAAAACCGAGATCTTTGCACTTCACGAATATGCCCAGGGAGATGATTTAAGGAAGGTACACTGGAAGCTGTCAGCCAAAACTGACAACCTTATAGTGCGTGATCTTGGACTGCCACTTGATTACCCCGTGGTACTGTTGTTAGAAACGCAGAGCATTGGAGCTGAAGAGGATGAAAAGTTGCTTTCCTGCTGCCTGGAGGTATTTATCTCCCTGTCGCTGTCTTTTTTGCGGCTGGGAATCAGTCATAATATAGCATGGTACGACGATGGTTATTTACACATGGAACAGATATCCTCCGTTGAGGAACTGGATACATTTATCCCTGTTTTACTTTCTGCCAAAGGTTACGCGAAACCTTTGGTGGCTCTCGACTGTTATGCAAACAGCAGCTTTGCCTGCCGCCGTATGGTCATATACTATGTTACAGCATGCCGGAATACCGCCGGCATTTCAGACGTGCTACCCGGTGAAGCTATCAGAACCATCCTCGTTGTAGCCAATGAAAACTGCGCCATGGAAGATACTATCAACGCCGATAATGGCTTTGTCCCTGTTGCTGCCGATAGTTTTGGCCAATTAATAGTAAATATATAATAGAATATAGAGAGTGACTTAAATATGATAGAAAAAAGCAGAAACACCTCCTGTATGAAGATAACAACGCAAAAACCAGATATAGACAATTTAGGCATGAACATGATGCTTATTGGTGAGTTATTATTGTGTATCGTCCTTTGCACCGGAAGCTGGTTTTCCTTGCTATCCATGGTTGACATTGTATATTCCGGCGGAATACTTTTTCCCGTCATCCTGCTTTCCCCCGCCATTTTACAGCTGTTATTCAGAAAAATGAACGCACATATCGTGTTCATCTATCTCCTTTTGCCTGCCGCCGCGTTATATGTTTTAAAATATAGTGCGGTATGGGACGGATATCTGCTTATTGCCAACGGTATCATAGAACATCTGAACCAGCTCGGATTTTCAATCATCCCCTTTATAACATCGGGAATGAATGCGGCACTACATGTAACCATGGCACTAACTCCAATGATTATCATATCGGCAGCTGTCATCGTATTTGGTGTAATGAAACGCCATGCCATCTGTACCGTAGTTTTTATAGCTTTGGTGCCCCTTTTGGGCATTGCTCTCCGCTTCGAGCCGCAACCGCTGCCTTTCCTTCTGCTCGTCCTTGGCTGCGTATGCCTTTTTGTATCCTGTGGAGTAGGCACTGAGGGCCGCTCCCCGGTGCGCCAGCAGAACTGGCAAATTCCTGGTATTACAGCAATTGTTTTATCCACTTCTGTAGTGTTGCTTTGTTTTCTCGTACTGATTTTGCTATTCCCGGCGAACCGCTATGTGCCTTCCTTCAAAACAGAACAGTTAAAAGCAGATATCACATCCTCCGCCAATGCTTTGCGTTATGAAAACGGAAACAGCGATACAATATACTCTCTTCCCTTTGGCAACCTGAAAAATGCAGGTTCTGCCAATTATACCGAAAACACCGTCCTACGGGTAACGATGGAAAAGCCGCGCCCTCTGTACCTGCGCAGCTTTACCGGCAGCATATATAATGATGGAAAATGGAGCGGCCTTTCACCTCAAGCCTATGCGGGTGATTATACCGGGATATTCATGTGGCTGCATTATAATAAGTTTTATCCGCAAATACAGCTGGGAACATATTTAGCACTATTAGATGGAGCGCAAAAGGGCAGAATTACCATAGATAATATCGCACTGAGCAGCAAGTATATATATGCACCTTATGAAGCAATCCCTGACCCGGCCTTAAAAAATGAAAGCTCCCATTTTCAAAAAGACGATGCCATACTGTGCCCCGGATTTCTGGGAACCAGGCAATATTCTTACAACATCTGCCTGCCCCCTGTCGAAGACTACGGCAGCGCTGACACATTGGCACTGTTGTCTGACAATATAAAAACTACTTCCCAATATTCAAAATTTCTTAAATTAGAAAAGGTATACCGTAATTTCGTTTACAATAGATATCTGCAAATCCCGTCCCAAGATGATAAACTGCTCAGGGATTATTTTTCAGGAGATGCTCTGGGCACTATGAAAAAAAGCGACCGCCGTGTGGTGGTCAACATGATACGCAAGTACTTTGCAGAGAGCTTTTCCTACTCGTTGGATGTGCTCCCCATACCGGCAGGTGATAATGTCATTGAGAGCTTCTTAAGTGATAAAGAAGGTTATGATATTCATTTCGCCACCCTGGCCACCCTGCTCCTGCGTGAGGCCGGCATACCTGCGCGATATGTCGAGGGCTACTACCTATCGGCTAAGGACACCAACATCTATACTAATATGAGATCAACTACCTTGGACATACCCGACTCAAAAGCACATGCATGGGTGGAGATTTACACGGACGGTATAGGTTGGACACCTGTTGAAGTGACGCCTGGCTTTTATACTCTTACCAAAAGCCAGGATAATAATAACGGCGTAAAGGATATCCTGATCGACAACCCCAAATATTTATTCTTAAGGGATAAAAAAGCCGTAAAAGATGATATTATAACCCCGCCCCAGGAATATCCCAACAGGTTTGATCAGAAATGGCTGCTGATCCCTCTGGTACTAATTTTCTTAGTGGTTGCTATCCTGCTGTTGCGAGCACGGTATAAAAATAAATTACACCGTGCCTTGACTCAGCAAGACTCACGCAAAGCCGCACTATACATATACTACTGTATGATTAGGCTGCTGCGCTTCGACGGTGTAAAAACAGACGGCCTGACTGCGTATAACGTTTTAAAGCAAGCAAATGAAAAATATCCGCATCCGCCCGGTTTATCCATTGAAAGCGTTCTGGGTTATATCTATAGGGCACGCTATGCCGCAGAAAACCGCGGCATAGAAAAAGATGAGCTTGCTTGCATGAGCAGCTATCTGCATTTTCTTGCAGAAGAGATATATAAAGGGAAAAATATTTATAAAAAGGCGATAATGACTTTCTTGTGTCTGCGTTATTCTGCTTATTGATTCTTGCCTTTCCTCTTTTGAAGGATAAAAAACAGGCTGGAACAGACAAAAACCGCTGCTATTACGAAAAGGAGTATTGAGGACAACTTATCAATATCCAGCACTTTATTCTCAGCAGGTTGACGCGTTTTGTCAATATTTTGTACTTCTTTTTTGTGCGGCACAGAATATTCCGTCTTTTTAAGAGCGGTATTGTAGACTGTAATGTCATTACCCAGTTTAAGCAGGGCTTTATTCTGCTCGCCCGCCGCTGCAGCACCAGCTTCAAAAGTAATGACATGGGCACTGTCTATGTTGGTGTTATTCTTGGCGCACAGTTTACTGTCCACTGCCAGTTCGTATTTTGAATTTATTTTCAGTTTTTCCTGGGGAATTATGAACACATTACGTTTGAATTCGCTTTGCGTTTGATCATCGGGGAAAATTATTCTTATCGGAACTGGAGCACCATTTTCATCGGTAAGGTGGAAGCATTTTGAATTGTTTTCCATCACCGCGATATTTACAACGTTTTTATTGAAATTAAGCTGGATTACAGGATTGACCGGTACATTCGTAGCGCCGTCCGCCACAGAGGAAGAAACAAGGGTCAGGGCTATATCTGCGTTTTGTCCCTGGCCGTCGCCATTGCCTGGAGCGACTGAGCTGGACGCTGCACGGGATAAGGGAGCGAAAATGATTGAAAAAAGAAGGATTAAGACAAAACAAATACACTTTTTCTTACTAAAGCTCATGATATAAATATATCAGCTCCTTTTATAAGATTCTTTATGATTTTTTCAGCTTAGCATACCTTGGTTATTTTCGTCAATGAAGCGAGTTCTGTATGCAGACGTGCTGCACCTTGTATCTCGCTTGAAGGAGGTACAAAATGAGAAAGCTCAAAAAGTTAATTGGCACGGTGACACTTACCATAATACTTACATTTATACTAAACGCAGCAACCTTTGCGGTAACATGGGAATACGGCACGTCAGGCACGGGCAAAAACCCATTCACTCCAAGAGGTTATGTCATCGTAACCGACACGGGAAAATATTGGCTGAACAGTCGGTTCGATAACAGTACCGGAACAGTGACTTACTCAGGTGTTCAAAACGGTCTAAGCTATATCGACGCGAAAAAAATAGACGGTTCAAAATATACCTTGTATGCTTTTACCGACCGCACTCCACAAATCTATAAATACTTAACAGCGTATAAAAACGGCAAACCGATCCCTAACTTTTCCTCCTACGCAGGGAGCCCGGGACGATTAAATGTGGAGACCGATATGGGCAGCGGCGCAGATTGGTCTATTCCTATCAATGGATTTGAATTTGAACCGGGATGTTATTATGAATTTGCCTTCCAACGCGGATTGCAGGCTAAAAACGGAATAACCCTCGTTTTTTCCCAAGATGGCAAGGGCTATATACAAAATCCCGAAACAGCGGAGGAGAAAGTGAAATACGAGCATGATAAGTATTTCGAATACCAGTTTATGTCCAGTTACTGGGTATTAAAAGATCCCCAAACAGGTGACTACAAGTATGATTTTCACCTCGTACCCATGCGCTTTTCAGTGCAGACATACTCCGACCTAACCACCTGGGAGAATGGCAAGCAGGAGGCGCAGCAGTTTATTAACAGCATTACTCCCAAGGATATCAGCAACGGCAAATATAATAATGAAAACATAAATGAGCTGCAACTCACCATGCAGTCGCTGGAAAAAGAAGCGCAAACTTCAATAAAAAAACAGCTGCAACCCGCCGCAGAGGAAAATATGCAGCTCATGCTTCTGGAGCTTAAGATTGCTCTTAAAAAAGCACAGAACCCTGAATCATCCGCCGTTAATTTAAACAAACTCCACGCCTTGCTTAATGAAGCAAAGGACCTGTATCAAACTGCTGCCGCTAACATTGGTACAGATATGGGGCAATACGGCAAAACAGAGACTCTTGCGTTAAAAGAATCAATAGATTCAGCATCTGCCTTAAATGAAAAAGACGGTCAGAGTGTAATAAACGAAGCATTCAATAATTTACAAGAAGCCATGGACCGGGTGTATGCGTCCAAAGTCCGTGAGGATAGTATCATTTTGTTTGACCGCGCGAGTGGAGTCAAGGCAGTCATTCCAAGGGGTGCTGTGCCAGATGACGTCGTTATGTATGTCAAGACCTTGTCCGACACCGATGATGCATATAGAAAGCTGCAAAGAGCTTTCGGGCAGGATACCAAAATTGCCATATACGATATAAAGCTATACAACCATGACCTTATAGTACAGCCGACAGGAAAGATAGAACTTCAAATCCCCATAATAGGCGGCGCTAAATCTGGAACATCACATGTTTATACAGTGAGCGATGACCTCACGACCTCTCAAATCATATCGGCGGAAGCGGAAGGCTATAAGATATTTTCCGTAAACCGAACCGGAATGTTTATCGAAGCCGCTTCCGGTACTAGACTGCAGCCGCCCAAAAATACTGAAAACAAAGCGACAGTGGAGGAAACAAATACGGATGTAAATGAAAAGCCTGACGCCAATCGTGAAGAATTAGATGAAACGAAGGGACCGAAAGATGTCGTCGAGGATACGAAGGCTGCTGCCCCCAGAGTTAAACAGGAAACACTTGCACCCATTTCTATTCCCCTCGATAAGGTAAAGAGAAGCGCGGGGAGCCCGATCTACATTGTACTGATAGCGGCACTGCTTGCTGCAGCTGCCACAGTCATGGCGGGATACAGTATATTTTTAAGGTTAAAAAAACGTGTTAAATAAGTTAGAGATTAGATAATATCAGTTTATAACAAGTAATCTAATAATACGCTTCAGAATTTCTGTCCCGCTGTGACGTTTTGCGTCGATTCTGCAGCTAAACAAAAAAGGGCCCAATGGAGTGTAATCCCCATTGAGCCCTTTTGGTTTAGCTGCTGTAGATAAGATTAAAACAGAGGACGAGCCAAATGATATGACTCGCCCCCAGGGATAGGAACAATTTACAATTAAAGAATTACTATTTACTTAATGCATTCAGGATAACAGTTACCGCTTCTGCTCTGGTGGCATTAACCTTCGGTCTGAATGTATTGTCCGGATAACCTGCGATTATGCCATTTCCACTGACTCTGGCAACTGCATCTTCTGCCCAGGCCGAAATTCCCTTTCCGTCGGCAAATGTCTTTCCAGTGGAAGTATTATTACTGATTAGTTTGTCAATTATTATCGCCATTTGCTCCCGGGTTATTTTGTCATCAGGGCCAAAGTTTGCTGAGTCATAACCACTCACTATACCGTTGCCTGCTGCTGTGGCTATTGCATCTTTTGCCCAGTGGGCAGCTGTATCATTAAATACTCTGCCGTCTTTCGGTACCAGTTTAAAAGCACGTACTATTATACTGGCGAATTCTGCTCTGCTGATAGTATTGTCCGGTCCGAATGTTCCATTCGGATAACCGCTTATTGCACCTGAAGCTATAAGTTTATTAATATTAGCTTCGGCCCAATGTCCGGTAATGTCTTTTAATGCGGCTGCCGGTAATTGCTCTTTTTCGGTAGCTATTACAGCGAATTTGGTGAAATGCTGTACTTCTCCGCTCACCTTACCGGTTGCCATATCCACCTTAACGTTACTTAGTTCCACCCATTTGCCGGTCTTTTCATCCAGCCAGTAGATACTAAGTTTGTATTTGTCCTGGTCCGCTTTGGCTTTGTCGAAACTTAATGTTATAGACACCGGTTTACTGAAATCACCTGATTTGTCTTTGGTTATTTCAATTACATCACTTAGTAGTTTACTGGTTGATGTCATGGTCAGATTAGTTATTTGGCTTACCTTTTTAATTTGTACTTCGATGTTACTATTAAAAGCACTGGCCGGTATTGTTATAGTTGTACCTAATTCACTTACCGTTCCGCCACTGGCAGTTACTGTGTTGGCAGTCGGCAAAGCTACTCCGCCGCCTCCGCCGCCGCCAGTTGACGTAACAGCATCCAGAGAAGCAAATTGTGTAAAATGCCAAGTGATTATTTTTGTGTCAGTGCCATTAGTAATATAAGCCTCTCCTGGGAAGGCTGGAGCTATTGGATTCTCATAAGTACCTTCGGCTTGGGACATTTTTACCCAATTATTTGAGCCCGACGGTTTATAAGCAAAATTATTGCCTTTAACTCCAGTTAAAGTTAATATTACAGGTTTATCAAAAAGAAGTACTTCATTAGGATTACCAACTTCAAGGACCGTACTGCCAACGGTAAATCCCGCCGGTGCATTCCCTTTCTTTTCAGCTATCGTCGGTGGCTTAATCGTACCATCCCAACCTTGGGGTGCTAAAATTGTTGTTCCATCTGGAACAGATGCCGTTATGTTAGGTAATGAATCATTTTTAATAACCGTAGGTTGGTTGTCAACAGCTGATTGTAATTGAACAGCTTTTTCTATTACTACCGGTTGGCCTCCTACACTGGCAGTTTGCGTTAAATCTTTGGTTTGACCGTCAATCGCAAACTGCGTTAAATCTTTATTCTGTCCAGCCACTTGAATGTTATTTCCATTTTTAACTGCCAAGCCCGCATTGACATCAAGTAATGCATTATTAGGTATGGAAATCTCCGCGGCTGGTAAATTAATACTGGTACCTGCATAACCATCAATGATAATATCATTGGCATTTGGAATAGCAGCTGCAACTTTTGTATTAATCGATACCGTCTTACTCATATCACTGGTATTGGTTGCTGCATCTTTGGCTTTAATACCAAAAACGTACGCTGTATTCGCATTCAGCCCGCTAACGGTATATTCAAGCTTAGTACCTTCCACATCGGCCTTTTTCTCATTGTTGATATAAATCTCATAGCTGGCTACGCCCATATCATCACCGGCAGGACTCCACATTAAAGTAGCACTGTTCTCAGTAATGTTGTTTACCATCAGTGCAAAATATGCCGGCCAAACAGGTACGTCTACATCTGTATCGTAGCCCGCCATTTTAGCTACGGTAGGTACTTTAGAGGCAACTTTGCTTTCATTCCCCAACTGACCGTTGTCATTATTACCCCAGCCGTATACCTTTTGCATATTTCTAAAGGCTATAGTACTTTCAGTACCTCCCCCGATTGCAGTTATCTCCGTTAATCCGGAAACTTTAACCGGAGTTAGATGAATATCTGTTTTGCCGGTGCCAAGCTGGCCGTAGAGGTTTTTACCCCAGGTATAGACATTTCCGTTTTGATCCAATGCAATACAATGGTATCCTCCGGCAGCAATTTCCACAATATTATTAAGACCTGTCACCACTCCATACGGACGGGGATCTGCAGGTGTACCATTACCCTGAGTACCGTTGCCATATTGACCGGAATTATTGTCACCCAGACTCAGCACAGTTCCGTCTTCCTTCAGGGCTAAAACGAAGTTCTCGCCGGCAGCGATAGCTTGAATTCCCATCAAGGTGGAATAGTGCTTCATAGGCATTACTGTGGGTGCCCCGACTTCATCAATAAAGTGACCGATGCGGCAAATTCTGCCGTCATCAAAAAGGTAGGTGCTGAATTGACGCGAAGTGGCTATACCCTTAACACCGGATAGTTGATAATACACTCCCCCGGTTGTCGTGGCGTTCCACAGTTGACCGGGTGCATGTCCATCAATACCCGATAAGGAAAAATTGGTTGCATATCCGTCTGCACCCCACCCCAAAACTGTACCGTCATTTTTCAAGGCGATACTGTGATCGGCGGCGGCAGATATAGCTTTAATACAACTGGAGATAATCTTTACCGGTATATTACTGTTCGCAGTTACACCATTACCTAATTGGTAAAGGTTATTTTTACCCCAAGCCCAAACATTACCGCTGCTATCGAGTGCAATACTGTGATTATCACCTGCAGCCACAGCTATTATGTTAGAAAGGCCATTGATTTTTACCGGAATCAATTGTTCAGTGTTATTGCCGATTCCCAATTGACCATATTCATTTTGTCCCCAGGCCCAAACACTGCCGTCGTCACCAATCATTAGCGTATGTTTGCTGCTCAAAGCAATTTTACCGGCACTCTGCATGGTTGGATTCCATTCATCCATAGTTTGGGTAATTGAAGGTCCGGCAGTAGTCCAGTCGCTGTTTAAAAGACGAGCTTCAACTTTGAAAGTATAGCTCTGACCTTTGGTCAGTCCGGTAATATCATAACTTAATGTGCTGCCTGAAATAGTAGCTATTCTTGTACCATCTTTAAAAATAGCAAAACCTGAAACATCGGAACTTGGTTTCTCCCAGTTCAGGGTTAATCCTGTTTCAGTCAAATTAGTAATGGTTAACGCACTGCTTGCAGGCCAAACCGGAGCTTCAACGGAATTAATGTTCAGAGCAACCGCATTTGCTTCAGCACCAATGAACTGCAATAAACTGCCGTCATTTAACAAAGCTAATCCACCTCGGGCTGAGCTGGCTACCTTAACCACATTATTTAAGGCAGTTACTTCTGTTCCCAATACCGGTGCCGAACTATAATCAACATTACTTACCTGTCCATTAGTTCCCAGTACATAAGGCCCATCAGCAATAACTGATTTAATCAGGCTGGCATTTGCAACCATAACCGGTATTCCATTGCTATCCCAGGTATATACTGTACCGTCAGCCTTTAAAGCCATCCAAATATTATTATTGTCAATACACCGTGCATCAACAGCTACAATCTCACTAAGGCCTGCAACTTTCACCGGTGTTTCAGCCATTTTAAAGGTATATACATCTCCGTTGCTGGTTACCGCTATAGAAGCATAATAACCGGCGGCCACGTCGATTACGTTGGATAAACCGCTGACTTTTAACGGTGTTCCGCTGCACTGTGCATCCGTAGAAATTCCCTGCTGCACTGCAGTGCCCCAATTCCAGACTTCCCCGTTGGCATCAAGCGCTGCCACATGGCCAAAGCCATAGCTTAATTTCTCAATAGCCGCCGGCAGACCAATTACTTTTTGGGGTGTAGTGTTGTCGTAGCGTCCGCTGGTACCAAGGGGAACAGTTCCCCGGCCTAATTGCCCAAATTCGTTGGATCCCCATCCCCAAACAGCACCATCCGAATCGAGAGCAAATGCACTGTTTCTTCCAGCTTCCACAGCTGTAATTCCGGTTAATGCTTCTACCTTGGTTGGGATCTGTCTGGAATCTGTTGTACCATCACCTAATGTTCCGAAGGTATTATTTCCCCAGGTCCATATAGTTCCGTCATCTTTCAGTACCATATAGAAGCGTTCAGCAGCTGACGGCTGTAAGCCAGTGGTATAATAACCCGCTGCAATATCGGTTATACCATACATTCCTACCGACACGTTAAATGTCCAGACGAAATTCCGTCCTATGGCAGTCGAGTCGGCTGCAGTTAAAGCATTTTTTACGGTCAGTTTATATTGACCATTTGATACCAGCCCGGCAGGCACAGTAATTTTTAGTTTGGAGGTGTTATCAGCCAGCTCGGTATAGGTAAAAGCGCTGGAATCCAACACGATTGTTTGTCCGCTGTTGTCTTTCAGCTCAATATTGTTAAGCCACGTCTCATTTGCCAGCGTCTTACTAAAGGCAAAACTAAAGGCAACATTATTTTTGGTGAAACTGCCGTCAACTATATTATTGGTAGTGTTACCGGCAACATCGATTGCTTGATTGTAAGACAGGGGGCTTTCCAGACTGAAAGGAAATGCAGCACCGGTTGAAATAGGATTAAGTGCTGTCCATTGGTTCAGGCTTAATTGGGTTGTTTTATTGCCTTTTAGATCCACAGCTTCTACTGCAAAGGTATATTCCGCAGCACCTGTTAAGCCGGTTACAGTTAGTTCTGTTGTCGGGGCTTCTACAGTTTGTAAGAACTCATTATTACGATAAATATTATATTTTGTTACTCCGACATTATCAGCTGCCGCGTTCCAGTACAGTGTAACTGAGGTATCTTTAATGTCTTTTGCCTGCAGCTTGCTGCCCTCCGGCCAAACCGGGCTTACGCTGTCAGTAATAGTTGTAACACTGCCCGTAAGTTCCGCGGAGTTTCCGCTGAAGTCAAAAGCTTTAACGGTAATACTATAGGTTGTTTCGCCAGCCAGACCTGTAATATTGTAATTTAAAACATTTCCTGCTACCTCAGCAAACGGCTCGCTTGAACCATTTTTGAAAAGCTTATAAGTCTTAATTGCATATTTGTCGTCGATAGCCGCTGGCCAGGATACTTTAACATTATCTGATAAAATATCGGCAAATGTTAGCATAGCACCACTTTGCCATGCAGGTGCGATACTATCGGCAACAGAGGTAGTTGTTGAAACTGTTAATGGAGTGCTGAGATTTTCCAGATAATCCTCTGCTATAACTTTAAAGTTATAAAGAGTATTTACTGCCAAGCCTGTCACATCATAAGTTAATACATCAGCAGGAAGGGCGGTAAGCAATGTTTCGCCCTGGTATACCTTATATTGGGTGACTGCTACATTGTCGGTGGCTGCTGGCCAGGTTAAAGTAGCAATTGTAGGATCTTTAACGCAGTTTACATTAAGCGAATCATCTGTTCCCCAATACGGAGCTGTTTTATCAGCTACATCGGTAGTAAACTGCCAGGCAATATCAAAACCTAATTGTTTACTGCTTTGGGCTGTCAGAGTTTTATCTAACTTAACGATATAATTGGTCTTATCTGCCAGCTTAATGCTGGTTAAATCAAGCGTTAAAATACCTTTACCGTTATTTTCGCTATATTGGAAATAAGTTGGATCAAGTGCTGCTGTTGCTCCTGTTGTGTTATTGGTTAAGGTGAATTTGCTCTCATATCCAGCTGCCAAAGGCTCATCGAAGGTCCAGGTAAACTGGGTATTTTCCGGATCCTGGGGTGCCAGCACCTGATTCAGAGCACCGGTAATACTATTTAATGAACCTCTTGTATTTCCTACATTGGTAAGAGCAAAGGGTATTCCTGAACCAGCAGTAGGGCTGGTCCCCATTACAAAGGTTATTTTGGGGTCTCCCTTGGATGAACTTTCTTTGAGGTCAAAAGCCTTAACCGAAAAGGTATAGGTTTGGCCGGATACTAATTCCGGATAGACCGAAGACGGCTGACAGCTGTAGTTAATATAGGGATTATAGACCACAAAGCAATCTCCGCGGGTAGGTGTTTCGACAATTCCATTGTCGGTCCATTCCACCCATAACCCGTCTTTTACTACCACATACCCTCTGACCTTAACATTATCCTGGGCAGGTGTCCATTTAACCTTTACGGAACTATTATCTGTAAATTCTGAGAGGGTTATATCAGTATCGGCCGGCCAGTAAGGTGATATGAGATCCTCATTAGGATCGCCGGTTAATATCTCCATTCTGTTGCCTTCAATGCTTTTGTTGCCTGCTGCATCAACAGCATATACAGAATAGGTATAACGGGTATTATTATAATCAAGTATATCACTAAAACTGTTGGTATAAGCATCTACTGTACCGCATTGCACACCATCTTTGTATACCAGGTATGCGGTTACGGCTACATTATCATTAGCCCAGGGCCATTTATAATTTACATAAGTTTTACCGGCGGTATTGCTAAGTGAAGTTTGGAAATAACCATTAGTTGTCCAGACAGGAGCTGTATTATCGGCTTCTCCTGCAAGAGTGCTTATAGCCAGTTCAGGTCCGGTAGTGCTGTAATTGCCTGCGTTATCCCTAGCTTCGACCTTAAAAATATAAGCCGTGTTGGGGGTCAGCTGACCAACATGATACGTTAAAATGCCGGCATCAAGTTCTGCAACCGTATTGCCGTTTTCAAGCAAGCGGTATCCTGTTGCCTCCACATTATCATCGGCAGGCGTCCAGTATAGATCCAGATTGTCAGGCAAAATATTATCAGCTGTTAATTTACTGCCTGTTGGCCAGGTGGGAGCCTGATCATCAGATAAGAGAGTGGTTACTGATAAAGTCAGGTATAGAAGAGTATAATTGGATTTTGCATCCCTGGCTTTCAAAACCAGATTATAGGTGGTATTAGGGGTTAAGCCTTCCATCTTGCAGGAGGTAACTCCGTTGTTAAACGTTTTAACCAATACATCTTCATTATAAAGCTGGTATTCGGTAATTCCAACATTGTCGGTTGCCTCCGGCCAATTCAATACAAAGGCATCGGTACCAACTTGGCTGGCGGTTATTTGGGCACCGGCAGGCCAAACGGGAGCTTGTATATCATCTATGGCCGTGGTAAAGGCAAAGGTGAAGATTTTTCCTAATTTGTTGGTACCATTATTAGCAGTAAATTCCGGATCAATTTCTATTACATAATCTCCGCCTTTATTAATTTGGGCCAGAGTATTGGCACCAGGCTCAAATTTAAGCATACGGGTCCTGGTTGGGTCGACAGTACCAGTACCTGTGCCTGTGCCGCCTCCCGTACCACCACCGGTACTGATATATTTGAAATCGCCTGACTCAATAACACCCTCGGGGCTAAAAGAATACGGCTCTGTTCCTAAATCCAGTTGGATTTGCTCACCAGAACTTTTATTAATAAGATGAATGCATTCCAAATTAAGTCTTAGATTTTCGTCCAGGCCATTGCCAAAGTTCCAGGCCAGGCTAAAGCTATCCATATCTACCGGGTTAACGATATCATAATTATGATAATATCCTGATTCACCTTCATCTATAGCATAAGGATTAAAGGTAAAAGATAAACCGCCGGCACCCGGAGTTACTACCATAGTTTCTATGGCATCACCCAGTTCCCCTGTTTCATTATACGGTTTAACTGACAGTACATATTTTTGTCCGCTGTTTAAACCATAAAGCTCATAATAATCTTGGATAGGAGGAAGACTTGCCTCTTCAACTCCATCAACATAAACTTTATACCCGGCTAAATCATCAGGGTTGCTAACCTGGGGCCATCTCAAGACCAGCTCGGTATTTAAAACATCTTCCGCCGACAGGGAAGCACCATCGGACCAGGTTGGGATGGCCGGCAATGAGACTCCAGATGAGGTCGTAAAACGGAACCAAATAGTTTTGCCGTATAAGTTAGCCGGATTTCTTTTATTCTGCAGTCCAGGCTCAATTGTAAAATAATATTCTTTGTTCGGTTCAAGAGTATTTGCATTCAGACCCATTGTAACGACAGTGCCGGTTTGTTGAATAACTGAACCACATCCGCCGGCCTTAGCGTCAAGACCGCTTATGTATTTAAGTGCTCCTGTTCCATTGTTATATTCAGCAACGACATTTGTTTTTGTTGAGTCATAGATTTTGATATATGGGGCCGTACGGGGCTCCAAGTTCGCTCCATAACCGTCCGTGCCGGAACCACCGATCGTAATCTCAAAGTTAATCGGCTGCGAAGCATCATAAGATGTCTTTATTACATTTGTATAGGAATTTTCTGTTGTTTCTAAGACTCCAATATCATCCGCAGCAACATTTGTAAGCATAATCCAAAATGGTCCGGTTCCCCATTGCGTAGTATTTTCACCTATGTACGGGGTGAGTGTTTCGGCCTGTGCGGGGGTGACGATACTAAAAGCCATAAAGAGCATAAGAACTGCAAGTATGGTTTTTAGCCATAGGCTAGTTTTCTTTTCTGCAAGCATTAAGCAAGCATTACTCAATTACTTATCCCTCCCAAACATTAATATTTCTCTAATTACACGTGATAAATACAAATAATATAACTTGGCCGGACACACCTCCAATCATTATCATTGTGAAAGAATACTGGGCATTAAAAAAACCAGTCTAAAAAGGTAAACAAAATTAGATTTAGACACCCCCCATATAATAAAAAAAGCGAACTGTACAAAGCAGTTCGCCGCAGTATCTAACCGTATTCAGCTTCTCCTTTCCACTCTGGGAGGCACACCAGTTTCCCGATGTACCCTAACGGCCTAAAAACCATGGTATTACATTAGGTTAGTAGGCTCGGAGATATTTAATTGTTGTATTTATTATAATATATTTTTTCATCAGAATGTTTTATTTTTTGACAAATTATTTTGCTCTTATCTGCATTGGTAATATAATACTTATTGTATTTTGATCCTCACTTATCAATTAACTCCACTAGTTACCTGTATTTTTGAAGATCAAATTAATCTATGCGACTCAGAATAATATTCCTGTAAGAAAAAGGACTGTAGTTGATTAAACACACAGTCCTTATAAAAATATTTCTTAGTAAGTTTAAAATTACCCTTTTCTTTTCTTTTCTTTTCTTTTCTTTTCTTTTTATCATTCTCGTTTAATATTGTAAAATCCTGCATACTGTATTATGTATTTTATGGATTCTAAAAAACTCAGGATAAATTGAGGGCAAAATTTCACATAGGGACGGCTTCTGTTACAATGATTATTATCAGTTACATTAATTTTAGGGGATGAAAACATTGCAGCTAAACTTGGGAAAAAACTTTAGTAATGAACTGGCCGGTTCAATTGGGGACCTGGGCACTTTACTTCCTTATATTATAGGGGGTATAACTATTGCCGGGCTGGACTCAACCGGGGTCTTTTTTATGTTTGGTCTTATGTATCTTTTTACTGCCTGGTTTTACCGGATACCAATACCGGTTCAGCCTATGAAGGTTATCGGTGCCGCTATAATAGTTCATCATCTTACCTCTGGTGAAGTAGCGGCAGCCGGTTTTATGATGGGGGTAATTCTATTAGTCCTTTATTTTACCGGTATCATTGATAAAATCGCCCGGTTGACCCCCAGAAGTGTAACTCTGGGTATTCAGGCCGGATTGGGGATTAGTCTGGCAATTCTGGGCATTAATCTTATTAAAACAGATTGGACTCTGGGAGCAATAATCCTCATTGTAATACTTCTGCTATTAAACAATAAAAAATTCCCGGCTTCCATTGTAGCGCTAATCGGGGGTACAGTTCTGGCTTTTGGATTGCATCCCGAGTTGACTTTCCCTGTTTTGAAGTTGGGATTTAATATACCGCATCTTATAATTCCCGCTTGGCATGACTTTTCCCGCGGGTTTTACCTGGGAGTACTTCCTCAGTTCCCGCTCACTATTACCAATTCAGTTCTGGTTACCACTGTTTTGGCTCACGAGTTGTTCCCTGATACATCAGCCCGGGTTAATGATAGAAACCTTTGTCTAACTTTGGGATTGGGGAATTTGATTTCCGCACCCCTGGGAGGTTATCCAGTATGTCACGGAAGTGGCGGGCTGGCTGCCCATTACCGGTTCGGAGGACGGACTGGAGCGACTATTACTATTATTGGAATGGTATTATTATTTATTGGAATTTTCCTGGGCTCTTCCGGCCTTAAACTGTTGCAAATTATTCCTCAGGCGGTTCTGGGAGGAATGCTTTTTTACAGTGGAATAGACCTTATCCGACCGGTTAAAATAAAAGGCAATAATGAAATATTCAGCTTTATTATTGTAGTTGTACTGAGTGTAGCTATAAATCCGGCAATAGGTTTTATAGCTGGTATACCCCTGGTACTGGGATTGAACAAAGGTTGGATAAAGATATAGTATCCATTCTACTTATCTGCTAATTGCTATATAGAACACTCCTTTTTTCCAGTTAAACCTAAAACAAAGCCAACCGTCTTTCGGCGATTGGCCTGTTGGTCGGGGGAAAATGCAATCTATGGGATAGTTAACTAATATCAAATAACTCCTGCAGCTTAGTTTTTACATCACTAAAATTTTGATAGGGATAAAACGGAATGCCCTTTTCTTTACAATATTCAGCCAGATATTTTTTAGCAAAAAGGATATCGCATTTGTCAGCCGGGCAAATATCTGAATATCCATCCCCTATATAAACACTTGTGTATCCAGGCTTTAATAAACTTTCGATGATTTTTGTCTTGCATACTCCACATTTCTGGCAATCAGTAAACAAATAGGAACACTTGATCTTCCAGCCATCTTCATAATCCAAATGATTGGCATGATAGGGCACATTAATTCCGTTTTTCTCCAAAATAACTTTAATATAATTGTCATAACCGTCACTTACAATACTAAGTGGATATTCATTTTGCTCAAGCCATACCAGGAAGGCGGGAAAAGTTTTATCTATTATAGCTTCCTGGAACAATAACTCTAATTCCTCTGGTGTTACGTCCATAAGGTCCAGTGTTTTTTGAGCACACTCCTCGGTTGAGACTACCCCATCCATCCATAGCTGATTTACTTCTTCCCAGCCTTCACTGGCATAAGTTAGTACCATGGCAGCACATACATCTTCGGTAGTTATGGTTCCGTCAAAGTCGGTAAAAATCATTAGTTTTTTGTTCATATAAATTAGCCCTCAGTTTTAAGCCATTCCACCCTGGCCTCTTTCCCAATATCCGCTCCCTTAAGTTGGAAAAGCTTATCGAATAGCAAGCTGTGGAAAGTACCTGGGGCATCTCCGGAAATCTTTGCGGCCCTTTCTCCAGCAATATTAAAGGCCGTAAGAGCTGTTATTGTTGCCAGCCAGGGTTCTGCCGGCACTGCTCCAATACATGCTGCCACTACTCCGCCAACCATACATCCTGCTCCAGTAATATATTCAAACAAGTGCGTACCGTTGTTTAAACGAGCAACATTTTGGGTATCAGCCACTACATCAATCTCTCCCGTAGCAGCAACCACCAGTTGTTCTTTCCGGGCCAAAGCCAGGCAGGCCTGTTCCAATCCCTCACCACTGTCCAATGAATCAACCCCGCGGGCCTGAGACTCAACTCCTGCCAGGAATTTAATCTCAGCAATGTTACCCTTATAGCAGCCTATTTTACCTGATTTACTCAGTTTATTTATTACCTCCAACTTCCGGGGTATAACTCCGCAGGCTACCGGGTCAACCACTACCGGCACCGAGTGTGCATTTGCGCCTTTAATGGCCTCAATCATAGCCAGTTCCTGCTCAACAGTTAGAGTTCCCACATTTAGATACAATGCTTGGGCAATAGCCGCAAAATCCCGAGTCTCTGAAGGGTTTTCAGCCATAGCCGGTGAAGCCCCGCTGGCGAGTATTACATTAGCAACGGCATTAATAGTAACATAGTTAGTTATACAGTGAATCAAAGGATGTTTTACCCTTACCTCATCCCATATTTCAGCACACTTTTCTATCATCTCTTATACTTCCTCTCTTACACCATCCGCCTGGTTAAATTCATCAATTTCCAGAACAGACAATATCTCTTTTTTAAACTGTTCGGTATCAGCAGGGGATGTTTTTCTCAAATGTAGAATCACCCTGGCCGGCCGGGAAGAAAAGACATAAATACTGTCAGCCAGCATTAATGCTTCATCAATATCATGCGTTACGAATAATACCGACGGTCGATAGCTTTTACACAGTTCTTTTAACCACATCTGCATTTTCCTTCTGGTTATAGCGTCCAACCCGGCAAAAGGTTCATCTAACACCATAATATCACTGGTAAATAAATAGGTGCGTAACAATGCTGCCCGCTGGCGCATACCCCCGGAAAGCTGGCGCGGGTAATATTTTTCAAATCCCGCTAATCCGAAATCACCCATATAAGTACCAGCTTTCTCACGAGCCCGTTTTTTGTCCATACCCTTAAGAACTAATGGCAGTGATACGTTATCAAGAATATTTTTGGAAGGTAGTAGTAAATCCTTCTGTTGCATATAACTTATCCGACCGGTACGCCCGGTCCAATCCCTGCCATCTATCTCTACCCGCCCCTTATCTGGAACAATTAACCCAGATATTATATTCAGCAAAGTACTCTTGCCACAACCGCTGGGTCCAAGAATTACCACAAACTCGTTGCAATTAACAGCCAGAGAAATATCATTCAGGGTAAATAAGTTATCCAGGGTTTTACTCACATTGCAGACTTTTATAGCCACAGGTTTTACTCCTATTCTGACAGGAAATCATTGGTAAAAGCCTTATTGACATCAATATTCTTTTCCAGCAATTTATAGTTAATCATAAACTCTGTGTAGTTTTGCCATACTTCAGGTTTCATTTCGCCCCAGCGTTTAGCATCTGCTTGGTATTGATCCGCCATATATTTCTGGCTTTTTTGTACCAGAGTTTTATTTATTTCAGGTACGTTTTTAATTAGGATCTGGGCAGCTTGGTCGGGATTTTTGATGGCAAACTGGTAGCACTTCGAAGTAGCTCTCATGAATTTTTTAACCAGTTCCGGGTTGTCGGCAATATTCTTCTCACTGGTAATAATAACCGGGGTATAATAGTCCAGCGCTTTATCTTCATCCCGTAAACTGATGAAATTTAACTTCATGCCTTTAGTTTCAGCTTCAATACCAGTCCATCCCTGGAATATCCATGAGAAATCGATATTCTTCTCCACACTGGAAAAGAAATCTGCTGAACCGATGTTAACTATATTAACCTTATTGAAGTCAGCTCCATATTTCTTCATCAAAGCTTGAATCATAGCGGTTTCAGAAGGAGATCCCCAGCCCCCATAAGTTTTACCTTCGAAATCTTTGGGGGTTTTAATATTTTTTCCTACCGGAGAAGCAAAACCAGAGGTATTATGCTGTATAACTGCCGCTATAGCCACTACAGGAATGTTTTGTGAACGGGCCACAGTTACTTCTTCCTGGTAGCTCACGGCAAAATCGCTTTTTCCGGAAGCCACCAGCTGCGGATTACCCCCCTCAGCAGGTTGTACAATTTCTACATCCAAACCCTCTTCGGCAAAATAGCCCTTATCTTTGGCTACATAAAGGCCGGTATGGTTAGTATTGGGGAACCAATCCAGCATTATGGTTACTTTTTGTTTGGGTGCCGTTTTCTTAGTATTCTTAGCTTTTTCAGTAGACTGGCAACCCACTAGAGAAACTGCCAACAAACTTAGTATGAGCATGAAAACTACCGACTTTTTCATTAGTCATTCCTCCTTATAAATCCATAATTATCTGTCTAATTCCTGATTATTTCGGTTCCAGGGAACCAGCAGCCATTCAGCCAGGTCAATAACCTTAACCATTAACAAGCTTACTATAGCAATAACCACAACCGCCGCCAGCACTTGGTCTACTCTAAAAGATTTCTGGGAAATAGTCATATAATACCCCAAACCCCGATTAGCCCCCAACCACTCTCCGATTACCGCCGCCATAATACTGTAGGAGGCTGATATTTTCAAACCGGAAAAGAAAACCGGCATTGCTGATGGGAGTTTGACCATTTTAAAAGTAGCTATCCGACTGGCCCCCATTGAGCGAAATAGATTAAGCAAGTCAGGGTCAACCGATGAAAGCCCCTTTATTAGGCTTATGACCACCGGGAAAAAGCATACTAGTACTACTACAATTATCTTGGGTAGAATTCCCCATCCAAACCAAATCAAAAAAAGTGGTGCCAGAGTTATAATCGGTATAGTCTGAGATACGATTAACATTGGATACAAGGCCTGATTCAACCACTTGATACTGGTAAGCAAGAAGCCCACCACAAATGCGAAAATTATAGACAGACTAAACCCCAACAATGCTTCCATTACGGTAGTGGCAGTATGCACCGAAAGTAAGGAATAACTTGCCCCGAGTGTATTTATTATTTTGATAGGACCAGGCAATATATATTCTGGGGTTTTGTATATCCTTACGGATATTTCCCATACTACCAATAGCAAAATAAATGCTATATAGGGTGCTAATTTATTGGCGATATTTGCCGACTTTTTCATCCATGGTCACTCCATCTGGCTTATAATCTATCTTAACCACCGACACCACGCGCGGAACACCAGCTTCTTTAAGAACTTCCTGCGATTTTCTTACCAGCTCCAGCAGGGTGTCAAGGTCACCTTCGACCGTAGTTTCCATAGGACCTACCACATATTTTAACCCTGATTCTATTATGATATTTATAACTTTGTCCACCATACTATATACTTTATCTTCTTCAACAATAGGTAACACCTGCAAGCTCAAATTTGCTTCCGCCATAGCTTTAACCTTCTTTCATATATTCCGGTATAATCACACTTCAAAAGTATCCTCAATTAAGTATTTTCCGTTCGAATTATCAAAGGCATGGTCATGGCCAGGAATTATTATGCCTTTAAAATGGGATAGACGTTCCGCATTCTGCTGGAAGAGACTATCATCATAATTAATTCCGGCTACGCTTACTGACCACAAGTCCCGATGATAAAAGGCATCACCCGTAACTGCAATCTGATTGGCAGAGCCGTTGATTATTACCGCCCGGCTGTCTACTGTATGACCAGGAACCCTTATAAAGGAAAAATTATCTGGCAAAATCGGGTTATCCTCAAAAAACTCGATTTGAGCCTGGTCTCCCACCAATAACGAAGCTGGCCATTCATCCTGGGCTTGTTTCACATCCCAGGCAGTTTTAGTGGAACTCTCATCAATGTTACGTCCTAGAGATCGCAAAGTGGCTACCGGATCATCACTTTGCTGTAAAGCTCGGGCAAAATTCTCCTCGTAATCTAACTCCTGCCGGCTAATCAAAATACGAGCCTTAGTAAAAACACGGTTGCCTCCGATATGGTCACAGTGCAGATGAGTATTGATGACCATAGTAAAATCTGACGGACAATAACCCAGATCCCCGAGTTCTTCCAATAGTTGATCGTTTCCCACCATCCCAGTATCGATTATTATAAGTTGTTTATCCATTTCCACTATGGTTGAAGTTACTGGAACATCACGAATTATAAGGTTGTCAGTTTCATGCCACCAGGTGGTAATAGTTTTAATCTTCAAACCAGTCATCCTTCCAATAAGTAAGTGAGGCATGAGGTGTAAGGGGTTAGGGGTATTTTACACCTCACACCTTACTCCTAACCCCTTACGCCCTATTACATCCTGTCTTCATATAACGATTAACCATATCAATAGCGCAAAATTCACCACACATGGAACAAACATCCTGCTCCACCGGGTTGCGTGCTTTTCGAATTTTACGAGCCCGGTCAGAGTCAAGTGCCAGTTGCATCTGTTTTTCCCAATCTAGATCCCGGCGGGCTTCAGCCATAGCCCGATCCCGTTCGCGGGCACCGGCTACTCCCTTAACGATATCAGCAGCATGAGCGGCGATTCTTGATGCCATTATTCCTTCATGGACATCTTCAGCAGTCGGTAAGCCCAGATGTTCTGAGGGAGTAACATAACACAAGAAATCGGCTCCAGCAGCAGCAGCCAGAGTGCCTCCGATAGCACCGGCTATGTGATCGTATCCGGCAGCTACGTCAGTAACCAGAGGTCCCAATACATAAAAAGGTGCATTATGACAAAGTCTCTTCTGCAGTATCATATTAGCCTCAATCTGATCATATGGTACATGTCCCGGTCCTTCCACCATAACTTGTACTTCTGCGGCACGGGCACGTTCCACCAGGTATCCTAAAGTTATCAATTCTTCAATTTGAGCACTATCTGTTGCGTCTTCCAGACAACCCGGCCGGAGCCCATCACCCAGACTCAAGGTAACATCATTAACCTTGCAAATCTCCAGCAACCGATCAAACTGTGCATATAATGGATTTTCCTTTTTCTGATGCAGCATCCAGCCGGCCATCATGGCTCCACCCCGGCTAACAATTCCCAATAGGCGCGGATTGTCTCTTAATTTTTCTACAATACTAAGAGTAACTCCGCAGTGGACAGTAATAAAATCTACCCCTTCGGCAGCCTGTTCCTCAATTACTGCAAAAAGATCATCGGGATCCATGTCCACGACCAGTATATTCTTATTCCGAGTTCTGACCGCCGCTTCATAAACCGGCACTGTACCTACAGGCACCGGACATCTGGCTAAAATCTGCTGACGGCAAGCCTGTAATTCTCCCCCCGTACTTAAATCCATTACCGCATCGGCCCCGGCGGCCAGTGCTACCTCTAATTTGGTAATTTCATTTTTCCATTCCGGAAAAACCTGCGATGTTCCCAAGTTAGCATTAACCTTGGTGCTTAAACCTGTTCCTATACCGTATGCTTTAAGACCCTTATGGTTTTGGTTATAGGGAATAACTACCTGTCCACTGGCAACCAGTCTGCGAATTGTTTCCGCTGCTATTCCTTCACGTTCGGCCACCTCGTGCATCTGGGCAGTAATTTCCCCGCGTCTGGCTTTCTCTAGCTGTGTCATTATTGTTCCTCCTCAAATATTAATCCTGCTGAAATGATTGCATAAACCCTTGTATAACGTCTTCCGGTTTTGGCGCACCCAGGATGGATGAGATAACCGCCACTCCTGCAGCTCCTGCCTTAAGAATGGGAGGGGTATTTTCCGGTGTAATTCCACCAATAGCAATGACCGGAAGAGGTACCCGGGTTACAATATCGTTTATTAATTCAGAACCACAAGCCTCAAATCTGCATTCTTTACTAATCGTAGGATAAACAGGCCCTACTCCCAGATAATCAGCACCATCGGCTAAAGCTATTTCAGCTTCAGCAACATTTCCTACCGATACCCCAATAATTTTCTCGGGTCCCAGCAATGCCCGGGCCATTTTGGGTGCCAGATCATCCTGTCCGATATGAACACCATCTGCGCCAGAAGCAAGCGCCACATCAACACGATCATTTACCACAAAAAGAGCATTATTCTCATGGCACACCCTACACATTTCGCTGGCCATATCAACCAGCTGTTTGGTATCGCCCTCTTTTTCCCGTAATTGAATCAACCGAGCTCCATTCTGAACCGCCATCCTGGTTAATTCACCATAGTCCTTGCCTTTACAAAGCGGACCGCCAATAATTACATTGAGTACAGGCCGATTTCCAAGTTCAACTTTCTCACCCCAACCATTAAATGCTTGATAACGAACTTCTAAAACATCGACATCGTCAACATGACCCGGGAAGAAAGCTGCCAGATGATTAAGCGGTCCTTTACCATTTCCAACTCCATATGAATACCTGAGTCCAGCCGTCACATATTTTTTGGCCAGCTCAATAGCCTCACGCGGTCTCATTCCTTTAGCTATTAAAGCGGTTAGTGCAGCGGAAAACGAACATCCGGTTCCATGAGTGTTGGGAGTATCAAGCCAGGGACCGTCAACTTCATAATAACTCTGATTTTCATAACAAAACTCGATACACCGGTTTCCGCGTTTAATCCCGGTAATTATGACCTGATTAGGTCCCATCATAGCAATCTCCCGCGCTGCTTTGGCCAAATCTGCACCATCATTAATAGTAAAACCACATAAAACCGACGCTTCCTCAACATTGGGAGTGACCATATTAGCAATGGGCAATAGTTTCTTACGCAATACTTCTATTCCTGGGGAATCTAATAGTTCATGACCACTGGTTGACCGCATTACCGGATCAATTATCAAATATGGAACCTTATAATTTTTTAACCTTTCAGCAACGATCTCAATAATGGCTGAGTCATATAACATCCCGGTCTTTACCGCCCCGGTACCAATATCACTTAGAACAGCGTTCAATTGTTGCTCAACCATTTCAGGAGCGATTCCCGTGGTATCCCGGACGCCCTGGGTATTTTGAGCGGTCATTGCCGTAATAACACTGCTGCCATAAGCACCTAGAACAGCAAAAGTCCTTAAATCCGCCTGAATTCCTGCACCACCTCCGCAATCGGAACCAGCAATAGTTAGTGCTTTAGGAATTATAGATATGCATTCATTAATGTACATATATATATCACCTCCATTTATTTTTCCTATTAGTACTTACGTATTTTTGTTATTATCAACAATAAAAATAGGCCTTTTACCTGATTAAGTAAAAGACCTTGCGCATTGCTATAAGCAGTCCCTACGCTGGCATTACCCAGATCAGGTTTATGGGTCAGACCCCCAGGTCTATCTCAGCCGATACTTATCAGCCCCCCAGTGCATTATTTAATTTAAATAATAAGTAAATTGAACTATTTTAGTTTATTTACTATTATAACCTGTTCCAGTCCCTATAAGACTGCAGCATTCCTGTGAAAATACAGTTTTTAGGCCTTTAGAACTTGCATACTCGATAGTATTCTCATCGGGATAAGCAATAGCATTAACACCACAATCTACAGCCATTATTTCAACCTGTCGTTTGTATTCTCCGGTGGGACGGGCACAGCCCAAAGTAAGCGGTATATTAGGATTTAATATCCGGGCTGTTCCTATTACCTTGCCCACTTCATCTATATCTGGTGGTATAACTCCCTGCATTCCCGTACCGCAGGTAGGTGTAATAATTACCATGACAACTGCCTGTGGTTGGGCCTCACTAATCATTTCTAAAGCCTTATACTCTCCTAAAATGTCACCAAAATGCAAACCAATAACTACATGCGGGGCAAGATTTAGCCCTACTTCGCGGCAAAAAAGCATAGACTCTAAATAATCTGATGGTTTTCGATCCAAATGATAAACATTCCGAATAGTTCTTTCATCACCAATTATATCTATCAACACCTGATCTATTCCCACCTCTTTTAAAGCTAAGGCGGCTGATCGCTTTATCAAACCGGAATGAACAATAACCTTTAAACCCTTCTCCTTAGCGTAAGCCATGCTATCCAAAAAACCTAACAACGGAACTTCCCCTTTGTTATTAGCTCCTCCGCTTATTAATATCCCCTGGCTTCTTTTTGCTGCTAATCTATCAATAATTCTGTTCATTTCTTCCGGGGTAGTAGTGGGAACCATCGTTTCCAGAAGCTTCCCCTTACAATGCTCACAGTGACAAGCGCAATTCTCTCCGGTAACACTTAAGTTCATAAATGAATACTCGTAATTAATATAATATTTATTATTATAACGTTTAGCGCCGGGGGCTGATACCAGCAATACTGGCTCCGTAGCCTGCCTGATTTTCCAGGCTTCTTTAAGTATTGCCTCTAGACTATTCATTTCACACCATTCCATATCTGCGGGCGAATTATTTCTAAATCACCAGCTTCAGGTATAAACGGATAATTACGCATTGGTTCACTGGCTCGTTCATTACCAAATGGACGGTTGCACGCCACCAATCCGTCTTCTCCGGGACAACCGGAAGTCATAAAGGCAATTCCTTTTTCGATATATGGTTCAATGTCTATCCCAAAGTCAATTATTTGTCCTTCAGGAGAAAAATTAATAACATTACCACTGATAATACCCTCATTTATTAAATAACGTGCCATTTGCACCCGGCGGTAGTGCCCCAAAGATGGCTGTAAACATCCCTCCATAACACTTCCTGCTTCCGGGAAAAACGAAAACAAGTGGGTCAGGGCACCCATTTGATAGGCTTGATCAATAACTTTTACCATTTGTTCTTCAGTTTCACCCAGGCCTACAATTAAATGAACGCCGACATTATATTTACCAAAAACATCTACTGCCTCAGTAACGCTCTCCCAAAAACGTTCCCAGCGATGAGGGCCACCTACTCCGTGACCACGGTGCTTCTCAAACAATTCTTCAGTAACCGCATCAATGGCAATACCTATACGTTCGGCTCCAGCCATTTTTAAGGACTCCATATCGGTTTTCCCTTTCATAACCGTCGGAGCAATCAGCGCACTAACTGGTAAACCAGTCTCTTCACGAACTTGTTTAATTATAGTACATGTATCAGCAAGTGAATGCCCGTGTGTTATCATTGATACACAAACCCGTTTGAAGGGGTGGGGTCTATTTTTCACGCGGTCAATTATCTCTGTCATAGCATAGGTTGGCCATTTAACTCGAATAAATGTTTTGGAGGAATCAACTTGCCGGTTATGGGCCAGGCCACAGTAACTGCATGATGCACTGCAGCCATTTTTATAAGTTAACAAAAGATTAAGACAGCCACATTTAGTATTTTTCATAAACCGGCCAGACTCCATTCCCAGGCATATTGCTCCGGCCAGGCTGGTTTGTACATATTCAGGGCTTTCACCTATTGAAGACATTTTCTAACCTCCAGTACCGTATTAATTAAAACTAAACCAATTATTCCTAATTAATTCTTCAAACTGCTGGGCATCATATGTCCATTTATGATCCATCTCATTTCGCTGTTGGGTAGCTCTATTTAGATATCTGCCCAAAAATGATTGCCACGTTTGAGGATATTGCGAGAGCATTGTTAAATCATTGTTAATCACTGCCTGGGCGGCTATCGCACCTGCCATTCGTCCGGTGACAATCGCATTCATAATGCCACCACCGGTTACCGGATGAGTATGTCCGGCCGCATCACCTGTCAAAAGCATATTCTCTCGTTGAGTAACCTCAAGTGGACCACCTACCGGTATTAATCCTCCGGTTTTCTCAATTGGCCTGTCATCTACCACTATTCCACGGGCAACCAGGTTATTTATAAAATCCTTAATTATTAATGGCAATTTATTTTTATATAATGTGTTTACACCTACTCCTATATTGGCATATTCACCTTTTGGAAAGACCCAAGCGTAACCACCCTCGTATTCAGGCTTAAAATAAATATCTGTTGATGATTGGTATTTACAAAGCGGCAATCTATATTGAAGTCCAATCATGAACTTTTTATTTTCGCTATTCATCCATTGACCTACTATTGATCGCGGTCCGTCCGCTCCAATAATTATCTTAGATTTGATTTCCTGATTGTCTTTTCCAGCTTGATGAACAATTAATCCCTCGTTTGTTTTGGATACTGCTTTTGTTCCAGCCCAGAATTCAGTTCCTGATTCAATAGCATCCTGTACCAGACTTCCGTCAAATATTTTTCTATCCAGTATATATCCCGGACCGGCCAGAGTAGAAACTAATTCATCGTTAATAAATGTTAAGAGAGTATCTATTTTTTGAACGACTGCTTCCGGTGGCAGTGATACATATTTTTTAACTATACGAGGCACGTATTCTGCACATTGAACAGGGGTTCCCGGAATACTTTTACTATCAACAAGCAGTACATTTACTCCTTGCTTACCAACAGCAGCAGCAGCACTGGCTCCTGCGGGGCCTGCCCCTACCACCACCACATCATATTCAGGTGTACTCAATGCTGTCACCTGCCTTTTTCAATAGCGAGATATATGGCATGGTATAGATCATCAACATCTACACCCGGTATTTTTACTTCATTATCTATAAAGAACTGACTAACTATATTAAAAACATCCGCGGGGCGGCATGATGAATTTTTCAAAGCGGCCTCCAGATCCATTATGCTTCTTTCCGGATAAGCAAAAAAGTCACCCGTTATAAAAGCACTTTTAATAACCTGCCGATTCCTATCCAATCTTAAAGATACACGTATTAGCCCTCCCGGGGCTTTATATTCGGCAAGACTTAAATCATTTTCCTGGGGTATAGTACGAAGACCTTTTATCCATTCTTCTGATTGAAAAAGTGGCAATTCTTCTTTAAATGCTTTTTCTTCTGCTGCAGTAAGGCCACCGGGCTCCATAGTTATTCCTAAAACTTCAGATATCCCTTCAGAAAGTGCTGACTTTATTTGTTCCATGGGAGGCAAATATCCCAGTACCTCCTTCAAACAAATGACTCTTTGTTTAAAAGAATCCACCTGTTTATCTTCCAGTTTTTTAATGGGAAGCTTTAGACAACTTATCATTGTATCAACATCAAAATCAGTTAACAGAGTTCCTTGATATAAGAAGGCATCACCAATTTCAGTACCTCCGGTGCCCGATATCTTTCTGCCTCCAACTTCTATATCATTCTTAGGACGAAATTTAGCTTTGACACCGAGCTTATCTAGTCCTAATACTACACTTTCGCACATAAGCCTATACATGTCTTCAAGTCTTTTAGGTATACCAGGAGTATCTTTTGGTGCTACTATTTCCCATCCCAACTGGGATTCATCCCAGTATAGATTACCCCCACCGGTAATCCGCCGGTTTATCTCAATACCATGCTGACGGCAATATTCTTCTTCTACCTCGAGCTCTACGGATTGATGATATCCTACCAGCACACATTGCGGTTTAAACTGCAAATAACGGACGGTATTGGGAGCAAGGTTGGCACTGCGTGCATTAAGTATGACTCTATCCAGAGCCATATTCTCCGCTACAGTTAATGGTCCGGGATCAAATAAGCGCCAATTTTCTTTCATAATACTACTCTATCTCCTGTTCGTTATTAATCTGTTCGGTAACCCACTCAGCATATTGGTTTGCTGCCATTAACATTTTAACTTCATCAGGATTGCTTAGTTTAAGCCGATACATCCAGCCTTCTCCATAAGCATCGGCATTAACTTTGCGGGGATTACAGGCAACTTCATTATTATTTTCAATAACTTCTCCTGATATTGGAGCTGTCAGATTACCAACCCATTTTCCAGATTCAATGGATCCAAATTGTTCACCTTTTTTTATGGATTCACCACTGTTAAATAACTCTAAATATAAGATATCCCCGGTGTTGCTTTGTCCGAAGTCTGTCATACCTACTACTGCTTCTTCACCATTGATTTTTATCCAAAAATCATTAGTATCATATAATAAATTTTCAGGTATTTCATATTTATCAACTTGCATAAATAATTTCCTCCTACTAAATAACGGGATTGGAAGTAATTTCAGCTAATAAATCATCGTTCCATTCCTGCCCGATAAATCTAAAAGCTATATCATTTTCTATATCGTCTCTGCCAAGAATATTTATATCTTCAACTATTCCCTCTCGAACCAGGATCACAGCATTACTGTTTGACCCAATTCTTTTTTCCATCAACATTAGACCTTCGGCGATCTTAATTTTTCTATCATAATATCTGCGACCCGGCATTTGCAGCCAGTCATCGGTAACAGATCTTTTATATATTTCAGTTGCTTTGTCAATTAATACCTGATCAGGCTTGGTGTAATCCAGCTCTGTCCATTGCATTTTAAATTCATCAATAAGACGTGAGGCCAGATCATCATATGTTACTGAATAATCCACCCAATCCTTAAAGGTTGTCATATTATTTTGCATTGCTTGCATTAAATATTCCCGAAATTGAGGGTAAGGAGCCCTTAATACATTGCTCATAACAGAAAAGTCAAAATCTAATAGAAGATTACCCACATAGGCAACACAGGTTCCAATATCCCCACATGCATTACCAGAGCACTTTTTTCCATTAGCTGCGATGTCAGCAGGAACTTTAATCGCAGCTGGGATACCAAACTGTCGGTAAACTGAAATGGCAGGTTGTAAAAATTTTTCGTAATACCTATACCTTCGTAATGGTAGTTGGGGATTATCTCTTTTAATTACCAATTGAAAAAATACTTGCCTGCTATCCAGGTAAACCACCCCACCTCCGGTCTCTCGCCGAAAAATGGGTATACCAGATCTCTCACAGTATCCCCGGTCAATTTCCTGTTCCAGATCATCGTGTAAACCCAAGCATACATAAGGAGTAGAAGGAAAGCAGATTATCAACCCTTCGCGGCCCAGGTGAGCCAAAGCATGATAAAAACATTGGGACTCCCACCAGGTAACCGCCCCCAAGTTGTATAAATCCACTATTACCTCAGCCTCCCACTATCTACTAAAAAAGTTCGTCACCGCTTTTAAACTCAAGTCCGGGGTGATTGTCAAACCTTACTACCCCGATAGCAGCTTTGCCGGCAACCGCTTTTTTCACTGCAGCGGTACCTTCAATTCCAAATCCGCCACATAATTCAATAGCACCTACACCAGCATCCACCAATTCCTTGGCGGCTTTAGCAGCCATGGCATAATCTTTAACACCTACCGCCGTCAATTCAACTACCGGGCTCTCAATTACGGCCCGATGAACTTCGTAATTAGCATCTGGAGCTACAAAAATAAACGCTGCTTTTAACTTCATTTCTTCCAACTCCCTTTTCAAAAGTAATTTTAATTGTAATGATGAATGTCTATACACACAATGACCGGGGATTAACTGTAAAATTACTATTTTTCAGAGTTTATTAATCAATTTGTCGGAAGTTTTAATTTACCAAGTCGGAGTTATTCTGCTTAATATGCTATAGTGCTTCAAGAATCAGTTGGCTAATGTCCATTACTCTTACCGGAAGTTTAGCTTTTTGAATGGCCGCTATTAACATTTGTTCGCATTGCTGACAGGCGGACACAACAATTGTAGCACCAGTTGCTTTGATTTCTTCCACTCTGAGTGCCGTAATCTTAGCAGCAGTATCTGCATCAACACTCTGAAGGTTTCCACCACCACCACAACACAATGAGGCTTTTTTATTATGAGCCAACTCCACAAACTTAACACCGGGAATACTGGTTATTATTTCACGGGGTGCATCAAATACCCCACCGTTTCTACCCAGATCACATGGGTCATGATAGGTCACTACTTCATCCAGTTCGTTTAGTTCAATCTTGCCTTCTTTAATTAACCTGGCCAAGTATTCAGTAGTATGGAGAACCTCTAGATTGTAACCTTTTAACGCTTCTTCACTGTCATGTTTCCAAACATGATAACAGGAAGCACAACTGGCAATTAGCGTATGAATATCCAGTTCTTTAATTTTATCAACGTTATGCTTAACAAACTGCTCTGAATCTTCTACAAAACCGGTACTAATCAGAGGAAAGCCACAACACCATTCATCCCCGCCCATAGTAGTGAAATCGATTTCAGATTCAGTTAAAATTTCGGAAACAGCCAGGGGAATCTGGGCTGCTTGTGGGAAGTAGGCTGATACACATCCTACAAAATAAGCCACCTCAGCTCCGGCCCGGGGTTCAAGTTGTTCAGGCTCATCCAGATCCTGGGCCCATTCCAAACGATCATCATTACTGAAACTGGTGATATTTTTATTGGCCAACAGATTATCCCTAATAGCATCGTAAGCTTTGGGCTCTTTACCCATAGAGGCAATACGTTTGCGTAAATCCAACCATAATTTACGGGTGTCAATATCGGTTGAACACTCATTGGCACAGGCTCCGCACAAGGTACATTGTGATAAGCGTTTAACAAAATCATCAGTTAAAACATTTGATTGGTTTTTAGAGAAAATCTCCCGGGCCATGCTTATCTTGCCCCGGGGTGCGGCAGACTCCCAGCCTACAACGCGGTAAACCGGGCAGGCACTACGGCAGTAACCACAACGACCACAAATCAAGGCTTCCTTTTCCAGATTGCTGTAATTGCTTGCTGATTCCTTACTCATCGGTTACCACCCCTTTCCAATTACTTTTCTAACCCCGGCTAAAACATTCATACCCATGGAATAGTTGAAAGGATTCATCAATAGAGGCGCACGGTAAACTTTGCCAGGATTCATTATTCCCTTGCTATCCATAGTCTGTTTTCTTTTTCTTAGTTCATTCAATTTAGGTGTCTGATGAATTCTGCCGATCATCGGTGAATTCCATACCCCCACTCCATAGGGACAGCCGCCATAACGATAACCAACATCATGAATCTTTTTAACCATACTGAGATTGAAAATATATTTTATAGTTTGGGTTTCATTGGCATAGAATGTAGTCATTACCGTGGCGTATTCAGGAGTAACGACATGTCCATAAGAAAATAGGTTTAGATTATATCCCTTAGCCATTTTCTTTATATCATCCAGGTAAGCCGGCAGACCTTTAATTGGCAGCCATACTTCGGCACCCAGAACCGATGGTCCACCTCTCTTAAGTCTTAATGCTTTGAATTTTTCCTCCCATTCCAGTTCAGCTGTTTCCTCGGGAACAGGATTAACCACCTTATTAGCCACTGTTAGACTATTAATAAATTCCTCGGCTTGTTTTAATTCTTCATCTGAGCCTTCATAGTCGATACCGATAAGGCATCCGGTTTCCATGTTGGCAGGTGAAAAGCCCAAAGCATTCATAGCCTTTAAACATTCCTGATCAGAAAAATGCATATTATACGGAAGAATGGGTCCGTTGATAATCTCATTCATAGTAACAAGCATTTTTTGAGCATCAGGCAGTTGCAGTAAAAAGTGTTTCATATTATTAAGTTTGCGTACTTCCACTTCCAGCTCAGTAATAATACCCAGGGTTCCTTCAGAAGAAACAAACCAATCTAGAGCCGGGTTGGTTTCACGTGAAACTTTTTGTACTTTCCCATCCGGGTAAACCACCTCAATTGATCTGACCTGGGATAATAGGCTGCCATATTTCATACTGCCAATACCATACCCCATCATACAAAACCATCCACCGATGGTAGCAGCTGGTGCACTGCTGGGAAATGACTTTGGCGCAAACCCTTTAATGTTTAAATATTCATCCAGTTCACTCCAGGTAGTACCGGTTTTTACTTTAACTGTCATACCGGCCTCATCAAGAGCAACAATACCTTTGATAAGATTAAGATCCATTAAAATACCGGCTTTAGCAGGTACTGAATCAAAATATACGGTAGATCCGCCTGCCCGGGGAGTGACCGGAATACTATTGGCGTAAGCCGTTTTCATTATTTCAGCTACTTCTTCGGTATTCTCCGGTCTAACTACAATATCCGGAAGTGTCTTAACTAACACATTGGCAAGTATGGCAGGAACAGGCGCCAGGTCACGTGCATAAAGAGAACGTTCAAATAATGAATCTGTGGCACGATCCCCGTATTTGTCGACCATTTTTTGTATTACTTCTCTATTCAACAGCATTTCCCCCTTACCATGGGTCTATTGAGCTTCTTCAGCATGTTTAGCCATTTCCTCTTTTACGAACGCAATGGCTTTTTCACCCTTCATCAGGTTGGCTTCTACATCAGCTATATTAGTCGGTTCAACAACGGCAATCCAACCCTGTCCATAGGGATCTTCATTTAAAGGTTTGGGTGCTGAAGCCAAATCCTTATTAGCATCTATAATCTTTCCGGCTATCGGCATGGCTATTTTCCCGGCCCACTTACCGGACTGCATGGAACAAAGATTTTTACCTGCCTCAAATTCTTTTCCAGCCCGCGGAACTCTTACAAAGGTAATTTCTCCAGCCAGTTGCTGCATAAAATCGGTAATACCTATTCTTACCTGGTTACCTTCTATTTTTACCCATGCATGGTCAGTAGTATAATAAAGGTCATCTGGAATTTCATATTTATCAACTTTAGCCAAATTTATTTACCCCCTTCTATATTAGTTTTACGAATCTTTTCAAAAGTTCGGGCGGCATGGTACGAACTTCGTACCAATGGTCCCGCATTCACTTCTAAGAATCCTATTTTATATCCCGTTTCCTCCAGCATCTTGAAAGTATCCGGGTGTATATATTCCACAAGCGGTACGTGTTCCTCAGACGGTTGCAAATACTGTCCCAGAGTTAATATCTGGCATCCTACAGAATATAAATCGTTCATTACTGAAACTACTTCATCCAGAGT
>JBDKUD010000091.1:0-16809 GCA_039679805.1 Syntrophomonas sp. | reverse complement strand
ATTAAGGCTTATGAAATTAGTAATAAATACAACGTTATATTAAAAGGGAATATTAAAATTTGTGGTAATGTTAATTGTATATTGTTCGCGCATTATTGTAAGAGTACATTGTTTTATAAAGATTTTTTTAATGTTTTTCGTACTGTTTTTAACGTCACCATGAATCTTAAAAAACTAGCAATGTGGGCTTACTAAACCCCATTGTTTTTTCTTTTTAAACAGAAATACAATTGCATGTTGATCACAGCTAAAAAACCTGTATGAATTTATCTAAAAAGGCCACGTTTCGTAATTTGAAACACGGCCTTTTTTGACAGTCTGAGCTCGGTTAAACCGAGCTATTTTTATGAAAATATAATTGATAGGCAGGAATATAATACTTTTTTTGGTAATTATATAATATAGGGAAAAAAGATGAAAATGTCAATAATTTGATAAAAAAATATGCAAAAAAGCAATAGCTTAAAATTCATTCCGGGGAGGTGAAAGAACATGAAGTCAATTGCGTTTATTGATACCGAAATTGAGCCCATTAGTGGGAGGGTTCTTGATATCGGTTGCATTAAAGCAGATGGCAGTTCATTTCACTCCAATTCTATGGCTAGTTTCATTAAATTTCTAGATGGTTCAAGTTATGTTTGTGGTCATAACATTTTTAATCATGATTTGAAATATATCCAGGATGCTGTCATTACGGCGGATATAAATAATTCGCACATAGTTGATACTTTGTTTCTTTCTCCCCTCCTGTTTCCGACGAAACCGTATCACGCTTTGCTCAAGGACGATAAACTGCAGACTGAAGACATAAACAACCCGTTAAATGATTCTATAAAGGCCAAAGACTTGTTCTTTGACGAGGTTACAGCATTTCAACAGACGGATAATACATTGAAGCTAATCTATTTTTCGTTATTGAAAGATATAAAAGAGTTTTGTTCCTTCTTTAAATCCGTTGGATATAGTGAAAAGAATGAGGGTGTAGAAGCATTAATTCGAGAAAAATTTTATGCCAAGATATGCGAGCAGGCCGATCTTCAGAATCTTATCGCAGAATACCCGGTGGAATTGTCCTACTGCCTGGCTTTGATCAATACCAATAGTCGCTATTCGATTACTCCAAGGTGGGTAACAAGAAATTTCCCTGATGTAGAACGGGTCATGTTTTTATTGCGCAGCAAACCTTGTCTCAAGGGTTGCACTTACTGTGATGTTGCTCTCGATATTCATCAGGGATTGAAACACTTCTTCGGTTTCAACTCTTATAGAACTTATGCAGGCGAACCTTTACAAGAAAAAGCAGTTAAAGCTGCTATTGATAACAAATCTCTTCTTGCGGTATTCCCTACTGGTGGTGGTAAATCGATTACTTTCCAGGTACCGGCTTTAATGAGTGGAATAAATTCGAAGGGTTTAACTGTAGTAATTTCCCCCTTGCAATCATTAATGAAAGATCAGGTTGATAATCTAGAAAAGTTGGGTATTACGGATGCGGTAACTGTTAATGGCTTGCTTGATCCCATCGAGCGAGCGAAGTCGTTTGAAAGAGTCGAAGATGGTTCTGCTTCTATCCTTTATATTTCGCCGGAATCATTGCGCTCCAAGACGGTCGAACGTTTACTGCTGGGTAGAAATGTGGTCCGGTTCGTTGTAGACGAAGCTCATTGTTTTTCGTCATGGGGACAAGATTTTAGAATTGATTATTTGTATATCGGTGATTTTATCAAATCGCTCCAGGAAAAGAAAAACCTTGCGGATGGTATCCCTGTTTCTTGCTTTACCGCAACAGCGAAGTTGCAGGTTATTGAGGATATCTGCCATTATTTTAAAGAGAAATTGGGTCTAGAGCTGGAGATTTATTCTGCTAATGCTGCTAGAAGTAATCTTCGCTATAAAGTGTTTCAAAGAGAAGGCGAAGAAGAAAAATATAATACGGTACGGGATTTAATTCAAGAAAAAAGCTGTCCAACTATAATCTATGTATCACGCACCAGAAAGGCTTATCAATTAGCCGAGAGATTGACGGAGGATGGTCTTCAGGCTAAACCATACCACGGCCAGATGGATAAACAGGAAAAAACAAAAAATCAGGATGCGTTTATAAACGGAGAAGTTCAGATTATGGTTGCGACATCTGCTTTCGGCATGGGTGTAGATAAGAAAGATGTAGGTATGGTAATACATTATGAAATATCCGATTCGCTTGAAAATTACATTCAGGAAGCGGGGAGGGCAGGACGGGATGAAAATATCTCCGCTGATTGTTTCGTTCTATTTAATGATGATGATCTAAGTAAGCACTTTATTCTTCTTAACCAAACTAAACTGAGTATGCAAGAGATTCAGCAGATATGGAGGGCGATCAAAGAAGTTACTAAATTCCGGGCAAAAGTATCTCAATCAGCTCTGGAGATCGCCAGAAAAGCTGGTTGGGACGATAATGTCAAGGAGATCGAAACAAGAGTCAAAACTGCGATCGCAGCGTTGGAAGAGGCGGGTTATGTAAAAAGAGGCCAGAATATGCCTAGAATATTTGCAGACGGTATCCTCACTAAAACTGTCCAGGAAGCAATCGATAAAATAAATGCATCAGTTCGGTTTGATGAAAAGCAGAAGCAAAAAGCTATCCGCATCATTAAGAAGCTTATTTCAGAAAAAAGTAAAGAACAACTTAGCGATGAAGTGCCTGAGTCAAGGATCGATTATATATCAGACCATTTAGGAATCGTTAAAGAGGAAGTAATAGAAATTGTAAATCTGCTTCGTTTAGAAAGGATCTTAGGCGATACAAAAGATTTAATAGCTTTTATTAGAAAAAAGGAAAGAAAAAACCGTTCCCTGAATATTTTGAAATCGTTTGGCCAGATCGAAGCATTTCTGTTATCTGTTTTAGAAAATAAAGAAGAAGTCTATCACATAAAAGAACTTAATGGAATGGCTGAAGAAAGTGGTTGTAAGGACATAGCACCCAATAAGATCAGGGTTATCTTTAATTTTTGGACTATCAAACATTGGATTAAAAGATCGTTTAGAGATGATTATTCAAAGAACCATATCACAGTAAGCTTTCTTTATGATAGAGAGCAACTAAGTGAAAAAATTTTTATGCGTAATGAATTAGCTCAGTTTATTGTCGAATATCTCTATGACAAAAGCAATAGAAGCGAAGCAGATGATGAGGAAGTTCCAGTCGAATTCTCGATATTGGAATTGAAAGAAGAGTTTGAAGTAAGGTCGGGGCTTTACCAGAGAGAGGTGGCACTCCACGAGATAGAGGATGCCCTTTTTTACTTATCGAGAATTGAAGCCTTGAAAATTGAAGGCGGTTTTTTGGTTACTTATAATGCCCTGACGATTGAACGCATCGAGAGGGACAATAGAAAACGTTATAAAGTAGAGGATTATCAGAAGCTGAATCATTTTTACGAGAATAAAGTGCAGCAAATACATATTGTTGGGGAATATGCCAGGAAGATGCTTGATTCATATAAAGCGGCACTGCAATTCGTGGATGATTATTTCCGACTAAATTATAATTCCTTTTTAAATAAATATTTTAAGGGCAGCCGACAAAACGAGATTATAAGAACTATCACACCCACCAAGTTTAAACAGCTTTTTGGACAATTGTCGCCTAGCCAATTAGAAATTATTAATGATAGTAAATCACAATACATCGTAGTGGCAGCAGGACCTGGAAGTGGTAAGACCAGAGTCCTGGTTCATAAGCTGGCCTCACTGCTTTTAATGGAAGATATTAAGCATGAGCAATTGCTTATGGTCACTTTTTCAAGATCGGCGGTAACTGAATTTAAAAAGCGTCTATTTAAACTAATCGGTAGTGCGGCTCATTATGTTGAAATTAAAACTTTTCATTCTTATTGTTTCGACCTATTGGGAAGAGTTGGTACCCTTGAAAAGTCCGGAGAGATAATTAGAGAGACCATCAAGAGAATTAAGAATGGAGAAGTTGAAGCAGGCAGGATTACCAAAACGGTCTTAGTGATAGATGAGGCTCAAGATATGGACGCCGACGAGTTTGCCTTAATCAGTGCTTTAATGGAATATAACGAGGAAATGCGCTTGATTGCGGTTGGAGATGATGACCAGAATATATTTGAATTCAGGGGTGCAAGCTCAAAATATCTGGAAAAGATGATACAAGAAAAGAATGCCATTAAGTATGAACTAATAGAAAACTATAGGAGTAAAAGCAACCTTGTTGATTTTGCTAACCAGTTCGTGAGAAGAATTCCACACAGGTTAAAAAGTATGCCGATACATGCTGTGAATAATGACAACGGAGTAATTAAGCTGGTTAAATACAAGAGTAATAATATTAATCTTATTATGCCATTATTAAACGATATCCTTTCAGCTGAGCTTATAGGCTCTACTTGTATTTTGACAAAGACAAATGAAGAAGCTTTACAAATTGCTGGAGCACTTATCAATAATGGGATAAAGGCAAAATTGATTCAGTCAAATGAAGGATTTAATATGTATAATCTTCTGGAAATTAGGTTTTTTCTCAGCAAGCTCTGTTTGGGCGAGAGTATTTATACAATAAGCGATGATGTTTGGGACAACGCTAAACGGCAGCTAAGAAATAGATTCTGCAGTAGTTTAAATTTCGAGATAGCTGCTAATATCATACGAAACTTTGAAGCAGTTAATCCAAAGATTAGATATAAATCAGATCTAGAGATTTTCATCCGCGAATCAAAGTTGGAAGATTTCATTGATGTAAATATAGAAACAGTATTTGTTTCAACTATTCATAAGGCAAAAGGACGAGAGTTTGATAATGTATTTTTGATGCTTAATCGGTTTAATTCCGAGACCGACGAAGCCAAGCGGCAATTGTATGTTGCTATGACCAGGGCAAAAAATAATCTGATTATTCACTATAATGGAAATTATCTTGATAATATTGATACAGCGAGGCTTAAAATTATCTTTAATGCTAACGATTACTTAGCTCCATCTCAATTGGCGATGCAATTAAGTTTTAAGGATGTATGGTTGGACTACTTTATAAATCGCCAAAATTTAATTTCCCAACTTAATAGTGGAGATATACTCACCTTTGATGGAAATGGCTGCCGTAATTCCAAAGGAGAATTGATATTAAAAGTTTCCAAACAGCTTGCTAAACAAATAGAATCTTTAAGACAGAAAAAGTATGTACCCCAATATGCAAAAATCAGGTTTATCGTATATTGGCATAAAGAGAATTCAGAACAGGAGATAAAAATCGTTTTACCGGAAATATATTTTGAAAAAATTGAAGAGGGCAGCCAGTATCGGGCACCCTTTAATGGAAAATTGTGAGCTTCGACTGAAGGAAATTTATCTATTCCCGAGAAAGAGGATATTAGAGACATAATTAATAATGGAGGATATACCTTTGGGACACTTAATTAATTCAAAGGATGAAGTTTATCGGGTATTAGCAGAACGCCTAAATAAAGAGCCGGTCGGGGCTCCGGTAAATGATACCTTGATGCTTATACTTCAACGGCTCTATTCTCAGAGCGAGGCGTTGGTAGGCAGCAAATTCCCTTTAGTACCTATGAAGATTGAGCAAATTGCTGATATTGTGGGGATTAGTTCACAGCAATTAAGACCTCTGCTGGATAACATGGCTGATAAGGGGTTGGTAATGGACTTTCCTCGCCGAGAGACTTCCTATTATATGTTGGCACCTATGGTTATTGGATTTTTCGAATATACCTTCATGCGTGCACGTGACGAAGTAAATATGAGAGATCTAGCAGAGCTTTTTCAAAGTTATTTTCAAAACAATGAAGCGAGAAAAGAATTCTCCGGTATTAGTACCAGAATGATGCGGACCTTGGTCTATGAGAAACTTATACCAATAGCTGTTGAAACTGAAGTTCTGCCTTACGAAAAGGCTAGTGAGATAATTAGACAATCTGGGGGAGGAGCACTTTCTATGTGCGCCTGCCGTCATAAAGCAAGCCATCTGGGCAAAGCCTGTGAAGCGCCCCTGGAGGTTTGTACTTCACTTGGCAGCGCTGCAGAATGGGTTATTAGAAGAGGTATGGGTAAACCTGCCACGGTGGATGAATTGCTTAGGGTTCTTGATGAAACAGAACAATTAGGGCTGGTCCATAACTGTGATAACATTCTCAATAAACCAACTTATATATGCCATTGTTGCAAGTGCTGCTGCGTGGTAATGACCACCATTAATGAATACGGACTGCCTTCCACCCATCCAAGTAATTTTATTCCGATATTAGAACCCGAAATGTGTCTTGGATGCGGTATATGCGCTGAGAGATGTCTTATAGGGGCAATCGCCATACATGAGAAAGGAAATGAAACAGAGGTTCCAATAATTAATAATGAGATTTGCATTGGATGCGGAGTGTGTGTATCCTCCTGTCCCAATGGTTCATTATCAATGTCCCGCCGGGCCGTTCTGCACATTCCTCCCAAGAATTCAAAAGATAAGTTCTCGCGAATTGCTCGGGAAAAAGGTAAAAAATAGTAGGTATTATTTACTTGCTAATTATTCGCTATCTTATTAGGCTGTTTAACAAATTCCTTTCGTAATCGGGGGGATGGGATAAATTCCCAGTTCTTTTTCGAATCTACATCTCTATTGGACAAAATGCTTTACGCTTATCAGAATAAGCTGGAATAAGTGGTCAATAAGCTGGTTTATAAGCTGCTAATAAGCTGGTATGAAAAATGAAAAGGAATGACAATTCCATGACCTGAACCGTGGTCAAAATTTCGTTTCAGGTAGTATCAATAGGTTACGCAAACGGAGTTTATGATGCTTCCCATATGTTAATACTAATTCATTGGGGTAAGAGTTAGAAAGTCCTTACGGGTCAGGATTGAAGAGGCAGGGGTTATTTTTATTAAACACAGAGGATTCTCCATCCAACCAAGGTATATTTTAACATGGAATATGAATTTACTTCCATGTATTCTAATTATATGGTAATTAGCGAAAGGGGTATAAATGTATATGCAGCCTGAAGAGTTATTCAACGAGATTCAAGCTATTAAGGATTTACAAAAAGATGTCAAAAACATTGCAAGATACATGGACGCGTTTACCAAGCTAAAAACAGCTGATGCAGAAGTATTAGATAAGATAGGGAAGGCGTTAAAAGCTCTCCCTCAGTCTGAAACCATGGTACAAGCTATAGAGGAATTACGAAATAAGGGAACAAAATTGCAGGAAACAGCTTACCAGCAAAGAGCAGATGGTTTCAAACGTTGTGAAACCGCATTTATACATACGGCTAAAGAGGTAGGTAAATCAGTTCGCGAGTTTACCCAGGGGTGGCGAATTGGACCGGTGGAAATGCAAGTTAAGCGTGAAGAGGCACGGTCCAGTTTCCTGTATAACGGGGAGAGTCTTATTAAATGGCAGCCCGTGAGTTCAGCGGATGATCTAGTGGCGATGGAGAAAAAGGCATTGTCGATGCTTGAACAAGCAGCCTTGTCCAAAGAACTGCTGGTTAATGTATTCTGGGAAGCTTACCAGGAGGCGGGGAAAAGAAACCGAGGATTTAATCAATCACTGGTGCAACTGGCTGATTTGTATCGGGAGGTACGTATTACCCTTATCAGGCACAGCCTCGATGGAAAAGCCCCCCAGAAAAAATTAGATCAGTATACTGATTTCCCGAAATGGGCCTACTTATATAATCTTGATTTGCTTCGGGCTTTGGGGTCAAAGGTTCCAGCTGAGCAAAGGTTGGCTTTTCAGACTGGCAGCATGAATGAAGTTAGCAAAGGTAAAGGATTTGTATTAAACGGCTTGGATGCCATGAATGAATATAAGGTTATGGTATATGTTTCCGCAGCTTCGGGAGTGTAACATAATGAGTGACATAAATAAAGAGACTATCCTGAATGCGTTGGAAGCAACTGCTATGAATGGTGAACCACCTGCACGCCTGGCATCTCTCCTCGACGTTGGCACGGCTGATTATCTGGCCTACTTTAAACGGGAAGTCATTGAAGGTTTAACTGCCGGGGGAGGGTCTACCTGCCGATTTTATGAAGGACCCTATGGGTCAGGTAAAACGCATATGCTGGAGCTGTTGGAAGAAATGGCGCTAGCTGAAGGAATGGTTGTAGTTCGCACCGACTTATCCTCGGATTTACGCCTGGAAGATTCACAGGCAGTTACCCAATATATTATGCAAAATATGAAGATTGATATTAATGGTCAGATGGTGCGATCCCTTCCGAATATTCTTGAAATGTGGGGCGAATCTAATCCGTCTGAATCAGCTAAGTTGACCGGAACGTATTTATCTCATCCGGGTTATAAGAAAGCTATGGCAATGGCCCTTCAACCCGACCAGGTTTCAGAACGCGGGTGGTTATTGCTCCGCGCTTTTCTTCAAGGTGAAAAGGTAACCGTGGCCGAGTTAAAAAGGGCAGGAATCGTAGGGATTAAGGGGCCACTGAACCAGCGTAATGCGGAGATTGTTTTAAAAACCATTATTGAAGGCCTTAATCTAATTGGGATTCCGGGAATAATGCTCTTGTTTGATGAGAACGAAAGAACCTTGCAGCCTAATCGCAGTAAACCCACCAAAAAACAGCTGGTAGCTGCTAACCTGATGCGACATTTAATTGATGGATGTACTAATGGGAATTTGCCTCGGACAGTGGTGGCTTTTGCTATCCTACCTGGATTTCTGGAAACAACTGCAGTTCATTATCAGGCCTTGGGTCAAAGATTGGCTATGGTTAGAGACGTAAACATGAGTGGCGCCTGGAGGTGGCCGGTATTATCTTTGGAAGAAGTAAATACCGCCGGAGAGCCGGAAGATTTCCTGGAACAGGCCATTGATAAGCTCTGCGCCATGGTTGATCAATGCGGAGGAAATAGTTTCGGCTTGGCCGATAAAATGAAAAATGCAGGTATGAGAGTATTTCAGGAAAATGCCGGGGTTGGCTATAAACGGGATCTAATCAAGATATTGTGTTCACTGTCCTTACAGTATTGTTAGGGGGAAGAAGAATGGCAATTGATATTATTGATTTGCTTGAAACCATGGCCGCCAATGGTGTAGCACCGGCTGCTGGCTGCAGCTTATTTGGCGTGGGTTATGAGGATACTTTTACTCGGTTGAAAAGGACTTTTCTGGATGGCCGGCTGGCCAAACGGGGGAAATCAGCCCAAAAGTTCGTAGTAGGACCGTTTGGCTCTGGTAAAACTCATTTCCTGAGGCAGTTAATGGAGATTTCACGGGGTGCTGAATTTATAACTTCTGAGGTCACTTTGGATAATGATATTGATTATGCCAATCGCTTAACAATTTACCGGGAGGTCGTAAGAAATCTTAAGCTGCCTGGAAATAGTGATCACGGGGTTAAGAACTTGTTAGAGAATGCTGCCCAAAGGGTTCGCAATCGTTTTCCTGATCCTAAAGCAGCTGAGGCTGTTTTTCAGGGCTGGGTACGAGGCATTGACAAGGTGGATATTAACCTGGATGTCTTTGCCCGGGTACTGCAAAAAGCCATGAGAAGCTTTGATGAAGAAGATGAAATGGCTTTTGATGCAGCCTGTCGCTGGTTGAGCGGAAACTTTGATGGGAAAGATCTCGCCCGTGAGGTTGGCGAACCGGTAGTAAGCAAGAGCGAGATGAATTTGTTTACGGGCCGGGCTATGCTGTCCCTCTTCCAATTTATCAGGTACTGTGGATTTAATGGTACAGTAATTTGTTATGATGAGGCAGATATTGGGTTCCAGGTTAACAAGAAGAAAATGCAGACTATCCTGGGTATGCTGCGGGCTGATATCGGTGCAGTAAATGACCTGGAAAGAGGATCGGTGTTTATCGTATATGCTTTGACTCCTGATGTAGTGCAACAAATGAGCCAATATATGGCCTTGCAACAAAGGATTACTACCCCACCGGGCCAGGGCTTTTTTGACGGTAATGATTATGCTGCACTTATTGATTTATCTCTTACTCCAGATCGCTTTGAGGAATTGCGGGCAATAGGCATTCGTTTAATAGATTTGCTTTACCAGGAACAGGGGAGCAGTATCTCCCCAAGCAAAGACGAAGTATGTAAACAGGTGGAAAATATTGCACGGGATGTTTGTGAGGAGGATATTACCAGCAGCAGTCGACGGGAAATGGTAAAAAGAACATCGGCCTTACTGCTTAGTATTGTAAATAATGGCTTATCTGCAGCTCAGAGCGAAGCAGCTGCCATCGAAGACGAGGTGTAAGCGAAAATGGGTTTGGCTGCCGGATTAAAAGTTTTTGTAAAACAGCTGGGAAAAGCTACGGTGATAAAATTAACTCGTCATGGTGCCCTGGTTTCATTAGATGATGCTAAAGGATTGGAAGTGGAGATGCCTTCCCAAGATTTAGAGGTTATTGAGGAGGATTACAATCAATCCGAAATAATAAAACCAGTTCAAGAAGTGAAAGAGGCTATGGATGTTAATGCCTTAAAGTCTTTGGAAGCCTTGCGGTTTGGGCTAGTGCCAGAGGCGCATGTTCAGATGCTAACGTTAGGATATGAACGATTGCAAAAATGGGCTAATGCTTGTTTCCCTGAAAATTGTGACGATAAGCCCCGTGCTTATGAAATTACCGGTCCATTTGGTACGGGCAAAAGCCACACCATGTCGGTTATTCGCTTTCTGGCCCAAGCTGAGGGTTACCTCACCGCCCGGGTGGAGGTAGATGGAGAGAAAATCAGCCTGGCCGAGCCTGATCAATTATTATATACTCTCTGGTTAACGTTGACAGGTAAGGATTTAATCTCTGATACACCTTTGTTAGACCTATATTTGATGGCAATTAAAAAGGGACATAAAATAGTCCCGCGTGGTTTGACCAAGAGCTTGTTATTTACGATTAATTATGAATTTATCTTAAGACTTAAACAACTGGGATTAGTTGATAAATATGCACTATTAATTGAGGAAGCTTTATCGAGCAATAGTGGTATTACGGCTACTCGGATAAAAGATGAATTTGAACTCGAAAACAGTATAAGAAGATCCGAAGTTACTTTGCGGCCGGTATTGGCAAAAAGGAAAATGGATCGTCCGCGAAATTTTATTGAGTCACTAGCAGGACATGCGCTGATTGCCAAAGCCGCGGGTTATAAGGGGCTTGTGGTAACCATTGATGAATTTGAAGTTCAATATACCATGGCAAAAGGTGGTTTGAGGCAAATAGAGGATTTTATTTCTCTTCTTACCGAATATTTAACCGTTAAAACTGACCTGCCCTTAGCGCCATTAGCTATCTTTTTTGCTACTGTCGGGCAGGATGGCCATCAGGGAGATATCCTGATAGAGGATTTGGTTAAAAGGAGCGGAGGAGGCACTTTTGTATTATCTTCCTGGACAAGCCAACAGTATATGGAACTGGCACAAAAGATATTCAGCCTTTATAAGCAGGTCTACGGATTAGAAAACGATTTTGATCCTTTGCTTGCCCAGGAGGTAAACGACCTATTAGTTACTCGTGGATTTGGTGACGGTGATGTCATTCGTATGTACATTAAATGGTATATGGCTAAGTTAGATCTAAAATATGGACCCGGGAGGCAGCAAGGTGAATATCACTAGCGAGCTCCGATTTGATCGGGAAATAGCCCGAAACATGCCGCGGGCTTGGTCAGCATTTTTTCAAAGGTTTGGTCGGTTAACGGTTGTTCAAAGGTCAGCTATACCAGAAATAAGAGCAGGTAAGGATGTTTTAATTTGTTCAGCAACCGCCAGTGGGAAAACTGAGGCCGTTTGCGCCCCTCTAGTGGAGAATTTTATTGATTGGCAGACACCATGGAAGATTTTGTACATATCTCCTACCCGGGCGTTGGTTAACGACCTTTACGAACGATTAGAGGGACCATTATCCAGTTTAGGTTTGAAAGTTGCCAGGCGAACCGGGGAACATCACGATGTAAGTTGCGAAAAAGCCCAGGTTCTAATCAGCACACCGGAATCATTTGACAGTATGTTGTGCCGGGGGCGAACGGCTGACGGCCATTTACTTGCGTCGGTTGTTGCGGTAGTTCTGGATGAGATCCATCTCTTGTACGGAACGGCCAGGGGAGAACAGGTTTGCTGGCTTTTGGAGCGTTTGCGACACTTAAAAAAACAAGCCTGTGATAAGGGATGGTGTAAAGGTCAGAGTATACAAATATTAGGTCTTAGTGCTACGGTGACCGAACCTGAAATGGTTAGGGATGCATTTCTACCCGGTGGAAAAATTCTAATGGTAGCCGGAAGCAGGGACATTGAAATCGTAATTCCTCCAGAAAAAGCCGTGCCCGTAGAAGAAGCATTAATCACCTATCTTGAAAAGCAGACGGAACGTGAAAAGGTTCTGGTGTTCTGTAACGCCCGCCGCAGGGTAGATGACCTAACTAATGACCTGGGTCCGGTGTTGGAAAAAATGGGGTATGAAGTAGTTGCCCATCATGGCAGTATAAGTCAAAAGCTGCGCGAACGGGCTGAGGAAACCGCCCGACAATCAAGTGCAGTCGTTATTTTTGCTACCTCCACCTTGGAAATAGGTATTGATATCGGAGATATTGATCTAGTGGTCTTGGATAAACCTCCCTACCGGGTTTCGGACCTTTTGCAACGAATTGGGCGAGGAAACCGGCGCAGTGGTTTGACCAGGGTTATGCCCTGTGCGAATTCTCCATTGGAGGCATGGATAAATACTGCAATGCTTTCAGCAGCGAATGAAGGTTGGATGGGTGATTATTTCCCCGGTCCACAATATGCGGTAACCCGGCAGCAGATCGCATCCTACATCATGCAAGCACCTCGATTGTCCCGTGCTAGAAATACCCTAGAAAACCTGATTAACAGCGGTATTCCTTCGAATATTGCCAACTCTATTCTTAATCACATGATTCTGGAAAAGGAGCTTAAGGTAGAGGGGCAGATATTAAAATTGGGTGAGTACTGGTTAGATAAAACTAATATGGGAGTAATTCATACCAATATCGAGGCCAGCGGAGGATCACAGGTTATTGATGAAAAAACAGGAGAAGTGCTTGTTACCGATGTTGTGTTTACTGGTGATGGTAAATGGAGATATGTAGGGCGTATGGGTATGAAAGGAAGCAGCCAGGCACAGGCATTAAGGCATTACCTAGGTTTTAACGATGACGAATGGCCGGTTTTACAGTGTAATGATAAATTATATCTCTTTCATTTCGGAGGGATTCGCCGTTCCCTTGTGTTGCGAATGATGTATCAACATTCCGGAGGAGGTTTAATAGGACTCAATGATTTGTTCCTAGTACTTTCTAATGATAATTTAGATAAACCGGGCTGGATGATGTCTACTGGGCCGGCTATCTTAAGTATGGACTTGGCCGAAAATATGGAGAGTCTTGAATACCAAATGGCACGTCCATGGGCCAACCGGAACCTGCCATTTGAAGTTCGCCTAGAGGAAATTCGGGGCTGGTTGCGACTGGATGAGGAAGTAGCCTCAATTAGAAACGCTGTTTTGGTTCCCGTAACTGATCAGCGGATTGAAGCAATCATGGTCTCGATTGTAGAAGATTAGAAGGAAATTAACCTGGTCAGCTGGAACGAACGCAAATCCAAGATAGATATCCGCGACTGGGGCCCGGAGCATTATTTTATTTCACATATCATTTTTGGGAGCAAAATCTCATTTTTGCCGGTTTGACATTAAAGCTTGATTTGTAGATTGGAGGATAAACATGTCTGTATTATGCAAAATAGCTTGTTTACAAATAGAAAAGATGAAGTTCCCCGGGTTAACTCTTAATCAGCTTCAATTGAGCTGTGCTAACAGATCCTGCATGTCTGTCGGCAGCGGAACTTCAAATTGCAAACGGTTCAGGGTGCGGGGTTGTAAAAAGGAAGTCCAGCCAGCATGCAAAGCCTGACGTGCGATGCGCGATGATGGCTGGCCATAGATGGCATCGCCATAGATGGGATGCCCCAGATGACTCATATGGATACGAATTTGATGGGTACGCCCGGTTTCCAGCCGCAGGCTGAGCAGGGTAGCATCCGTATATCTTTTAATGACGGAAAAATGCGTGATAGCGGCCTTGCCATTTACGTCAACCTTCCTGAAAACAGGATTGCCCGGTTCGGCAAAGCCAATTGGCAGATCAATACAGCCCTTGTCTTCCTGCACCAAGCCCTCCACCACGGCAAGATAGCGGCGCTGCACCTGGCCTTGCTTTTGTTGCTTGAACAGGGCCTGATGCGCATACTGACTCTTACCCACCAACACCAGACCTGAGGTGCCTTTGTCCAGTCGATTAATGGGGCGAAATAAACGCGACTCTCCACGCTGGGACCAGTAATAGGTGACCGCGTTGGCGAGCGTGTCTGTCATTTTCCCCTTTGTAGGATGAATCGCCATGCCGGCTGGTTTATTTATCACCATTATATCATCGTCCTGGTAAATAATATCGATCGGAATGTCCTGCGGCAGGATATGACTGGCTTCATCCAGGTTCAGATCAACGGTTATTCGATCACCGGGCTGCAGGCGGTAGTTGGTGTGAGCAACCTGTCCATTGACGCGGATCTTTTCCTGCGCCTTCAGCCGCGCCAGCAAAGCATGGGATACGGGCAGTTGCTTTTTGAACACGTCCCGCAGATAGGTTAAATGATCTTCCGGATCAACCACATAAATCAGCACATCAAATCTCCTTCATTGACTTAGGCGGGTAACTTGTTTAGACCCGAGTTATTTCTCCTCATCTATTATAACAAACGTTGTTTCTTGTATTAATTTACTTTGCTAATTAATCACGCTTACTGAACCAATTTTACCATAGGTTTTGGATACTGTTACTAAGTGTCTGGGCGTTCTCTCTGAAGGTTCAAAAGGCTGGCAGAAGGGAAATTTTTATCTATATTTGATTGATTTGTGCGTGTATGTGAATGAATTTTGTTAAACAGTTTGATACTAAGAAGCAAAAGACGATATTGAAGCCATTTTGGCAAAATTGATTAATATAGGATGGTTACCTATGAGTATTATCGAAATGAAAGATCTCACCAAATATTATGGCAAGGCAAGAGGCATCATCGACGTAAATCTGAACGTGGAGCAGGGCGAGATTTTTGGGTTTATTGGCCCCAACGGCGCGGGAAAATCTACGGCCATCAGAACATTGCTGGGGCTTATCTATCCCTCCAACGGAAGTGCAACAATATTCGGAAAAAGTTGCATTGAAAACCCGGAAGTAAGAAAATATCTGGGATATCTGCCCTCGGAGGTGTTTTATTACGAGAATATGAGGGTGATTGACCTGCTCAAGTATTCGGCCAGTTTCTATAAAAAGGACTGTACGAAAAGAATAAATGAGCTGGCAGATATAATGGATCTCGATCTGAAAAGGAAGATTGACGACCTTTCCTTCGGCAATAAGAAGAAAGTCGGTATCGTGCAGGGGCTGCTGCACGAACCCAAACTAATCATCCTGGATGAACCGACCAGCGGACTCGACCCGTTGATGCAGCAGAGATTCTTTGAACTTATAGGAGAGGAGAATAAAAAGGGTGGCACCGTATTCTTGTCCTCACACCTCCTCGGAGAGGTACAGAAAATTTGCAGCAGGGTGGCTTTTATCAAGGAAGGCAGAATCATTAAGCTCGAAAAGATGAGTTCCCTGCACGAGAACAGCTACAAGAGAATCAGTGTTGAAGCTAAATCAGCAATCACCGGAGATACATTCAATATCAGCGGTGTGAGTGATCTTGAGGTCCAAGACAATACAGCTCACTTCATATTCAAGGGGAATATAAACACCATTATGAAAATACTAACCGAAATTGAGCTTCGCAATATATCCATTGTCGAGCCTGATCTGGAGGAAATCTTCATGCACTATTACGAAAAAGAGGATTAAGTGGTATGAATATGTATCTATTCGAGCTTAAGTCCATGAGAAAATCGACCATAATATGGACTTGCGCCTTAGTTGCTTTGGCAGCACTTTATCTTTCCATTTTTCCCAGTATGGCGAATTCTGCAGCTGATTTCAAAAAACTGCTGAGCGGCTACCCGGCTCAAGTGAGAGCGATTCTTAATATTAATCTTGATTACATCACATCAATTTTAGGGTTCTACTCGATGATATTTTCTTTTATTATGCTCTGCGGAGCTATTCAGGCGATGAATCTGGGAGTTTCCATTCTTTCCAAGGAGACACGGGAGAGGACGGCGGATTTTCTCCTGGTCAAGCCGGTTTCACGCGCAGCAATCATCACTGCCAAGATTATGGCAGCGTTCACCACGATCCTGGCAACCAATATACTCTTCTATGCTGCGTCTTACATCTTAGCCAATACATTTAAAACAGCGGATTTTGATCAAAAATTGTTCTTCATGATCAACCTTACCTTGCTTTTTATTCAGTTGATCTTTTTTGCTATCGGTATGGTTATATCAGTATTCTTTAAAAAGATCAGATCCGTACTCCCGATCTCACTTGGCGTGGTTTTCGGCTTATACATAGTCGGAGCACTGTTTGCCACTGGCAAGAACAATGAGCTGGCCCGTTATATTTCTCCTTTTAAGTATTTTGATTTGACCTATATAATTAAAAATTCCAGTTATGAGGCCTCATATCTTATTGCCGGCGCAGTCATCATGGCCGTTTCAGTTGCGGCAAGTTATGTTGTTTATATAAAGAAGGATATCTACGCTGTGAACTGATTAGCATAGTTTTAAATTATGAGGAGAACTGCTAATGAATATTTTTTTAAGGGAAATGAAGGCTAATCGAAAAGCTTTGATCATATGGAGCGTA
>JBDKUD010000137.1:0-2386 GCA_039679805.1 Syntrophomonas sp. | reverse complement strand
TTGATACAGGAAACAGCCAGGTCGATCTTGCCAGACTCAAGAGCCGGGACCAGTGAGGAAAAATTCATCCTGCTGACAACTACCTTTTTGCCGAGTGCCTGACCGATGCGCTGAACCAGCTCGATATCCAAACCACTGCAGCTATTGTGGCTGTCCACAAAGTTGAAGGGGGGCATCAACGCCTCAGTTCCCACCCGTAAGGTTTCTTGTGAGTCTTCCGAATCAATCTTGGGCATGGCTGGCAAATCACCCTTTACAAACCAGCGCTTTTTCATATCATCCAGGATTCCCTGGTTTTCCATTTCAGTTATTGCCTGATTCACCGAATTTAACAAAACGGGATTATTCTTCTTTAAAGCAATAGCTACATCGACTAATTGTACCGGTTCCTTTAAAATTTCAAAGTCCGGATGATGATTGGCAATGTTTTGCAGGGTGGTACGCTCATAAACAATGGCATCAATTTTTTTGCTTTGCAGCGCGGCGGTGGCATTTGATATATTGTCCAGGTTAAATATTTTCGCCTGGGGGAATCTCTTGCGGGCAGCAAAATCGCCTGATGAACCGGTAAAGACTCCAATACGCTTATCGTTTAAATCATCCAGGGAAATTTCTTGACTGTTCTCATTGTCGGCCAGATTCTTCTTCAGAGTAAATATACTTGCCCCTAATTCATAATATGGATCGGAAAAATCAACCTGCTGCGCTCTTTCTTCGGTAATCACCAGCGTGCTGTCAACCATATCAATCTTATTGCTGGCAGCGGCAGCGATTAGACTGGCAAATTCCATATCTTGAAGGACCAGTTCTTTTCCCAGATAAGCGGCAAACCTCTCCGCTATTTCAATATCAAAACCAATTATCCTGTTATTTTTCACTATGGCAAACGGCAGTCCTTTATCGCTTACTACACCTACGACGAGACGCCCGTTGTTTTTAGGATTTTTTATCTCCGGCATTTCGGTTGTACCATCGGTTATCCAGCGCTTAACCATATCATCAAAAACGCCGTTAGCTTTGCTTTGTTGCAGGAACTCGTTAAACTTCTCCCGCAATTCATCGTTATTTTTATTGAATCCCATACCAATAGGAATTCTATACAAATTCCGACCCAAAAACGCCAAATCTTTATCACGCCGCAACATTTCCAGCAACGATTCGTGAGTGTAGAAAGCTGCATCCACTTTTCCTGTTTTTACTGCCAGAATAAGGTCGGATTGGCTTCTATACTGCATTACGGTCGCATGGGGAAATCTTTTACGGGCGTAGTCATCGTGAATACCACCTAATAAAACCCCAATTCGTTTATCTTTAAGGTCATTAACGGTTCTTAACTTGCTATTATTATTGTTTTCGCCCTCGCTTTGACAGCCTGTAAGTGCACAGATCAACAAAAAAATTAATCCTACTATTAGTAACTTATTGCGCAACATTTTTCCCCCTTATTTAAAACGCGGCGGATTTTAACCCTTTATAAAATGAATAAAACTGTATCTACTTTAATAACATATAGTTCCTTAAGAATATTCTTCCACAAACTGCATGTATATCCTTTTTTGTCTCAAAAATTGGCAGGAATTTTGTAATTATTTAAAGAAATATTTAATAAAGATATTTCCTAATATTAACTATCTTAGGGGGAGACAGTATTGCAAAAACTCAAAGTATTCACTTTACTGGCAGTAGTAATGGCTATCATGCTGTTTTTTAACGGCTGTGCACAAAAGGGCGAAAAGGCTGAGAATAATCAGCCTACCAAATTAAAAGTCGGTTTAGTACTGGATATGGCAGGCCGAGGCGATGGCGGATTCAATGATGCTGCCTATAATGGAATGATTACTGCCAAAAAATACTTCGGAAATAATATTGCAACTACGTTGGTTGAACCTCGCAATATTAATGAATTTGAAGAAGAACTTCGTACTTTGGCTCAAAACAAGACGGATTTAATCATAGCCATGGGATATTATTTTTCAGAACCACTTGCTAAAGTTGCCCGGGATTATCCCGAAACTAAATTTGTTTTAATTGATGCCAATTTACCTAATCTTAAGGCTGACAGTAATATAACCTGTGTTACCTTCAAAGATAACGAAGGGGCTTTTCTGGCCGGTGCTGCTGCTGCATTAAAAAGTCAGACTGGAAAAATAGGTTTTGTGGGTGGGGCTGAGATCCCGGTAATTAATAATTTTGAAACCGGTTATACCGCTGGAGCACGTTATATTAATCCCAAGATTGTAGTTTTAAGCAATTACATAGCAAAAGGAAACGAGGGATTTCATCATCCCAACACCGCCCGAACTTATGCTTTGGACCAGATAAGTAATGGTGCCGATATCATCTTTCATGCAGCCGGTGACTCCGGCAGCGGAGTGTTTGAAGCGGT
>JBDKUD010000139.1:0-9679 GCA_039679805.1 Syntrophomonas sp. | reverse complement strand
TTTTTGTTTTGTTTGAAAGATTTCCGATAAAACCTAATGCCCTGATGGTTTCTTCGGGGCTGCCGGGTCCCTGCCGTTCAAGCTCTGCGAAAAATTCGTTGATGAGGGCAAAATCAAATTCGTGGACTGTTATTTCTTCCATTGTCATACTCCTTATCTTCTAATTATACCTTTGGCTTTTTCTGCCTTAACGATTTTTGCTATGTTTTTACGCTTCTGCTCCTTTGCCACAAGGTAGCTTTCAGCGTCCTCAGCATAAGCGTTTTCAGCCTTTAACTTTTGATAGGACTGCCAACGCTCTGATGATAAATCCCTTTCCTGTGATAATGTTCGGTCTGTAATAAGGTTAGGATTTTCAGTAGTCAATACCGCGAATCGCTCTGAAAGAGCAAATGCGGTCATGTTAATTGTGTCACACCAATTACTCCTTTTGTTTCCGTGGGGCGGAGTTCTTTTCTATAAACCGCTCAATGTGCGCCGCTAATAGCTTAGCGGCCTCTTTCTTATTAGGCATTGTATCTGAAATGCTTACCAACAAATAAAACGGCGCGTAGAACTCAAGCGCAAGCTGTTTCGGGTTGCTTTTGTTCCATATGCCTTGTTCCATCATTTCACGGAATAAATCTTCCATATAGCTGACCGGCCCGCTTACAAGGCATTTTTGATACAGTTCCGTTATTTCCGGGTTTCTGTATTGCTCCAAAGTCAACATTCTTCGAAAATTACTGGCAAATTCGTCCTCCGTCCAAAAATGAAACTGCGCCTCGATGAAAACCTTGATTTTATCCACAGTAGTATTGCGGTAGGCCGACGATGATTTATCAAATGTTTCCTCCGGCACTTCATACTTTTTCGCTCTTTCAACATCCATCTGATACATACGCTCCACAATGCTGTCGAATATATCCCGCTTATTCTTATAGTGCTTGTATAAAGCCCCTTTTGTCATGCCAAGCTCCCCGGCAATATCGCTGACCGAAGCGGCCTCATATCCATCCTGCGCAAACAAACGAAGCGCAGTATGTAAAATGTTTTCTTTAGTGTCGGCCATCTATAAATCCTCCCCATACAGTAAACCACCGTTCACCATTATTATAGTCAACGAGCGTTTACTTATCAATAGGTTTCACAAAAAACGGCATTGCAAATTAAACGAAAATTTTGGTGTTCCCCTAACCGGCAAGCAGGGCAGCTGTGGCCTCAGTTGCACATTTTTTGTAATTTGCCCTACGGTCAAACCACCCCACCCCGAAGCTCAAATGATTTATTCCTTTGAGCCGCGCCCTTTCCATGAGTGAAAGGGCCACTTCAAGGACTTGCACACCCTGAGATGAAAATGCACACCTCCACTCTGAAATCGTTAAAAGATTGACCAGGGGTGTGTATTTGTATCATTTTATAGTAGATTAGCCAGAATACAACAAGACCAATTTGAGTTTAGCCTCAAAGTGGTCTATACAATTTCTTTACTACCAAGTATTATTCTTATCGGGGCTGCCCATGATTAACCGGCGGTTTATTTTCTTTCATGCGGGCAATACGCTGCTTGGCATCGTCGAAAAGCATTTGCTGGTGTTCATTCTCAATCTGCAGAGGTGGAACCTCATTGGGACGGCCATTCCTATCCAGAGAAACCATGAAAAAGTAGCCTTCGGAAACATACTTGATGGTGCCTTTTTCCAGATCTTCTGCTTTAACGTTGACAAATACCTCCATGGATGTTCTTCCGGTATAAATGAGCTGTGCATTGCAGATAACCAGGTCTCCTACAAAAATTGGCTCTATAAATGAAAGCTGCGTTACGCTGGCTGTAACAACATTACTCAGACAATGACGAGCTGCCACCGCACCTGCCGCCGAGTCCATCAATTTCATTACTTCGCCGCCATGCATATTACCGGCTACATTAGCATGGAAAGGCAAAACGATTTGGCTCATAGTAATTGCAGTAGAAGAGCTGGTTTTGGGGCTCATTTGCATATTGATCATCTCCTTAGTTCCGATTTGCAGTATATTGGCAAGTTTAACACCAACAGTTAAAGTATGGGTTAAGAATCTGTAAATAATTCAAAGCACTTCATTTAAATCTTCTCCCAAACATCTCGAATCTGCCCGGGAAAGTTTTTATAACGAATTTCACCAGGCAGGTCTTCCAGTTTAAACTCACATGTTTCCGGGCGATAATTGCGGGCCCAAATATGGCATATAGGGATGTTTAGTTCTTCTGCCCGGGCTACGATTTGTGCGGTAATGGAAGTGCTGGTATGCCTGTTGCCATCCCAGACCACGATGATAACATTGCTATGTTCAGCTATAAAACGGCCGGCCTTTAGATAAGCCGCTCTGCGGGTGGAAGAGGGCGGCATTTCGATAACTTCTATGGCCTGGCTGGACAACCAGTAATTGAATTCGCTGCGCAGTTCTGCTCCCTTGGGGTCCACACGGTAATCATCCGTAGGACCAAAATCATTAATATATTGATCCCGCGCATAGGGAAGAATAGCAATCAGCCGGGAGGCATCAATTTTTAAAAGTTCGCGGGCCACCAAACGGTCTGCTCCCATGGCCAGGGGTGAAAAAACAGTCAGGTAATGCACCGGGTACTGCTGTTCTAAGAAGTTAATTGCTTTTCTCACTGCCAGCTGCAATTTTTCCGTTTCTTTGGGATCTAGATTTACATGACCCGTTATCCCGATACGGAGCATTTCCCTGTGTCCCATACAGGTGAGTTCGTTAAATTCCTTCATATTCACATGCATCTCAATGATATGATCCGGGGGCAGGCTGGATAGTTCGTATTTTCGTTTATCTGCCAGGTTGCTCATTTTGAGCAGGTTCTCCAGGGAGCGGGCTCCATGGCGGTAGCAGGTGGTAAGGAGAAAAGCATCCAGGACACTGGCCTCAATTTCAAACTGGTTATCGTGTTTGATCTGCGGAGCGTTGGTTTCCAGGTATTGGCGAAGGATGAAGGCACGACGGATCATGAACAGCCGATCTTCCACAGTGTTGGGATTGCCGTTGATACCCCGAATATTAATGAAAGCTCGCAGCCGGCTAATAAAATCAGGTTTTTTAGCCGCCCGGTCCTCGGCATTGTCACCATAACGAAATTCTTCAAAGGAGTGCCGTGTAGCCCCGGCAAAAACATAAATGCCTCCACCCAAAGGATGGGCCATACCCTGGTGAGTAAATTCTCCATCTTGCATGGGGGCCAGGAAAAAGCGCAGCCAGCCCAGGGGTTGCCCCTGACAGGGGGTATCGAATTCGTCCCAGAAGACCAGAGGCATAGTACCCTTCAGGTTAAGATCCCGAACCTGATTAAAGGCGGTCTGAAGTTCATCAGCAGTTTCGAATTGGGAAAGATTAAAGGTAAGCTGGGCTTTCTCACTAATGCCCAGCCCCTTGGCTATTTCTTTAATGACAAATGACTTGCCTACACCCGGCGGTCCGAATACTGCGACACATAGGGGCTTTTCCGGATTCTTTAGTTGCAGGTAGTCACGCATGGCATTATTGACGCTGCGTACTCCTTCGATTTCCTGACGGTCAGCGCTGCTCCAGACTCCTACTGTTTCCACAGGAACATCTGGCAAGGTCTGCTGAGGTCCGTGCACTACTATATTTCTGGCTAATTCACTGACTGCCCGAATGCTCTGGGGATCTTCGAGGCTGCAATAATCTTCCTGGTTCCTCCCCAGAGTATCTTCCAGAATGGTCCACTGACCCGTATTGCTAAGTGCCATATTTTTATGGTCAATATAGATACCTAGTTCGCCAATCCTTTCCAGGAAAGGCCTGCTGGTTGTGGCTTTTCTTCCCGACTTCAAATCACGGAAAACTTCTCCTATGGTCTGATAGGGGAATTGCAAGTGGCGGTGGTTATCATGTTCCACCACATCGTAACCCTTTATGTGGAGCAGGCGGGCCAGTTCGATGCCTATGCGGGCAGCGTTTTGCCAGTTCATGGCTTCGGGACTATCCGCATAGCTGGCTGCCAGCGCTCCTATAATACAGGTATTGTCACCAATAATCTGCCCGGGATACTGGCTGGCAAAGTCTCCTTCCTGTCCCTGACGGTCGAAAATTAGGGTGTTGACTTCTCGCCCTACTATAACGGCACCGCTCAAACCAATGGGAACAATTACTTGCTTGTATTTTATGTTATTACCATTCTTATTCACAAAGGGACAGTTAGGACTAAGTACTGCACTGACTACTTCTTCCAACATCCGCTCCCAGGACAAAGATATGCCTACCTTTACGGTACAGGCCCGCAGATCGCTTAAAGAGCTGACAATAGTGGTACGATCGGCCAGACCAAGGTCCATGATGCGCTTGAGCAAGGGATTTTCTTTTCCATCGTTGTACTGGCCCAACTTTACGATTATATGATCTGGTCTATTATCACGATTTTCTAAAGATAAAGCCTCAGGCCATCCTGTGGAGCAATTTCGAAAGCCCAAACCACTGTCCTGAATTACTAATAGATTCGGGTAACCTGATAAGCGGTTGAGAGAATAATCCCAATTAGCGGTTTCAAATTCGTGCCATTTCCAAAGACGATATGAAGTTTGGGTCAGCCCAGGATTCGAAAATTCCCGCCATAGGGTCCAGGAAGTAGTGATGCGTTTATCCTTAGGTCGGTTCAGTAACTCCTCGTCCAGGTCGGTGCTCTCCACCCGGGCCAGGTCCGGGGTAATCATCGCTTTTAGCAGTTCATAAACCAGAGCCGAGCCTCCCGGCTTGGAACTGAGCTGTATTCGTGATTCGTCCTTTTGCCGTTGCCAATAATAGACCCCTCCCCTAACGGTGACATCTTCATGGTGAAAGCGGAACCAGTCTACTGTAGGATCGCCGCATACCTGGATTAATTGCTGCATCAGATTTTCCTCCCATTTGCTAAACTGTTGTTGAAGTGTAAAAGAAAGGTCTCTCCGCCGGCATGTCCGGATAAGAAAGACCTCATTGTACTCTAACCAATACCTATGTTCATTTAAATATATTGTACCATATCAAGGTTTGATCTTAGGCGGTTTTTAACAATCATTTGACTAATGAGATAGTTTATGATTTTAGGTGAATCCCACCATGCTATAAGAGTTAAAATAGGAATATGGCATATAAACATAAATAGAAAGGAGTTTTTGGGTTGGAAGATGAAAAAATGGTTCTGGATGCTTTTAATAAAGCAGGAGTACCAAAAAGCAGTAAAGAAATTGCAGAATCAACAGGGTTAGACAAAAAGGTAGTAGACAAAATTATTAAGAAACTGAAAGATGAAGGAAAAATACATTCTCCCAAAAGATGTTATTACGAACCTGTATAATCTTAATGAGTCAGAGGTCTTCTCTGACTCATTACCTAATCGTCATTCAGCTATTATTACCTGGTTGCTTCCTAACTTCGAGGAGAAAGGGCTATAATATAGCATATTAATATTTAGCAAAGGAACATGATGTGCATGAATCTCCTGGCAATGGATAATGTCAGTAAAACTTATGGGGAAAAGGTTCTTTTCCAAGGGATTAGCTTTGGTATTGATGAAGGTGAGAAAATAGGACTGGTAGGCATTAATGGTTCCGGTAAGTCCACTCTTTTAAAGATTGTTGCTGGGCAGGAGGAGAGTGATCAGGGCAATATTGTCAGGAAACGCAATTTACGTATTGAATATCTTGCTCAGAATCCACCTTTTGACCCCGAGGCTACCGTTTTAGATACGGCATTGAGTGGTGATTCTCCAGCCATGCGCATTTTACGGCAGTACCGGACCATCGTTAAGGATATTGAAACCAAACCGGCCAATGAATCCATGCAACAAAAGCTATCGCAATTAAGCCAGCAGATGGAAGCACTGGACTCCTGGAAATTGGAAAGTGATGCGCAAGGGATACTTACCCGACTCGGGATTACGCAGTTTGATGCGCGGATGAGTCAGCTTTCCGGTGGACAACGTAAAAGAGTTGCTCTGGCAACGGCTCTGATGAGTCCTGCTGATCTGCTGATTCTGGATGAACCCACCAATCATTTGGATACCCAGGCTATTGATTGGCTGGAAAAATATCTGCAGAGATTTAATGGCGCTTTGTTAATGGTTACTCATGACCGCTATTTTTTGGAACGCGTGGTAAATCGCATCATTGAAGTGGAGAGAGCTAATCTGTACAACTATCCTGGCAACTATAGTGTGTACCTGGAACGAAAGTTGGAGCGGGAGGATAAGGAAGCAGCTATAGCCGGTAAAAAGCAGGCCTTGCTGCGCAAAGAGCTGGCATGGATACGCAAAGGGGCGCGGGCACGCAGTACCAAACAAAAGGCCCGCATCCAGCGCTATGAAAAACTGCAGGAGAATCAACCGCTTTTAGCGGCAGATAACTTACAAATTTCATCAGCGGCAAGTCGCCTGGGGAAAAAGACTATTATTTTGCAGGATGTCTCCCATAGTTATGGGGATGAGAAAATTATTGCGGGCTGCTCCTGCATTCTGGCCAGAAATGAGCGACTGGGGATAGTAGGCCCCAATGGGATAGGTAAATCTACCTTATTGCGTATTATGAGCGGTGAGCTTATACCCGCTCAAGGCAATGTTGAGATAGGCAGCACGGTAATAATAGGTTATTTTCCTCAGGTAAGCACGGATTTACCAGACGAACAGAGGGTAATTGATTATATCCGTGAGGCCGGGGAATACCTGCAAACAGGTAAGAGGCAGTTGAGTGCATCCCAGATGCTGGAGACTTTTTTATTTCCGCCGGCTGCCCAATGGACTACCCTGCAGAAACTTTCCGGAGGGGAAAAGAGAAGATTGCACCTGCTGCGTATTTTAATGGGTGCCCCCAATATTCTCTTGCTTGATGAACCTGGAAATGATCTGGATATCGAGACGCTGACTATTCTGGAAGATTATCTGGATGATTTTCCGGGGGCGGTAGTTGCTGTCTCTCATGATCGTTATTTTTTAGATAGGATATCTGAAAAAATATTAGCTTTTAATGAACAGGGGAAAATGGAAGAATACCCGGGCAATTATTCCGATTATTTACTTCATTCGGCAGCTTTACAGTCTAATAAACCTAGTCAGGTTACTGAGCATTTAATAGAAAGTAAAAAAATTAATCGTGAAAAGGGAAATACCGGACGACTCAAATTTTCTTATAATGAACAAAAGGAATTTGCAGAAATTGATGATAAAATTGCTGATGTGGAAAAAGAACTGCAAGAACTGAACGAAAGAATCAACCAGGCTGCTAGTGATTACCAGCTATTAGAGGAATTAATAGCTGCCCGCCGGGAAGTAGAGAAACGCCAGGATGATTTATTGGAACGCTGGACATATCTAAATGAACTGGCCGAAGAAATAGATAAACAAAGAAAACCATAAATTTATACCTTACCTGAACTGTCTTAAGCGTTGGCGGCTTCGGAATAGATAGCATTGCTAGAATGTAGATGGGTTCCCATTGCTATTTTGGCCTTAATGAGTTCAGTCTCATGATAGTTTAAACGTTTGACTATAGTAACTTCTTTGGTTTTATTTAGATTAATTTTAATAGTGGGTCTGACTAAAATACCATCTTGATCACATATTACGTTAATCACTGGACGGGCTGCATTAATTCTGTTAACTGATGTAACCACCGCTATGTGTCCGGTATTAAGGCTTAATAGGCTTCCGACGGGGTAGAGCGCCACATTTGAAACAAAGGCTTCGACTATATCAGGGCTAAAATAGCTATTGACCATTTTTTGCAGAATAAATATACCATCGGTGGTGGAGTAACCGTTCCGATGGGGGCGGTCAGAAGTAATTGCATCAAAAGTATCAGCTACAGCCACTATTTTGGCGAATTCTAAAATCTGTTTATCCCTAAGTTGTCTGGGATAACCGGTCCCGTCTACCTTCTCATGATGCTGAAAGGCTATATGGGCTGCTTTTGTAGATACTTCTCGGTAAGTCCGTAAGATATTAAATCCTACTTCAGGGTGTTTCCTCATTTGCTCTTGCTCACTGGTTGATAACGCATCAGGCTTATTAAGAATGGCCGGGTCAATAGTAATCATTCCTATATCGTGTAATAATGCTCCTAAGCCCAGCTCTACCAAATTACCTTCTTGATACCCAAGAGAACGCCCGGTCATCAACGCAAATACAGCTACATTAACGGAGTGAAAAAAGACATAATCATCGAAAGTCCGTATGTCCTCCAGTTGAATGAGTACATTGGGATTTCTTACTATATCCTCCAGGAGTGTTATAATGCCATTTTTTAAGGATTCTATGTTCATAGTCTTTCCAGCGGAAAATGTTTTTAAAGAATCATTAAGAGTGCTGGCCACCGAGGAAAGAACCTGTCTGGTAACGACTTCAGGTGTTTCAACATTTGCCAGACCGTCCTTGATATATACCGATCCAACTCCTAACTTTTTTAAACCGGAAATGTATTGTTCTGTTAGCATCGTGTTCTGGTTAAGTAATGCTCTGCCATCCAGGCCAATTACTGAGCGAGCAACCGTCATACCTGGTTCTAAATTATCTATAGAGACTCTTCTCATTAGTCCTCCTTGCCAAAGCCATTAATAACGCTAATTGATGAAATATTATTGGCAAATTAAAAGCAATATCCTAATAAAAATCTTGAATATAGGATATATATCCTGAATTGTATAAATATTATACTTCTAATTCATTCCATTGGCTAGTTTTTTTGAAAAAAAGGAGTTATTATGCTGTTTATTAGCACTTAAGCCAGATAATAATCATATTTTGCTCACACTATCATCTTTGGAACTCACCGAAAAAACTGCTATTACTCTTTTTGAACCAGCGTCTTACTTGCTGGCATTGGTAAAAAACCTCCCCCCATTAAAACAGCTCACCCGAAAAGGTGAGCTGTTATTAAGAACCTATTTATTAATCGGCTATTTTCTTTTCATCTGTTACAACTTCTTTTAATGCTGCAAAGACGCCACCCAGACCGGATAATTCACTGGGGATAATCAGCTTAGTGGCCTGACCATTACCGATATCTTTAAGGGTTTCCAGCGATTTCAGGGCCAGGACTTTCTCATCGGCACCGGCATCTTTTATCATTATCAGACTGTCGGCATAGGCTTTTTGAACTTTCAAAATAGCTTCTGCTTCTCCCTCGGCATTGAGTATTTTCGATTGTCTCATACCTTCAGCTTCTCTAATAGCCGCTTCCTTGTGAGCTTCAGCATTAAGAATAGCAGATTGTTTTTGTCCTTCGGCTTCCAGGATAGCTGCTGTTTTCTGCCCTTCCGCTCTTAATACTGCTTCTCTTTTTTCTCTTTCCGCCCGCATCTGTTTCTCCATAGCGTTCTGGATATCTTGAGGCGGCAGGATGTTTTTCAGTTCCACCCGGTTGACCTTGATGCCCCATTTATCGGTAGCTTCATCCAGGATAACCCGCAGCTTGGTATTTACTAAATCCCGGGAGGTAAGAGTTTCATCCAGTTCTAGATCACCCACAATATTTCTAAGAGTTGTAGCAGTTAGATTTTCAATGGCCAGGATAGGATTAGAAATTTCATAGGTAAATTTAAAAGAATCAGTAACCTGATAATATACTACGGTATCAATCATCATGGTTACATTGTCTTTGGTAATTACCGGCTGGGGAGGAAAATCCACTACTTGTTCCCGCATATCAACTATAGCCCG
>JBDKUD010000048.1:0-2910 GCA_039679805.1 Syntrophomonas sp. | reverse complement strand
ATAAAAGAAGACAAATTCAGCACGGTAATAAATGCTGTAGCTATAGCGGTAACATTAATACTTCTGGGGGTGACGATCATATGAGTCAACTAATAACAATACTACTGGTCATAATATTCGCCCCGATTCTGGGAGGCCTCTTGAATGGGTTAGACCGGATAATTACCGCCCGGATGCAGGGAAGAGTAGGTCCACCGTTATTACAGCCCTTTTATGATTTGTTTAAGCTATTCGGCAAAGAAAAGATAATTGTTAACCAGCGCCAGATATTATGGGCTATTGCCTATCTGGTTCTGATAATTACTTCCTTAACAATGCTTTTTATGGGCAGCGATCTTTTAATAATAGTATTTGTAATGGCATTAGCGGCGGTATGTTTCATCCTGGGTGGATACAGCTCAAAATCCCCGTTCAGTCATATAGGCAGCCAGAGAGAACTTTTGCAAATGTTATCCTATGAGCCGGTGCTAATTCTTTTAGCTATCGGGGTTTATGTTACCAATGGCAGCTTTATGATAAAAGATATTATGACTAAGTCACAGCCCTTGTTATATTCAATGCCCTTGGTGTTTTTAGCAGTACTCATGATATTGACAATCAAAATGCGGAAATCGCCTTTTGACCTGTCAACTTCACATCATGGCCACCAGGAATTGGTTAAGGGTATAACAACCGAATATTCAGGACCATATTTAGCCTTAATTGAATTGACCCACATGTACGAACTGGTACTAGTTTTGGGTCTGGTGACATTATTCTGGACACAGCCCTTATGGATGGGTTTAATACTGGCATTTATATCCTTCTTCATCGAATTAATTATAGATAATATTTGTGCTCGTATGACCTGGTCGTGGATGTTGAAGTTAACCTGGACCAGCGGCTTGATCTTGTGTCTGGTTAACATCGGCTACAAGCTAATTTAAAGGGGTGATATTACAGTGGGAATAATACAAAAATCACAACTGAAATCTCCCTGGTTGCTGCATTATGACGGCAGCAGTTGCAACGGGTGTGATATAGAAGTCTTGGCGTGCCTGACTCCGCTTTATGATATAGAAAGGTTTGGCATAATAAACACCGGCAATCCCAAGCATGCTGATATCCTGCTCATTACCGGTGGTGTTAACCACCGTAATGCCAAGGTGATAAAGAACTTGTATGAACAGATGGCCGAACCAAAAGTAGTAGTCGCGGTTGGGGCCTGTGCCAGCACCGGCGGAGTTTTTCATAATTGTTACAACATCCTGGGGGGTGTAGACCAGGTTATTCCGGTTGATGTTTATGTGCCAGGCTGTGCGGCACGGCCAGAAGCTATAATAGACGGAGTAGTATTAGGTTTACAGAAACTAAAAGAAAAGACTGAGGAGGTGGCCGGATGAGCATCGAAGTCAAACAAATTACGGTAGAACAATTACTGGGCGAAACTAAAAAAATGTTTCAGGACGGTTACCGCCTGGTTACAACTACCTGTGTTGATGAAGTAGAAAACTTTAGATTGATTTATCACTACGATAAAGAGACCAAGCTGGCTAATTTAGAAGTTCCTGTTAACAAAGATCAGGAAATCCCCAGTATAACGGGTATTTATTTATGTAATTTCCTGGCTGAAAATGAGATCCAGGAGCTATTTGGCGTAAAGATTAAAGATATAGCTGTTGATCTTAAAGGCCGGCTATATATGACGGATGATGCCCAGCCAACACCTATGGCCAGAACCGAAAAGAAAAAAGCTAAAGGGGGGGAGTAACATGGCAACAAGAATAACTGCGCCTTTTGGCCCGCAACACCCGGTATTACCTGAACCTTTGCATTTAAACATTACCTATGAAGATGAGAAAGTAGTGGGTGTTGCACCACAAATAGGCTATGTCCATCGCGGCATTGAAAAAGCGGGTGAATTAAATGATTATCCGCAAAATGTTTTCCTGGTAGAGCGAGTCTGCGGTATTTGTAGTTTCATGCATGCCATGACCTACTGCATGGGAATCGAAGATCTGATGCAGATTGAAATAACACCCCGGGCCAAATATCTGCGGGTATTTTACGCCGAATTGAGCAGAATACACAGCCATCTGTTATGGCTGGGCCTGTTAGCTGATGCTTTTGGCTTTGAAAGCTTATTTATGAAGTATTGGGCTATCCGGGAAAAAATCGTTGATATGATGGAAATGACCGGTGGTCACAGGGTAATATTGTCAACATGTGCTATTGGCGGCATCAGACGGGATCTAACTCCTGAACAGATTAAAATAATTGAGAGTACGCTGATGGAAGCCAAAAAAGAAATGGACCGGATTACCCCGGTTATAATGAATGACTATACAGTTAAGAAACGTACTGTAGGCAAAGGTGTATTGACTAAAGAAGAAGCTATTATTTACGGAGCTGTGGGCCCGATGCTAAGAGCCAGCGGCGTAGCCGAGGATCTAAGACAAACTGGATATGCAGCTTATGGCGAATTTGGATTCGAGCCGATTGTAGAAAAAGACGGAGACAGCTATGCTCGTGCTCTGGTACGGGTTAGAGAAACTTACCAGGCCATTGACCTGGCATTGGAGGCTCTGTCACGCTTTCCTGAAGGAGAAGCTCTGGTAAAAGTTAATGGCAATCCCCAAGGTGAGACCATACAGCGAGTAGAACAACCTCGGGGGGAAGTACTCTATTACATTAAAGGTAATGGAACCAAGAACCTGGAACGGCTTAGAGTCAGGACGCCGACCTTTGCCCATGTACCTTCATTATTGAAGATGCTGCCGGGCAGTGAAATGGCTGACGTACCAGTTATTATATTATCCATCGATCCTTGTATAAGCTGTACAGAAAGGTAGAAAGGAGGGCTTAAAATGGCAGTAATGCTACCAACAATAATGAGAAACCTGTTTTCCAAGCCGGAAACCAGGCTCTACC
>JBDKUD010000417.1:0-36766 GCA_039679805.1 Syntrophomonas sp. | reverse complement strand
TCGGATATAAAAAGACGTTTGCCGATTTCTTTATTAGTAAAACCGTCAGCTGCCAAACAGGCTATTTCCTTTTCTCTTTCCGTCAATCCAGGTTTTTGCAGGGTGGTGAAATGTTCCCGAATAATATGCTCCACCGACTGCTGGTATGACTCGTACAGCCTCAATATCTCTGCGATATCGTTGCTATAGCTGCCCTGCCGGTGTAGGTCCTCCAGCAAAGGTCTTATGACATCGCAGTTTTCCACAAAAGGCATATACACCTGGTCCGGTATGGCTATATCCAGGGCCTGCCGCAAGACTTCCATAGCTTCATCGCGCCGGTATATACGTTCATTGGCAGCCGCGGTATAAATTGCGGTATATATACCGGCCAATAAATTGGGGAATACCGAAGCAACTCCCCTGAACTGTCCGGCAATACCCAGAAGCTTGAGGTACTCGCCTTTTAGTAAAAGCACCCGGCCATATATGATGTTGGCAAAGGCCATAACCGGAAAGAAAAGGCGGCTGGAACTGAAATCTCCCTGGGCCAGCCATAGTGGTACTCTATCGGGTTGTTTCAAGCTGGCATAGATAAAAGCTTCGCACAGATCCAGAGTATGAATGAAAATGTAATCCCGGTGCTCAATAATATCCGCCCGCAGCTTCTGCGCAAGCTTCTTAACACCGGCAAAGTCCCCTTTAAACAGAGCCAGGCGCATCTGCAAAAACAAAGCGCAGATGCCAATGGCGGTTTGATTTTGGGATTGGGCGGCAAACAATCCCTTATGTATCACTATCTCCGCATTCTCCAGATCGCCTTGATTATAGTACCATTCCGCCTGCATCACATATTCAGCTCCATAACCGTGGCCACTGGCAATTTCATAATAATAGGGCATAGCCTCTATCATGTGGTTTACATGCTGGGCCAGCAGGCCCGATTCCCGGTAAAACATATACAAAACCGAGGGAGCCCCGAAGGTCCAAATACCATTTTCATCAATAACTGCGGTGGGCTTGCTCATAAGCCGGCTGGCTCTTTTATGATGCTCGGACATCCCCTTGATATCGTTGTATTTGGTAAAACTCAAGATTAAATCATATTCACCCAGCAGCTGGTTTTTGGCCGTTTTATCCAGAGTTTGGGCCGCCTGAATGTTGGTTATGAACTCGGCACAGGTTTTAGCAAATAATTCTCTTTCATTAAAGGAAAACAAGCGCATGGCATAGATCAATAAAGCGAAATAATGCCGTCCTTTTATTTTATCCGGGCAGTCCTCCATGTATTGGATTAAAAGTGTTTTGTGTTCGCTGTGAATAATTTTGGCCCGGGCATATTCGATGGTCGATAGTAATGCGTCAAAATCTTCGCACAAATAAAAATAATGCATGGCAGCAATAAAATCACCAATTTGCAGAAACCATTGGGCCGCCTTTTTATAGAGGTCCTGCCGGTAATTAACCTCTTGCTCGGCCAGTATTTCCTGCAGGAAGTTGGTAAAGATATTATGCATCTGATAACTGTTAGTCCGGGAATCAAAATTTACAAAGGCGTTTTTGCTGGTAATCTCGTCTATAAGTCTTTTCGTATTGGGCTGCCCCCACATATACGCGGCCTGCTCCAGGGTAAAACTATTAAAAATGCACATCGTTATGAGGAAATCTTTTATCTCTTGCGAAAACGGTTCGTATACCGCTTTTCCCAGCAGCTTGTAAATGCTGTTGGGGGTGTTGAAACTGCCCCCTTCTATATAATTGAGCATAACCAGGTATAGAGCGCTTATCCAGCCCTCCGTATTCGAATAGAGCTGGTCGGCTTGATCTGCTTTCAGGCTGATTCCACACAATCTGTAATAGCGGGTAATTTCACCGGGGCTTAGCTCCAGAGAATCCTTGGTAATATGATGGGCAAACCCTTTCAGTTTGAGTTCATCCAGGTTTTCAAAGAGGGCCAGGCGGGTATTTACAACGATATGCAGGTTTTTTATCTCATTTTTCACCAAAAGAATGATGAAACTGTCCAGGTCAGGATTATGCAGCAGATGATAATCATCAATGACAATTACCGTTTTTTCCGGCAGCTGCACTCCTTTAATGATGTTCAGAGCCTCCTGCCGGGAAACACTGTCATTGGGCAGTCCCAGCTGGTCCAGGCTAAGCGCACAGGTGCTGTTCAGCTCGGTGAAGAGTCTGCTAAATCCGCTCCAGAAACTGCTGGCATAGCTGTCGTGCACCGTCAGCCACAAGAGCTTGATTTCTTCCCGGTTTAAGAGGCCTTTTACGGCAGTTGTCTTGCCATAGCCCATAGGGGCCTCAATTATGGTAAGCGGACATTTAAAGACTCCATCCATGGCCGCTTTAATTTGATCGGAAAAGTACAATGTTTTAATATTGTAAGTCTTTGTTCTGGACATCGGCCATTTCACCTGCTTTGAATAAGCTTTAGCTGCTTTTGGATAATAATATCTGAGGAGATTTCACTTGTTTAAGGCTGTATGACCTCAATTCAGGCTAAATTATCAAATTAAAAGGAATACAACCATTATAATCTATAATCGGGAAAATCTCATAAACCGCTCTTGTATATTCTTCGATTTCCAATATCTCTCTTCCTAAAAATAAGCATAAAAAAACACCTGATTATGTTCAGATGCCTGATAAATGTTGCTTCTTAGATAAAACTGATTTACCCTCCTGTTTCCGTGTGTCGCAGCTGTTCTTCAATATCACGTCCACTGTACATAATACGGATAACTGCGACCGTCGTTTTTGCTTCCACAGGCAGATAAAATACTAAAAAATTGTCTATTGGTAAAACCCGCAAACCTTTGCTGTGCCACGGCTCTTTTTCATAAAGATGATACCGCAGCGGCATTTCATTTAGCTTAGCGATCGCGTCCATGATCCGCTGTGATTGATTCTTTGCAATTTCCAGCTCAAGTAGGGGGAAGGCAATGTACTCGAATATGCTACGTAAGTCCCGCTCAGCTTGCTCGGTGTAAACAACCGCCCATTCGTTCATATTTTATAGTCCCGGCGCATTCTGTCAGCGACATCTTCCGCCGATACAACTCTTCCGGCGGTCAGATCAGCCAAACCTTTCTCGATCTCAGCATTGAATTGTTCCCCGGTAAGCGTAGTCACTGACAGAGGGTTGTTTTTCGGGAGCTTCAATTCAAAGGGAATACCTCGCTGAAGCACGACCTGCCTGAGAAAAAGTCCGATTGCGTTTGACATCGGGATACCAAGCTGCTCTAAAACAAGCTCTGCCTGTTCTTTGACTTCCGGCTCGACACGGGCAAATATATTTGATGTTCTTGCCATAACGAACACCTCCTGCTTTGCTACTATTATGCCCGATTGTATTGCGAAATGCAATCTATTAGCTGATAAGTTGCAGAATCAAAAGATCACGTCCAGTTCACCGATGTTGACGGTTCCTCTATGATACTCGCAATGGATACCAGCATCACCGAGCACCAACGGGCTGAGGAAGCGCTGCCTGCCGGAAGAGCGGTTTTGCAAAGCCTTTCATTCCAGCCCGAATATAATGCGTTAGTTAGAAACGCGAGTTTATATGACGGAAGATATGGGCAGATAAATGTCGTATAATTTATAGGATTGAAGTAGAAAAATCCTATATTCTATAGACAGTTAACAAGGGGGCCGTTATGCGAAAGTATTTAATCATATTTATTTTATCTTTTTTAATTCTGGCATCACCTTGGGGATATTCATCATATTGCATAGCCGCTCAACAACCATATAGTACCAGTGAATCAATATCTCAAGTACTAATAAAATACTCCGGGTATGAACTATCAAATACTAGTCAGTTATTGCTTCAGCCTTTTGTAGAAGACGGTATAGTATTTGGAGCTTTTGAAGACTTTATTTACGCCTATGGTGGGAATATCAGCCGTGAGTCAAATATTTGGATTGGTACAATCGGGGAAGGAATTGGGGCTAAACGGATCTCAATTAACCTTAATGATGAAACAGCAACAATAGAATATCAACAGCCCCAAAATTGGGTAGTGTTAACCACGCAGAAGATCACTCCGCTACAGGAGTCGGCAGAAGGATATCTTGTTTTGCCCTTAAGCAATGTTGTGAAACTAACCGGTGGAGCAACAGCATGGGACAATAACTTAAAAACGCTAAAGGTTTCCCTGGTATGTATTCCCGAAATATATGGAGATTCAACTTCCAAAAGCTATCAGAACTGGTGGTTTCAGTTAGGCGCAACCACCCCGGACAGAGTTAATCCTTTACCGAACGATTTTAATACGCATAAACCGGACGAGAAAATTAGTCCACATACTTTACAATTCTATAAAGAAATGGCAAGAAAGACAGCCGATGTATATGATGGTGTCGGATTTCACACTGCCGTAGATATGATGAAGCACTACTTAGACGGAAGTGGAAAATCTTTTGAGATTGATTTTGGCAAATTGAACAGAGATTGTAATCAAGATAAAGACAATTTTGTTTCGCCGATAAACAAGAGAACCAGGGATATTAATAATGCTATAAGCGCTGCAGAATTGTTATGCATGGAGGAAAATAAATCAATCCAATTCGTATCTAATGATATTAATGACGGTTGTATTGAAGCCTGGAATTCTCAAGATTGGTTTGGTAGTATTCACGGATATAGTACATATACCCAATGTTCGTTAAGACGGCAAGGAAATCAATATTCAATGACAATGAATTATTATCTCCGAGATATATATGATTGGGATAAAAATAAATCGGTTCCTTCAGCATTGTTTTTTAGGCGCTTATCTGAACATAGCATGTGGCTTCTTAATGCTTATGGCTATGCACGGGATTTTGAGGTAAATGGATGTGAAAAATTGACCATTAGATGGACAAAGGGACAAAGGATTAACACAGGAGCACAGGTTTTACAATTCTCTGAATCAAAACCACTCTAATTCGGGGCTAATAGATCGTTTGCTTTTCATTCACCTAAATCAAGCACGGACTACCTTTATAGTAGATTATTTGTCGGAGCACAGCAAACAACAAGGGTGACAAGGGAACCCTCCCCCCTTCATGCCAGGGGAACGGTTCTCTTGTCTACTTGTCATGTTATATTGTGCTCGTTTTCAGAGTTTTATTTTTACCTTTTGCTTTCGTTAGCATAGTATATATTAATTTGAAATAAGGAGTTATAAATATATGCAAATTGGATCCAACCGTATTTATGTAGTTAATCGTTTCTCAAATAATGTTTCGGTCATCGATGGGATCGCCAATGCCGTGATCGCGACTGTTCCTGTAGGAATTGAGCCAAGATTTGCACGAGTAAACCAGGCAAGCAACCGTATTTACGTAACCAATTTTAGCTCAAACAATGTTTCAGTTATAGATGGAACCATCAATTCCGTGATCGAATCTGTTCCAGTCGGTGCTAATCCAAGATTTGCAGCAGTTAACGAATTAACCAATCGTATTTATATTGCTAATTTTGACTCGGCTAACGTATCTGTCATAGATGGAAACACCAATACCGTAATTGCTACTCTACCTGTGGGCAGCGGGCCGGAATTTGTAGGAATTAACGCTGTGAGCGGCCTTATTTATGTTGCCAATGTTAACTCTAATAATGTTTCGGTCATAGATGGAAACACCAATACCGTGATTGCTACTGTTCCTGTGGGTACCAGTCCGAGGTTTGTAGGAGTTAACGAAGTGACCAACCGTATTTATGTAGCTAATTTTGGCTCAAATAATGTTTCGGTCATCGATGGAACTACTAATGCTGTGATTGCTACTGTTACAACGAGTGTTCATCCTCGATTACCGGGAGTTAACGAAGCAACCAATCTTATTTATGTTCCTAATGATGGTTCAAGTAATGTTTCAGTCATTGATGGAATCACCAATACCGTTATTGCTACTGTTCCTGTAAATAATAGGCCAGAAATTGCCGGGGTTAACCAAACGACCAACCGTATTTATGTTAATAATTTTTACTCGAATAATATTTCAGTCATTGACGGGGCAACTAATACTGTCATTGATACAGTTCCGGTGGGCGTTAATCCAGTATCTTTACGAATTGACGAAGTGGCCAACCGTGTATATGTAAGCAATGTCGCTTCAAATAATGTTTCAGTTATAGATGGAAACATCAATACCGTGATCGCAACTGTTCCCGTGGGTGTCAGGCCAGTTGATGTAGAAATACTGGAGTTTAATAATTCGGACCGTTTCACAATCAGTTATAAGTATAGCCAAAAAACCAAAACCTGGTTTCGAAGCTCTTAAGATTTAAAGATGATATCATTTGATAGCCAAGTATTAGTTTATAGCATCTTGTGAATAGACAACCGTAACGAGCCATATCTGTCCCTAATACCACAAGTGGGTGCTCATCGCGGAGCCGAAATCAATAGCTACCTTTCCTAATTGGGCCAGTAAAGGAGCTAAAATGACTGCATTGCTGCCCGCGGATATCAAAGCCAGTTCATAATCAAAATCTGTAGCCTGATGCAAAACTCTGGATATATCGAAAAAGTTATTGATGATTATACTCCCTACCGCTACAGTATTAAATTTTTGGTATATCATATCCCCGAATACCGGAGCTGTTTTTCCTATTAAAAGTACTCTGTGATTCTTTATCAAATCAATAATATGCGGATTATTAGGCATATATAGATTAATGCCGGCATAACAAAGCTGGCGTGGCCTAACGTCGTAGGCAGAAAACACCCTTTCGGTCAGGTATCTCCATTCGAAAGCCTCGGTTTGGTGCAAAACCCCGACCACACTTGCAGTTTTAACACCGGCAATGAGCATACTTATAGCTTCATAATTGGGTAAGACGATTCCTGTATAGTCCTCATTATTAGTCCATCCATAGTTTCTAATTGCCTCTTCTGAATAGACCAACCCCTGTGCCATTACAATGTTTTCTCCGTCCCCTATTCGTACGAGTGAAAACCCTGTCTTTCGGTCAAGGCAGTAGCGCATTTGTTCAATTACTTCCGGTAATTCCACATAAGGATAATGCTCAATAACAAATGGATACATGCTACTCAGACCTTCTTTATTTCTCATCTCTTAATTTGCCTTCTATATTTTACACATCCTCCCATATTATGGTTACCGCTAAGTTAAGAAGTACACCTAACAAATGAGCGATCTCGGAATGAGATGAGTGTCGCCTAACATTTATTAAGGTAACTTAGGTATTAGGACTTTTACAATGCTGAATCAAAATTCCAAACAATTATAAAGAAAGGAGCTTCCCAAATGACGAAGCTGCTTGTTATAGGCGCTGTTACTGCAGGAACAAGCGCAGCTGCTAAAGCCCGCCGGGTTGATTCGAAACTGGAGATAAAATTATTAGCCGAAAGCCAATATATTTCTTACGGCAGCTGTGGCCTCCCCTATTTTATAGGTGGAGCAATCGCAGCCAAGGAAAAGCTTCTGGCCCGTTCGATAGAAAACTTTGCCCAACAGGGTATAGAGGTTAAGAACCTGTGCAAAGCAACAGAAATTAATTTAAGTAAACAGAAGGTAATATTCAGGAATCTGGCCCAAAATAGTATTTTTGAGGAGTTCTATGATAAATTAATCATCGCCACCGGAGCGCGGCCCATTATTTTTGATTGGCCAGGCACAGCTAAAAAAGGTATTTTTACCTTGCGTACCATCAATGACGGCGTGGATATAAAGGAATACCTCAGGCTAAACAAGCCCGGACAGGTTTTAATCGTGGGTGCTGGTTACATAGGGTTGGAGATGGCTGAAAACCTCTCAGCCCTGGGCTTCCAGGTTACCCTGGTTGAACGTGGTTCGCAGGTTGCTCCCAGCATGGATCCTGACATGGCTTTAATAATACAGGAGCACCTTGAGCAGAAGGGCATAAAGGTCCTGGTTAATCAAGAGATTAAGGGATTTGAAGGTGGAGAAACAGTTGCGGCCGCCTTTACCGGCAGCGGCGTCGTCCCGGCAGACTTTGTTTTAGTATCTATAGGCGTCCGACCCAACAGCGAATTGGCCACTGATGCAGGAATCAAGCTTGGTGTAGGCCGTGCCATTGAAGTAAACAGCCAAATGGAAACCAATATAGATGGAGTTTATTCTGCAGGAGACTGTGCCACGACAACCAATTTGGTAACCGGTGAAGATGTTTATATTCCCATGGGTACTACGGCCAACAAACAGGGCCGGGTGGCTGGAGAAAATGCGGCTGGCGGCAATGCTGCTTTTAAAGGAGTGCTGGGAACGGGTATCGCCCGGGTCTTTGACTTGGAAATCTCCCGAACCGGCATGACCGAAAAGGAGTGCCGGGAAAAAGGATTTAAATTCATAAGCCATACCGTAAAATCCAGGACCGCCGCTCTTCCCGGGTATTCAGGCGATGTCTGGATAAAAATCATTGTTGATGAGAAAACCAGGCGCATTTTGGGAGGTCAAATAGCGGGTTATTCTGGTGCTGGCAAAAGGATCGATATTATAGCAACAGCTATTACACTGGGAGCCAGGTTAGAAGATATTTTTGATGCGGATCTGGCATATTCGCCGCCATTCAGTCCGGTTTGGGATCCGGTCCTAGTGGCTTTAAATCAATTCAGATAAAGTTTTTACATCATACTGATTCAAATAATATCTGTATATCAATATTGTATTTTAACCCGTTCATTATTTCATTTATCCGCAAAAGAATCTCCAATCGCAGTTCGTTATTGGAGCTTCGCGCGCCAAACGCCCACCAACAGGCTTTCTTTGCGTTATCCCTGATTAGTTTCCCCTTAAAGCCCCTCGAGAAAGCTCAACCCATCATATTTTTAAGCTGTCTGGGGAGTGTCAATTTACTCATTAAGAACACTACCATTTTTTACCTCAAACAGCTTATCTACTACTTAAAACCAGGGTATTTCGACCATAACGGCCATTTAGCAGCCAACATAGAATCAATTGTCCAAAATTACCAAAAGGCAGAAAATTATTTGAGACGAATTGTTAATATAGGGAGGCGCAACCTGAAATATTTAAAGGTTATATGAGACTAAATACTATTTTGAAAAATCGAATAATGGCTGTCTACTTATTACGATCTTGAGAGGAGGAACTTATGTCAACATTGCGTTGCAGACAATCGTTGTTTTGGGGTATATTAGCCGTCTTTTTGGTAGCTTTAATACCTCTGCCGGCTCAGGCCAGTGACTATGGTACCCAGGATTTAACCTTGGGCAGCCGGAGTTCAGCCGTCAGCCAGTTGCAGACAGACCTTACCGAGTTAGGCTTTTATACATATAGTATTGATGGATGGTTTGGCCCCAAAACCTATGATGCTGTAGTGAATTTTCAAAAATCACAAGGACTAAAAGCGGATGGCGTGGTTGGCCCGATAACTAAGGCAGCACTTAACGCTGCATTAACAGGAAATGCGCCGACACCAAAGGTATCAGACTCCGCCCAGGCACCTAGCGCAGCCAGTATTAGTCATTATAATAGCCACGAAAAGCCGGTGGTTGACTCTTTCCGGACAAACTTTGACGGCAGCCTTGCTCAAACTCTGGTCGGGCGTGCCATTTGGTATATGGAATACGGTTATATGAAGTATGGACATACAAAATATCCCACTACCGGATATATTGATTGTTCGAACTTTGTATCATTGGTTTATAAAGACTTTGGATATTCCATTACTTCCGCCGCCAAGAACTATAATACTGTGGGAGTTAAAGTTGAAGGTGTTTATGCCCAGAAGATACCAGGTTCATCAAAATACACCCTGGTCGGCATTGAAAATCTTAAACCTGGCGATATATTCACTTACTGGAACTCCGACGCGCCAGCTAAAACTCATATCGGACATGTAGCTATTTACATGGGTTTGATAAACGGCAAACCCTGCATTATTAATACATGCAATGGAAATCCTACTGCAATAGGAATTATAAATGATTTTTCCTACTGGTACGGTTCAAGCCTGATCGAAGTACGACGGGTGCTGCCGGACAGCGCCTATACACCGGGCAGCAAAATTAACGACAATGGACCGGTTATACCAGCCATATATCAAATCAGACCGGATAAACCCATCATTATGCCCAAAAACCTTAGTGTCGGCTTCTAATACCCTTGTTTACGAATAACCTTTTCGTCTCCTTAACAAGCGGACCCTTCCCATCCGGGAAGGGTCCGCGTTTCAAGTGGCAAAGTGGCAAGCGAACTTATGCTTTGCAATAATACGGAAAAGCCCAGTGGTTCTGGGCTTTCTTATTGTATCAACTATTGAGTGCGAATCTGTAACACACAAACTTTTGAGCAGCCTATTTTGTACATTTTCTGACGGGATCGATTACGCACCTGTTGTATGGCAATAAAAACTCTCTTATACCGCTTGCATATGGGGCAATATCGTATTGCTGAAAATAAACTACCACTCCCTGTGGGGTGCAGTAAAAATTATTTACATCAAAAGTCTGTTCCACCAGCTCCATATAATTTTCAAAATAAATGTCAGGGTTTTCCTTTATCTGTTCAATAATTTTGTTTTTAATATACGTTATATAATTACCGGAGCAATTATATAATTCTCTGAGTTTGATCATCTTCCCGGTCTTCAGGTTCCAGGTCTGAGAAGTCCTGACCGTTAAGCCATGGGCTCCGCCGGTGTACTGGTAATTGTCAAAATACAAACTTATTATACAGGCTTTATTATAAGTTACTTTAAAGATCTGCAGGGCTTCAAATTCACGTACCGGAAATCCGTTTTTAATATCATCCAGATACTGATCAACTGCCATTTGGTAGAGCTTGGTTCGGAAATTACTTTGCAGCGCCAGAGCTTTGTCTTTATAATACTGGTTTATAGCCCTTATAGATTTTTTGTAGGTATCTGAAACGAATTCAGGATACTCAATTCGATAGTTTAAAACAGTGACACCCTCATATTTCATCTCTTCAGAAATTACCTGGGTATTAAATGATGTCGGCTTTTTCATGTTTCCACCTCCCGATAACATATGAAATAATGCTATATTTGGTGACAATCTGTTACAGTAAAAGCGAAAAACGGGCTCACTTTTGTTATCCTACCCGTCATCGTTCGTTGGCTTATCCTTTTATCCGATCCATGGTACCAAAAACTTCACTTATTAATAACCCAATGCTTCATGATCATTAATCCATTCTTAGCAATTATCATATCCGGCACTTCGTTTCACTGGTTTAAAAACGGACAAGATAATCATGATGAACATGATTATGATCTGCAGGAATATGAATAGAAGAACCACTCCACCATCGGTAAATCCACCTGCCAAACCTGACTTTTCCACCTTATCGAGTACGTAAAACATATTGCCAATTCCTCCCCAACCCGTACAGAAGGCAACAAGGAATGCTAATATCCATTTAAAAAGAACCCATTTATATTTAACAAAGCCCCAACTGGTAAAAATGCCATAGATAATCCCCTGCACTATGGTAACCACAGCCGCAGGCAGTACCACTTTTCGATACAGCTCCGGTACCAATGGAGCGATGGTCAGAAAATCTGCTTCACTTAATTGGAAGAAACAAACATAAGCCAAACTGCCTATACCTACTACTACACCCAACCATGTGCTGGCAGATAAAATATGCAAAACGCGCAACCACTGCATACCATTCCTTTTCAGTTTCATTATTATCTCCCTTTATTAATTCTTTCGCCGGTCGTTTCCCGTAAGGATAAGAACCAGGAATAGACCAATACCACTCAAGAAAAAAACCATTAGCGATCCAATAGCGATAAACACTTCGCCGGTAGCAAAGTATGTTGTCACCGATACAAAAACGCTGAACAGTAACAGTCCTATGGATAGGGCATACAGTGCCGCCCGGATCTTGTTCATGGCATATTTTGTGGTTGTTTCTCTGGTTAGCAGGCTGTAAGTGAACAAGGCCCCACCAGCAACAACAAAGATTGCGCTGCCGGTAACAGCCTGAGCCTCCAATTCCATGAAATACAGCATGGAAACCGTTAATATTCCAAATAGCATTAGCAAAACGCCAACGACGATTCCCGCTGTTGAAATACGGGAGGTCATAGCGGAATATACGTTTTGCCTGGCAGTATCTTGTCCCAATTTGCGCATATCTTCAACCAACCCGCTCAAATCGCCCATAGAAATGACCGCCTCCCGAAAAGCCTGATCATCCTCCATACCGCGTGACTTTATATCTGCAGTTTTTTCCATAAGATTAGTGGCAAGTTCCTCCTTCAGATCAAAAAGCTGCTGACTTGCCCCTACTCCGGAAAAAAGATTCTCGATATAGGCAGTTACTTTTTTGTCCATATTATTATCTTTGAACATCGTTAAGCCCCCCCTGAATCAATTTGTCTAGAACATCTTTGGCAAAGTTCCAGTCAATTAAGTTCTGTTCGTAAACCTCTCTGCCCAGATCGGTGATACGGTAATATTTACGTCTTCCTCCCTGGGTTTCATCCCCCCAATAGGACACAATTAATCCATCCTGCCCCAGGCGGCGGAAGGCTGTATAAAGAGTCGCTTCCTTCAATTCATACTGTTTACCGCTCAAGATAATAATTTTTTTATAAATCTCATATCCATAACTGTCACCTTGGCGCAGTATGTTTAAAACTATTGTTTCGGTATGGCCGCGAATAAGATCAGTTGAAATCTTGCCGCTCACGTTATATCATCTCCTTAGGTATACTTTATAATATACTACTGTGCGTGTCAAAGTAATATGGCAAAAAAACATTCCCAGTTTGTGCGTTTTCGTACCCAAACAGAATCAGACCGGCTAAATACGCGTAATACATTAATGGAACCGACGCAGCCCCCGAAGGCACTTTGAAATAAAATACCCGCCATTCGCCAAATCCAAAAGGCTGAAAATGCAACTGACAAGCCAGCTGCTAAACCTTCAGGTTGCCTCAATTTACGGTAAAACTTAGCAATACACTGATCGGAACAATTTGTATAAATAAAAGGAAGGAGCTAAATTTATTAGCTCCTTCGTGTATATTAACGTTGTAATTTGTCTGGTGGAGGCGGACCGTTTCCGTGTCATGATTGTAACATAGTTATGCCCCTATTACTAAAACACTATTATCAGCATAAACCCCGTCCCCTTGGCGCTTACGCTTAACGACCATTTGGCTGCAATTAGTTTCCGGTGGGAGTGCCGCCATTGTATAAAGCCAGAATCTCAGCAACGCTCAAAGTCCGGTTGTATATTCTAAGGTCATCCATATTGCCTTTAAACAATACATCCTTGTGGTTGATATCGCTTCCGTTGCCGATCCTCATATTGCCGATCGAGGACTGCATCTTTCCATCCCCGGTGTAGAAGTCCCGTTTAGCTATCTGCACCCCATTATGGTATGCGTAAACGGTCGCTCCGTTCCTGGTAAACACCAGGTGGGACCATCCTTCATCCAGGTGCAGATCCGTAAATGGCCCATCCTTGACCACCATTCCCGGCCCGCTGCTGGTGGGTAAATCAGCTTCTATACCATAGGTTGACCTGGTCAGGAAGCTATAGATGTTATAAGAACCATTGTCGGTGGTTTTTGAGATCATAGGATTCACCTTGTTGGCTGTATCCACTTTAACCCATAGCGAGATGGTAAAATTATCTCCCAGGTTGAGCTCGGGAATGCTTTTAACGTTTATAAATCCGCCGTTGAAGACGACGCATTTCCCCATTACACTATCCTCGGCAAAAGAAACGTCGCCTGCCTTGATGCCGTCATTTCCCCGGCCGGTCGCGTCTTTGAAATCGCCATTGAATTTGTACTCGGCTATTAGACTGCTGTCCGTTGAAGCTGGCGTCCCGAAGCTGCCGTTTCCTGTCCCTCCGGTGCCTCCCCCCGTGCTTGCATCAGGTGTCGTTATAACCGTACCGTCTACCGCTGACAGCCATCCGGTGTCAGGCATAACGTCCCCGTTTGACCCATCGGCCAGCCGGTAGCGGTTCATAACTCCAGTTCCAAACAGTGTAGACCAGGGGATGACCGCCCTGTATCCCCCAGGCAGGTTGGATACTTTTCCGAATTGCTCTAGGTTAGTTTTCCCATCACTTGCGACCGAGTAGACCTCGTAACTGTCAGGGTTGAACTTCACGTCAACATCAGCCTTGCCATCTGCGTTATTATCCAGGTACAGGTGGAACAAAGGCATGTTTAGTACGCTAAAAATATATAAATACGCATCTTCACCGTACTTTTCGGCGGTAAACATATAGAAATTCTTCCCGGCCGGGTATTGCTGTTCATTCGTTTCCCAGGCCCAGTGCGGCAGTGAGACATCAGCGTTCGCCTTAAAGGTCGGTTCAGTGGACGCCACCCGTATCATTTCCGGGGGCTTGGAGGCGTTAATAGAATTTATCTTGACCCGGGCTTCCTCCACCGACTTCCACTGGCTTAGCTGGTTGAAAAACTCCGTAGTCATTTGATCGCCGACTTTTATTTTTACACTGCCGTTCCAGCCCAACCAGGCGCTGGCCCCATGGTCTACCGCCCACCTCGGCAGGCTGGGTACAATTGAAGAGTTGGCGCTGTTGCAGCTCTCCACCGCAAAAATAGTTCCACGAAACGCATTGGTCCAGTAGGTCTGGGCAAACTCTTTGCCAAATCCATAGACGTATGCAATGTCATATCCGTTCCCAGTATAAACGCTGAACACCTTAGTCCCGGTATACCCACTGTCATCCGGAGGCGGTGAATTGTAATAAGGACGCACTGTGAAGTACCAGTCGCCTCCCACCATGGCGCCATGCCCGCAAAAATATATTAATCCGTAGGCCTGAGCATCAAGCTTGGAAGCAAAATAGAGGTCGGCCCAGGATGTGTACAGGTCAACATAATAACCCATTTGTTTTAGTTTTAGGGCTACATCCTTATCAACCGGGGTCTCCATATGGATAGGATTGTCATAGGCAGTGTCAAAAACAGCCGCTTTATATCTTGATGGTGAAGGAGTCTGGTATTGCTGTGGATCCAGTAAAATATCTTCCGGCTTAAACCCGCTTTTTTTCAATATGTCTAGTGCCGCCGGCACATGCACCTCGGGAGCAGCTCCGGCGGCGGGTTGGGGGATAGAAAGGGCTGAACTCCCCAGCGAATCGGGTCCTCCCTGCAGCATAACTATTTCGTACCCGTCCTTGAATCTGACCCGGAGAGGAACCAGGAAGCTGCTCTACAATATCCACGTCCGATTGTTGTCTCAATGCATTAATCTGTTTGGACAAGGCCGTCGACGGGGCAAGTTTATCGACCACTGTAAATTGCCGGTACTGCCTGGCAGTTTCCCTGACTACTCCATCAATCCTGGTCGGACTGATCCTTCCTGCCGGAACCGACGCTTGTGGGCTGGTCTGTCCCGAACTTACTATGGAAACCTGGCGGGTATCAGGGTCCCAACTCACCTGGGCGCCCATGCTTTGACTGACAAAGCCAAGCGGGACCAGGGTTCGGCCGTTTATTATCTGCGGCGGAGTGTCCATCTGCACCGAGCTGCCGTTATTGTATGCGGTGCTGCTGCCCACGGTCAGTTTAAGGACCTGAACGCCTTTGGTCGCTGTTATGCTCTGATCGGCCGGATTCCATTCCACGCTCGCCCCTAATGCTTCAAAAATCGCTCCCAGCGGGACCAGGGTCCGGCCGTTTACCACCTGCGGCGGCACCTCCAGATTCAACGGCTGGTTGTTGATCAAAACCGAGATATCACCGTCTGCCCAGGCAGGCGGGACAGGGAAAATTATCAATAATAGAAACAACAAGACAGTGTACACGATTCCTTTTATATTCAAAATACAACCCCCCCTGGTAATAGATGTTTTCAATTCTAATTTTAACAATTGTTTCTATATGTAAAAAAGCCAATATGTTCCATTAAAACAGCCAACCCGCTGATGTACAGCGGGTTCAGCTTGTCAAAGGAGCTGTCAGAGCTAGCATACTATCCGGGCACCACGATTTTCGCTCCGCATATTATTAAGGTCGAAAAAGCCGAAGGTCAAGGAAGGGGAACAAGCTGCGATTAAGGCGGGTTAAGGAATGGGTACACACCTTCCCTTCGGGTAAGGAATGTCCCCGTATAGACGTTGATTGCACTACAGTACCACCTATGTTCGCTTTGCTCACTATTAAGGCAGAAATTTAATAAATAAATCTGCAATGGACATTCTACAGTTAAAAGGCGAAACGTCATGATATGGAGCGGATATGATGCAGTATTTTTCTGCTGAAGATATTGATAATTTAAAGGCCTGCGTTGAGGAGATAATTATAGACAACAACCCGGAGAAGCAAGGTTTTGGCATTGTTTTAGTATTGAAAGATGGTCGTCGTATGATACCGCCCTTTACCTTTAATCTAGCCGAGGCTTTTGCATTTTCCATTGAATTGAGAAAATTAATAGGGTTGTCCGATGAACGATTAAAGGCCCGTATATCAGCTATTCATAATAATAGATTAAATGACATTACAGCATTTAAAATAAGCAAGCTGTGCTAAAGCTGGTTCGGTGAATGCGAAAGCGGAGCGAAAATCGTGGTGCCTGCAGATGGTATGCTCGCTCTGACAACTTTTGAGACTAACTGAAGGCCTCCTGCATTTCTAGTACAGGAGGCCTTTTATTTACAGGTTCAGTATTACACTTACTGCTTCCGCCCGGGTAGCGTTGTCCTGGGGCCGGAAGGTGTTGTCCGGGTAGCCTTTCATGATACCGACTTTTATTGCCGCCAAAACACTGTCTTTAGCCCATGAAGAAATCTCTTCGTTGTCGCTAAAGCCAATTTCACCTGAGGCTGCTGCCATGTTTACGGCCTTGGCCGCCATTACCGCCATCTGTTCGCGGGTGATGGGATCATCGGGCTTAAAGTAGTTGCCCGCATAACCCCTTGTTATCCCCAAAACCGCCGTTACAGAAATGCTGTCCCTGGCCCAGTGCATCCCGGTATCGTTAAAACTCTGGCTGCTGCTTGCCTTCAGGTTCAAAGCATTTACCAGCATACTGACAAATTCCGCCCGGGTGATTGGGGCGTCCGGTTTAAAGGTGTTATCCGGGTATCCCGTGATTGTACCTGAACCTGCCAGCTTTTCAATGGACTCTTTCGCCCAGTGCTTTTCTATGTCTTTGAAGCTTGCCTTACTCCCGGTGGCATTGGATGCGATTTCCTTGGCCAGTACGGCAAACATTGTACAGTGGTCTACATTAAGCGCTATGGTGTTTCCAGATACAGTCCCCCCCAGGCTGACCCATTGACCGGCGGTCTTATCATAGTAATATATGCACGGTACCTGACCGGGCAAAATCCGGGATGGGTCAAAGGTAAAGGTAAGGGTTACCGGAGTATTGAAGGTATAAGAAGCCGCAGATCCCACTTGAAACTCGTATACCTGGCCCATAAACATAAAGCCGGAAGGGCTGGCTGGCGGTGACCCAACACTGGTAATACTTAAATTCACTGCAGAATTTCCCTGCAGAGCTCCGGGGGGTGTTCTTATGGAGGCCTCGCTGCCTAAACTGACCATTCCGCCCTGGGAAGGACTTATCGAGGCACTCCCGGTGCTGCTGTCGACAGGAGAAGGAGGTGAGGAGCCACCGTCACTAATCATTGTCCACTGCGCGTACAGGATTAGATTCGCATTACCAATTGTAAATGTGCCGCCTGTGCTGTAGTTAGTTCCACTCCCATCAGCAACAGTATTCCATCCGGCGAAGTCATAACCGTCTTTAACCAGGCCGCCGGTATTGCCGGGCACAGTAACAGGTGTATTCGGCTCATAACGGTTGGGGTCGGCAGGGACAGAGCCGCTGGTATTTCCATTTCCGCAGTAGCCAACCGTATAACCCGAGTCCATATTAACCGGCACATCGATATTCTTTTGAGCAGGGATAAGACCACCGATATGGGGGGAATAACCGGTCTTTTGCAATTTATATGTTGCAGTACTATTACTTAAAACCATACAACCGGTCAAACCACTGTTGTTCGTAACATAGTCATGGCTTCCCGTATCTTGGGTAAGGGTTGCGGCTGCTCCGGGAAGGTCGGCACCAGACCCATCAACCACATGAAACCTCAGGTAGGAGAGGTCGGCGCCGCTGCTGTCTTTCAAGGTACCTGAACTTGATCCTCCTGTTCCTTTACCGGTATGTTCAGCACCTCCCGCGGTATCCCCGGTGGCAATAATAGCTGGACTTCCGCTAACCTCCACCGTGCCGCCATCGCCGGCAAATGCGCCACCGATGCCAGCAGCACCTTGACCCCCGCCGGCAGTTACCGTGCCTCCCCTTATAGCAATCGTGCCGCCGTTGCCACCTACGAGGGTGTCAGAACATCCCCCGCCGATACCGGCAGCATAGATGCCTCCGCCGGCAGTTACCATGCCTCCCTCTATAATGACCATACCGCCATTGCCGCCGCAAGTTATGCCATATGCGCCACCAATGCCGGCAGCACCATCACTCCCACTGGCAGTTAGCGTGCCTCCCCTTATAGTAATCACGCCGCCATTGCCGCCTGTGAGGCTGCCAGCAACTCCCCCGCCGATACCGGCAGCACTGGTACCGGCAATCGCGCTTACCGTGCCTCCCTCTATAACAATCGTACCCCCATCACCGCCGCGTTCTCCGCCATATCCCCCGCCGATGCCTGCGGCATTTTCGCCTCCGGTCGCGATTACACGGCCTCCTATTATCGTAATCGCGCCTCCATTACCACCATTAGTTACGCTACATCCCCCGCCAATGCCGGCACCGTAGCCGCCACCGCCGGCAGTAACCGTGCCTCCCTCAATGGTGATGTTGCCTCCGCTTTCCTCGAGTCCACCACCAATGCCGGCACAGCCACTCCCTGAGCTTACGGTGAGCGTATCGGTTTCATCATCAGTAGTCTTGTGGATAACAAGTGTTTTGCCATCCGGAACATGGATAGCTGCAGTAAAATCACCAGAAGCAGTGACCTCGCAGGTACCCTTTATAAACAGATTTACGGTCTGATCGGTGTTTATATTTATACCGTGCCCGGCAGAATTCTCTATTTTTAGATCCTGAATGGTCAGGTCCAGACTGGATGTCCTGCTGCCGATTTCAATAAGGACGCTGCTGCACACGTTTCCATCTAACGACCCGATAAGGGTAATATAACTAGCTGCATAAACTGATTCGGAAATGCTTATCGTCCCGCTGAAACCATTGGCTAACTGGTAAATACCATCACCGGGGATAACATAATCACCGCTGGGGATGGTGACGGTCGCCGCTTGCGCCTCCGGGGCGGAAACGAAAGGAACTACGGCCAGCATAAATACAATAATCATAAAACGGGCCAGGATTCTCTTCAGCAGACTGGTGTAAAGATTTGGCATGACTATCTCTCCCTCTTAAAAAAAGACTAAAACTCTTACTATATACCCTTATTTTACATAATTCGTCTTTATTACATCAAAACCATTCTAAACGGGTAATTATATTTATAAGGGAAAAATGTATGAGTAGGACAAGAGCCGCACATTATCCTTCGTTACACCTGAATATTAATACAAATAGGTAATGAAAAAAGGTGAAACACGATGGTACCTGCCAGTAGGCATTTTTTCTGCGCTTTTAAGCATCGTTGTTATTGATATAGGATCAACTCTAAAACTCTGGATTGCAAAGCCCTATATCAATGAGGGTAGTAAAGACAAAGATGATCAGAGCTAATACCAGAGGAAACTACTATAAAAGAATACAAATGCACACTTCAGGTCAATGTTTATATCCTTGGCAAATCTTATTCCGATGCAGGCGCTGAATACCACGGTGTTGCCTTTCAATCAATAGAACCGTCCCCTTGATTGACATTTATTGCATCTTTTATCTCTTTCCAGGGAACCAATTTGACATTGGTACGATCGGTACAATCCTGAATGTGATCATGAGCTATAAACACGCCTTCGGTATAAGGACCACCAAGATCCACATTACTGACATCGCAGCCGTCTGTTTCCGTTGTTTCATCAATTGTGTCCGTGGCACCAACGGTAAAAGAATGCAGATATTTATTATTTTTTCTATCATAAACCTGAAACGTATTATTTCCTTGGCTGGAACAGATAAGGTACCCTTCATTCTCATCTTTCCCATAATATATAGTCAGACCTTCCACATCTGCAGTCAGATGCCCTCCATCTTCCTTGTCGACTGAATCAACCATTGTACGGGTATCGCCGCCACCAGCTTCTGCAGAGTATTTCCAAACCCCAACGTCTTCTTCGCCAATGTAAAAGTATCCCATCTGGTCATCTGCGACACACCCTTCAACTTGACTTCCGACATTAAAAGTCCGAACCAGACTTCCTGTAATCTCACCACTTGCTCCCTCAAGTTGCCATTGTTGAACGGTGCCATCTTTCCAGTTGACAAAGAAATAAAACTGCTTCGTCACATCACTTAAGTACATACATCCGCCATAAGGTTTTTCCTTATTTAATGGTATTCTGCCTATGTTTCTAACCAGTCTTGTATCTGAATCCACCGTATAAAAATTCAGACACATTCCATTTTCATTGACAACACCAACAAGTGGTATTTTCTGTTTGCCTAAACTAAAATCATATCGAATATCCAAATTGTTTAAAGCACTCTCGGCATCTAAATACTGGTTTTCTGTTCCATCCAAATTCCATACGCAAAGTCCACCCTGCTTATCATCCCCTAAAATCAGACTGAGGCATTTATTATTAGGGTTTATCCAAATGCAGGTGTCATCGGCAGTATCACCAATGTGATGTGCCGGATTCGTTTCAACTGATGGTTTAACGATGCTTAATGTATCATTCTTGGGATAATAATAATTGACTTCAGCCCCCAAAGCCTGACTTACAAAACTTAGCGGCACTATTGTCCTCCCACCAATAATCTCGGGAGCAACATCTAATGATGATTGTCCTCCATTGACAATGGCTACATTATCGCCTATTGTTAGCTGAATTCTTCTATCTGCACCTTGGGTTATGATCACATATGGATTATCCCATTGGACCTGGGCACCTAAGGCTTTAGACATAAAGCTTACTGGCACCATTGTTCGTCCATTCGTAATGTAGGGCTTTTGATCAGTGAAGTTGACTTGTGTCCCGTTTACTAAAATAGATATGTTATACCCGTCGGACTTTACCTCTACAGTCTGAGCCGCTGCCAATACTGATACATCTAGCCCCACTGTTAATAGAGTCAATATAAGAGTTACTACTACTTTTAAACTTGACCTCATTTCCGACAACCTCCAATAAATAGTCTTTCACTTTAATATCGAATAAATATCGAATTTCCTGCTATAGGGACAAGGGGACAGGTCCCTTGTCCCTATGACAAAAGGTAATAAAATTCATGGGCATTAAAACTTCTACATAGGGCATCTTTCTTTCTCGTTCCCATTCCATTTTCAACTACTTCAGGTATTCCCTATAGCCCATGAAATTGCGCAAACGGCTGATCATCTGTTTTGTCTTTTTAGCCTTTTGTTTTTCGCCGGGCAACTTTCCCAAACAGTTTAAGAGATCCTGCTCCCTCCGCACCGCTTCCAGCTGGCCTTGCTCAAATATGGTCTTATGCGCATTAGGCGCACAGTTCTTGATATTGCTGAGAATTATGGGGTTAAGCGCAGTTGCTCAATATTTAAAGTAACCGTTTGCCTCAGTTTAGCGCTTTCTAAAATCGGTGTTTCAGACCATCCCTCTGTCCTTTCCCAGTCCCTGTAACTTTATGGAATTTATCTATGATAATATTAAAGTAAATTTTGTACGAAAGAAGAATTAATCAATGGCTGTTGAATTAGATTACCTGAACAGGTTAACAGGCGGTATCAATAATTTTATTAACGGTATTCCTGAAGAAGAACAGAGTAAATTGCATAAATTAATAAAATCAGTATCTGTAAAAAAAAATGACTACTTTTTAATGGCAGGCGAAATTCCGAATCGTATTGGGTTTGTTGTATCGGGTTTATTGCGGTTGTTCTATATTGACAGCAGCGGTATGGAAATCAATAAATATTTCTGTCTTGAAAACAGCCTGGCGATTTCCTATAGTGCTTTTCTGCTAAGGGAAGAGTCTAAATTGTATATTCAAGCTCTTGAAGACTCTGATTTGTATGTTATTGATTACAAAGCATACAATCAGTTGATCGAAAGCCATCATTGCTGGGAGATTGCCGCAAGAAAATTATCCGAGATGCTGTTTATAATCAAAGAAAAAAAAGAGGCTGCACTATTGTTGAATAGTGCACAGGAAAGGTATTTAACATTTCTGAAAGACTATCCTCATCTGGAAAAGAGAATTAATCAATACCATATTGCTTCCTATTTGGGTATTACTCCAGAATCATTAAGCAGGATCCGTTCGAATTTGAGGCAAAAATAACATACATCAATTACTGCCGATTTATCTGCCTGTATACTAATCCTTAGCTTTATTTTGGGTAAAAGCAGGTGATAAATTATGGAGTCAGCAAGCAGAACTATCGTAATCACCGGGGCATCGAAGGGGCTTGGCAGGGAGATTGCCCTCTATTTGAGCCGTAAAAATTCCTATCTTATTCTTATAGCACGTTCAAAAGAGCTATTGGAAGAACTGAAGACAGAAATCCAGAAGATATCAGGCAGAACTCCGTTGATCATTAAATGTGACATTTCAAATGAAAACGATCTCAACCATATATTGGAGATTATCCAGGGGAAATTCCAGCAGATCGATGTTCTGATAAACAATGCAGGTATTGCAATTCATAGGGTCTCAGAACAGATCACTGGCGAGGAAATGAGAAAACAATTTGAAACAAATGTGTATGGCGTCTTTTATTGCATCAGGACGCTGCTTCCCCTGATAAAGAACAGCAACTCAGGTTATATTCTGAATATCGGTTCTTTGACCAGTATAATACCGTTTGCTGACAATACCATATATGCGGCCACAAAATCTGCGGTGGCGGTTATGTCTGAAGGGCTTTATCATGAGTTGAAAAAAATTAATATAAAAGTCGGATTGTTTTTGCCGGGGATTTTGGATACATCATTCCAGAAAGATAGGGAAGGCGTGGTTTTAAGAATCCCCGCATTTTTGATCCTTAATCCTGAAAAAGCAGCCGTGATTATCGGCAAGATGATTTCGAAAAGAAAGAAAAAGACTGTTATGTATAGATGGATGCTTATGTTTATGAAGATGAAACAACTGTTAACAAAATAAGTTTGATGATAGAGGAGTAGATCAATGATAAGGAATATATTTACCATTCCGGGGAAAATAGACCTCAGAAAACTCATTTTTGTCTTTCCATTCATAGCTTGTTTGCACGAGCTTGAGGAATGGAATATTTTAGCATGGCACAGCAGATATAATACTAACGTGCCATCAGATGTTACAGATGCCAACTTGCATACGATTTTTATCTTGATCAGTGTAATGTTTTTTATCTGGACGTTTATTTCCTTATTACCAAAGAATAAAAGAACAACAGCATACATCTTTTTCCCGCTTATGGCTATCGGCTTTGTAAACGGTATTGAGCATTTGATATGGTCAATAGAATTCAGGGTGTATGCACCCGGGTTTATTTTCGGTTTTCTTTTTGAAATACCGTTGATATTATATATAGCGTTCAGGATATTTAAAGAAAACCTGGTTGCTCCGTGGTATTCAATAGCATTCGGAGTGCTCGTCGTTTTTGGGGTGGTAAACCTGTTTCTGCTGGGGAATGAGTTGGATCCGGTAATCAGAAGTGCGATGAATTTTTCAAAAATGTTTTCAGACTTGATATTAAAGTGAGAAGGGGCATCATATAGTGCGCCCCTTTGTCAATATAATCTTAGCGAAAGAACAAGCTAAACCTGCTCCTCCCCTTCAAGATGCTATTTTATTAATCAGCGAGTGCCGGTAATAATCGATGGGTCGGCTGTAATACCCTGGATTAATCAGACTGGGATTGCATCCCTATTAAAGGCAGCTATTGTTTTACGTGCTCTATTTCTGTAACACATTCGGTTTTGATTTTTCCAACCAGGAATTGCAAAGCATCTACAACATGTGGTCGAATATCGCCGCCAATTAGTACATACATTATGTCATCACCAATCTCAAGCTGGCCTTCATTAAGCCATACCTTAACATAGAAAATTCCATCCATTTTATAAGTTTCCGTAATTACCGAGTCCACCTTCACTGCATCATAAGCAAATTCCATTCCTTCTACCAAAGAACCATCATCAACCCCTTGGCGTACCTTGGCTTTGGGGGTCTGTCGTACAATGCCATTATGGACTAAAAACATCCCTTCTTGTAAAGCCATTGGATGCGCTTTTGCTTCTTTAAGCCATTCATCGATAGATGGTGATACTTTTTTAGCATTATTCATTAATCATTACACTCCCTATTCCTTCGTATTATGCCCGTTTACAAAAATGGTACGACTGATTAATGCTCGGATAATTACCCCAAACGATGGCTCCATGCTCGGATATTATTTAGGCTGCTTTCCATTATTTTAACATTTTCATAAACGCAACGTGTTTTAACCCGAGGAACCAAAATTAGCGGATTAGTTGGCCACTCCTGGAAAAGCTTCGTAGCACCTCTGTAAGGTGCCGCTCAAGTTATTTTATAAATAAGTCTCATTGGTTTATTCTAGAAACTGATACATAACCTCTTCCTTTTGTATATAGAACTTTTGGCTAAGTACTATATTATTTTTTTAAATAATATCAATTAGGTATTGCGTCCTAAATTGTTTGCATATATAATTATTTTTAGGACAGTTTCTAAATAATGGATTATTAGAGAAAGAAGTGATTTAAATGAGGGTTAACTCCAACGGCCTTAGTCAATCAAGTATAGCGCAATTCAATTTAGGGCTGGTTGATAGCCTAATGGAACGCAATCTATCAAGGCTTTCGACTGGTTATAAACTTAACCAATCACAAAATGGATCGAGTGTTCAATCTACGAGTTCAAAGCTGAGTGATCAGATAAAGTTGCATATTAACAGCATAACGGAAGATGATTCAAATATTCAGAAAGCTATTACTACCACCCAGGTGGGTGAAAGCGCTTTGAACGATATCAACTCATGTCTGTCAAGGATGAGCACCCTTGCGGCACAGGCCAGCAACGATACAGTCACTGAAGACGTCAGACATAATATTCAAATAGAAGTGAATGATCTTAGTCGAGCAATAAACCAGATAGTCCATACAGCAGAGTTTAATAATAATAAATTGCTTGACGGCACCTACAAAGAGACTTTTAATGTTGGGCAGGACAGTATCACCATGGCTTTCAAGGATATGAGTACAGATGCCCTGGGCCTTACTGACAATAAATCCGGCCTGGACTTAACCTGCAAAGAATCCGCCTCAAAAAGTTATGACAAAATCGATAAAGCTATTTCAGCTGTCTCGAGTGAAACGGCGGTAATCCAATCTTATAATGCTCATTTCCAAAGAATTAAAGACCATTTAAGTACCAATACGGAAGTCTCAGGTGGGGCTGCGCAGGATCTCCTGCAGTCTACCAAACATCTTATTTTAACCCAATCTGCCTCATCCATGCTGGCCCAGGGAAACCAGACACCCCAGAGGGTAATGGATCTTCTTAGCCAGGTGTAATGAAAAGAAAAGGGCTGCTGCACAACGAACATATATTTCGAAGTCGGCAGCCGTTTTTATGTTTTGAAAACAAGCGTTCTCAAGAGACCGCCTGTGATAACCTTAAAATGGCGCAAAAAGTAGATAACTACATTTATTGTGCCCTTCTAAAATGACAAAAAAGGCTACGATTATAGCCTTTTTTTTATTGAACCATCCAAATAAATACAGAACGTATCATTAAAATCCGAAGCACATTTTGGCATTTTAATCGCGTTATTATTACTTAGTTTTACTATGCAATAAGCTATTGTTCCAACAATCACTACAACCACGCTAAAACCAATAAGAATGTTCTTGTGATTAGCAAGATCTTCAATGCTCCTGCCATACGCAGTTCACCGGAAGCACACCCATATTCCGGAATAAAAGCCATTATTAATAGCACACTTTCCCATTTGAAAATCTTTAGGGTAACACATATAATGAACAGAGTTCATTAAAGGAAGGTTATTCTATGCCTAAAATAATTGATGATCCTAAAAATCTGATCCTGGAACAAGCCAGAACGATTTTGGAAAAGGAAGGCTGTGCCAAGCTTAATATACGGCAAATTGCTAAACTCAGCGGGGTATCGGTGGGAACAGTATATAATTACTTCCCTACCAAAAAGGATCTGGTAATTTTTTTAATGATTGAGCATTGGGATCGTTATTATAATAGGTTGGATGTAATTGACCGGGAAGAAGCAGATTTTTATGTCAAGCTTAGAAGGATATTTGAAGAACTAACTGTTTTTGTCGGTACTTTTAAAGAAGTCTGGCTTAAGGTAAACGATGAAGTAATCGAAAGTATCAGCCAGGACCGTCAAGGCGAAAAAGATTTCCTTGACAAGTTGATTATACGACTGGGAAAAATGATTGAGCAGGAAGATACTATTTCACTCAAATTAGCAGCTCTAAACCTGGAACTTCATGACCTGGCCCAATTCATTATATCCAACTTTGTAATGCTAGCCCAATTAAAACAAATGGAATATACAAATTTCGAAAAAATACTTAAAGCATTATTAATATGAATTAGCCTTGAAAAACGTCAAAATCAAGTATTTGATTGCGGCTATATGAACAATGTTCATTTAATAAGAAGGAGGATTGAAAATTAATGAAGGTTTTGCGAGCTGTTGCTTTGTATCTCAAGGATTGGCGTAATTGGCTAACCCATTCTCTCATCGGTATTGGTATTTTGCTTATTGCTTTTCATATGCCGGTAAAACCTGTATATCGGATTTCCCTTATAGTGGTTGTCGTGACTTTTAATACGATCCGCATGAAACTCAATAAACAATTTGATAAGGAAGCAGTTGAAGAAATTAATTAGGGAAGGAATTTTATTATGAACCAGCCGGCTTCAGTAATTAATCAGCAACAATATACAAGCATTAATACGGGAATCAGTTCATTAGCCTGGTGGGCACGGATTCTGGAAATCATAATTCCGGCCTATATGTTTGGTAAGTCATGGGGAATGGTCCAGGAGAAAAATATAGAACTTTTTAGAATGCAGTTTCCAGCTTTTTTAATTGATACCACCAAGGCTTTAAATAATCTGGTTACAGTTAAATCGGAATACTTGATGCGTTTTATCTCCACTACCAGCGGCGCTCTGATAGCTTTGTTGGTTATCATCGCCCTGGCTGCTGTTATTCATTTTATACTCCAAGACAGAAATTTTGTAGATTCTCTGCGCTTCACAGCCGTGACTATAATCCCGCTGGCTGTTTTAAATGGGTTGCTTGCGCAGGTTTTGCAAACTATTTTGGACAATACAGCTGTTCAATCCATTGCAAGTTTGAAAATGAGCATCCTATATATGCCCTGGGGTTTCCTGATGATGACTCTGGCATTTTATCTAGTTGCGCTTTGGGTTATGGGCAAACGGACGGGTGTAAGTCCTAAAAAGAGATGGTTATTGATAGGAGTTGGCCTAAGTTTTGTAGCTGTCTATGTTGCCGGTGGCCTTATGATTTCTCCGAACGAATGGCAAATGCTAATCAGCTAATCTGGGGTAGTATATAAGGAGATTAGACATGATAATAGATAAAACTAAATTTATTCAAATTCATAAAGTGCTTATGATAGTTTTCATTGCCTATTATCTTTTAAGTGTATTTGTACTTAAATCTTTACAGCCGGCAATTATTATAGCCATGTGTGTCTGTCTGTTTAATTTGTTTCACGAAAATTACTATTGCGGCAGGTTAAAGATGGCGGCATTTAGTTGGCTTGTCCCTATTTTGGCAATTGCCTTATTTGCTCAAAATCCAATTAAAAGCACGGTTGCCTCTGCCTGTGTATACGACGTTATTTTCACTTTAATACTCTGTATTACACCGGTTATTTTGTTGGTCACAGGGAAAGCAGCCCAAAAGCCATCACAAAGAAGTACTATTCCCATCGTGAAAATACGCATAGCTACCCAAGTCTTAATCTTTGCCATTTATGCCCTGGCCTCGGCTCTGACCTGGATCAAAGGAGGCAAAACCGAGCTTTTCTTCTGGGCAGGAGTGAATATCCTGACCGTTTCCCTGTTGCCTTTTCTGGTTGGAAGAGCGATGTGCGGATGGATCTGTCCCAATGCAACCTTGCAGGACGGTCTGTTCAAACATCTGAACTACCCCAGACCAATTCAGTTATCCCCGGCAATTGAGGAACAAAGTCGTTCCAGTGCCATGTACTTGAGCGGGGAGGCAGACAAGGGAGCCCCTTATCTGCCCTTTTCCCTGCTAATAGCCTGGTTTCCAATTTTTATTCTGGAAACAGTTTTTGACTTGACTGCTGCGGTTTGGTATCCTCTGTGCTTTGCCTATGCTCTTTATATTTTATCTTTATTGTTTCCCTGGCGTAAATTCTGTACCTATTTTTGCTGGTTTTCTTCTTATCGCTGTCTGGCCAGTCATAACAGCTTGTGGCGAATTAAGTTTAATCAGTCAGCATGCCGCAGCTGTAAAAGTTGCGCGGCAGAGAAAGCATGTCCGATGCACATTGACATCAGGCAACAGCAAGGGGAAATGCCGGCCACCTGTTGTGTATGTTTCAGCTGTATGGATAAATGCCCTTATCCGGATGTTATAACTTTTAAAAAAAACCAAAAATGCAATCAAAACCAGGCTATACCGAAATACAGTGCTATTAAAAATTTGGGGTAATAGTTACAAGGGCCAGTAAAAGTGCATTAATTAATCAGTTAGTGGCTACAAATGTTATTTCAGCAGATGAAGTGTACGCCATAGAATGCAACACTTTTATTGGCACTGCTGTATACATTAAAGCTATGATGTGGAGCAAGCGTCTTGATGCCCGTTTCAACAAGTTCACCAAAATTTGTTGTCCAAACATTGACGACTTTCTTCAGTTCATTGCGGAGTGGCGGGGAATTCCAGTTTTATCTTTCAAATAATTATCATGACCAGTCTAATTATTTACCCGTTGGAGAACCAATGGCAATATGTAGGCCGCAGCTAACAGTGCAAACACGGCAGTTAGTGCATAACTCATTACCGGTACGGAGGCTGTTCCCGGAGGCACTTTGAAATAAAATACCTGCCATACTGTTCGCCAAATCCAAAAAACTGAAAGTGCAATTAATAGGCCAACCGCTAAACCTTCAGGTTGACTTAATTCACGATAGAAGATAAGAGATACCAGGGAAAAAGCCAGGAATAAAAGTAGTAGCGCGATATGAATAGTGTATAATATCCGTTGATTGGCCTGGGTCATATTAGACAGGTCTTGTTGCCACCCATACATCTTATATAAACGAGTATGGAAAACGAACATAAGAAATGTCAATACACCGCCAAAAATAACGCTTCCTTTTGCCAACATTCTGAATCCCTCCTGTTCAATTATTCTTTGGTAAGGCTGTTTATCAACTCTTTAATGTATTCACGCGTCAAAGCATTTTCACCATATCCGGAGCCCATCACAACATCTCCGTATCTTGTCATAAGAAGCGGATAAGCAACGCCGGAAATGAATGCCATCGCTTTAAAACTAATAGTCTTGTCCTCCAAACCTTCTAATATTTCTTGAAAGACTAATTTAATAGCCTGCATGTTTCCAGGCATCAATCCTGAAACCTTGGAATCGGCCTCTTTTCCAACTATCAAATGGCTCATTATTTGGTGTTTAACTCCTGGGAACCTGTTGTCGTAACGAATATAATCCTCAGCAAATTTTATCAGGCGTTCTTTTGCAGATATCTTCTGATCTCTTAAGATAAGAAAAACATCCTCTAATCCTTCATAATAGTGCTCTAAGGCCCTCTCTATAAGCTCCTCCTTCGAATTAAAATAGTAATTGATAGCAGCGTGATTCACATTGGCTTTACCGGCAATAATCCGGGTAGTCACTCCATTAGTACCCCGTTCTCCGATAACAGCAAGAGCTGCTTGAATGATTTTATCTCTAGTATTCTGATTACTGCCCATTGTTTTCGCCCTCCACTTAACCAAATGTATTAACCATATGGTTCAACCATTTGGTTGAATTAAGTATATTAATTCGCAGCGATACTGTCAAATATAAATTGTACTTATTCGTACCGTCAATAATCCTTCGCAAATTGAAATGGAAATTACATAAATCGGTAGTAAGGTTTCATTTATTTACGGTGGAATTAAGTGATTTAACATTTAGTAAATTAGATAATGGCATTCCCAAGGCATTTCCTACCTTCCACAGCGTTCTAATGCTAGGATTGGTGTTTTTCCCTAATTCAAGGCTGCTTATAACTGATTTAGAGGTTCCGGCTTTATTGGCTAAATAAACCTGGCTCCACCCTAAACTAATTCGAGTTATACGAATTTGCTCCCCCAAAGTCTCTGCCAAAGCTTGCCCCGCCTTTCTGTTCCTCCTTGATAAATGTCCCCTTATCTTAGTACCGATTATACTTTATAATTTTTCGCCTTATATTATCTGATATAGGATAGAAATTATATCCCTTTAGAGATAGCTCTTAATCATCTACGAATTTATACGCATAGAAATGAGAAGCTTAGTATGAACGTTCTGGGTAAAAAGGCAGACATAGCTCAACCAGGGTTAAGTGATATTGAAGCGGGAAAACGGCAGACAACTTTCGCTCTTCTGGAAAAATAGTTAACGTTCTTAGCCTGACATGGGCGGAGTTCTTTCAAGAGGTTAAGCCCGATACATCTCCGGAATTGCGCAAGCTTCTAAACAACGCTGATGAATTAACGCCGGAACAGGTGGAAGCGTTGAACCAGTTTATTAATTCAATAACGAGCAGGGATAAATAAGTACTTAATGGGAGAAAGGACCGTATGCCGGTCCTTTCTAGTTTATTTATAGAGTTATTACTCGCTATTAAGCATGGTGGAGGCGGAGCGTGGATGGCTAAATCCACAATCAGGAAACGGCAGCTCTTTAGGAGGTTTAAACAAATAGCTTAAAAAGGCATAACCCGAATGAATGTGATGCCTTTGTGTTGTTTAACCAAAACATTAGCTTCTTAATATTCTTTTGGAATTAAGCCTTCTTTTTAGCAGCGCAGAGAAAAAGCAGAAGTTTTGTCCTAGCATCGTCATAATTACCTGCCGAAAGATAATAAAAACCACCTCGCTAAGCTTAAGTTAATCGAAGATATGTTGAAAAGATACAACATAATTTAATATAATATCTTTTTAAAGTACAGGCGGTTAAGGGCTGCACTGGCGCTGTCCGGACGGACGGAGGCCGCTCTTTCATTGTAGGCAATTGCTTTATCCAGATTGCCGCTTCTGGCGTAAAGCTTGCAAAGCTTCTGAAAGGGGATATAGTCATAATAGGCGGGAAAGACGAGGGTATAGCCATCCAGGTCCAAGGTAAAGGATAGCGCCTGAAGATACCATGATTCTGCCTTTTGAAGCATCTCTAATTGAAAGAAACAGTTACCGATTTCGCAACAAATCAGGGGGGTAGGCGCTATAAATTCAAGAGCATCACATAGCTCTTGAAGCGCATCCTGCCAGCGGTTCAGTCTTTGCAGGCTCCATGTGCTAAACGGCAAAGCGTGAGCGATATTATAGGAATTTCTGCTGTCTTTGACCTTGAGATAAGCCTGGTAAGACTCTTCGTAACGCTGGTGTATGTACAATTCACGACAGTAGTAAGAATAATTGAATAAGGAAAACGGCACGCCCTGATCCAACATTTTTTCAAATATGCGGATATTGCGGGCAGGATCATTGGCAGCCATTTTTTTATGCCAGATCGTAATATCTTTCGCAGCATAACTTTTATATTTTGCTGAACGGTCTCCGGCTGCAGCAGTACTCATTGGAATGCCTTCGTGAACAGGATACTCCCATTTCGCCCCGAGATCCCGTCGGATCAATCGGTCCCGCAGCACTGCCGTCTCATGATTGTCGCGCTGTGCGGCGCGATACAGCATATACACCACTTCAATATCAGGCGTCAATAAATTCTTAAGAGCGGCAATCCGTTCACAATCCTGAGCTTCGATGACATCGTCGGCATCCAGCCACATGATATAGTCGCAAGTGGCAAAAGAATAAGAATAATTGCGTGCAGCAGCAAAATCGTCGCACCACTCAAAATCATACACATACTTTGTATAGTGCTGCGCAATTTTTTTTGAGTGATCGCTGGACCCCGTATCCACAACAATGATTTCATCTGCAAAGCTTTTCACACAGTCAAGGCATCGGGCCAGAACCGGCTCTTCATCCTTTACTATCATACACACGCTTATTGTGTTTATTTCCATGCACCTCGTGTTTAACCAATTGGAATATTAGTTAAATGAAATGTTAAGAGGTAAATCGGTTCCTCCGACCACCGCATCCAAATCATCGTCATCAAGTGGGGAACCGTTAAAATCCTTCATCATTTCTGCTATTTCTTCTTTGCTGTAGCCCAGTTCGGACGCCGCTTTTTCAAAGGCCTGAGCTGAGGATAAAGCTTTAACGCCTGCATGTTCAATAATCTTTTTTATGATATCCTTCATAATTTCGCCCTCCAGAGTGAATCTATTTCGCTTTTGATCCTTTGTCAATACTATCATTAAAATGCAATGCCAACCAGTTCCATTGACAGGGGGACGGTTCTTGTGTCTATCCATCTTTCAAGAACTTATTAATTCTATCTTTGTTTATCCCAGTAATAGCCGCAATTTGGCGAAGCGAAAGATCTGATTTTTGTTTAAGCTCCCTTATGACCTCCGTGTTATCAACTTGTCGTGCTGATATTTGTTCGAATAATAGCTTTGCTTCTTCCTCATCCATAATTGGCTTTTCGTTCTTTAAATCTATGAATTCATCGTTGTTTTTTTTGTTCATATACTCAATATATAAATTCTTTGCTTTCTCGTTATCCTCTGAAAACATAGCCAGTAGTAACGACATTTATAGCTTCCATAATACCAATTACAATGTCGCCAATTTCATTTTCAATGCTTTTTATCTTCCCATCATTCCATGATTAGCGTTTGGCATGGTATTCATCAATAGTAAAACTTAACTTGCCGTTATAAACATAGTCATAATCCGGTATGGAAGTATAGCTGTATCTTTTTTTCTCAGCCAATTCCTTCTCGGTAGGTACGTGGGCTACTCTTTGCTGATATTCCTTGATATATACCGGCACCTTATCCTGTCCCAACTCAATATAAACAACATTACTTGAAGCTGGCGGATCATAATTTCGGTATGAGAAATAACCACGCCAGTAAAAACACGGATGATCTGATTCGTGTAAAAGGGGGTATGCCAGCCATAGTGTCCAAGGAAGACTTCGCTGCAGTCCAGGCGAAGATGGCCCGTAATAAGAGACAGCCAGGATTCTATAAGGCTAAGGAGTTATATCTGTTGTCCGGACTGATATTCTGCGGTGATGCGGTCATGCCATGCAGGGTAATTCCAGAATCAGCGGTAGAAGTAAGGAACGCTATATTTCATACCGCTGCGGTCAAAAGGATCGGGGTATAAAGTGTAATAACAAGGAGGTTCGACGGGAATACATTGAAGCTTTTGTATTATCAGAGCTACAAAACAAGCTATTCAACGATGATATAATCCCAGTCCTTACCGAAAAATTGAATGCACATCTAGCTGCAAATGATAAGGTACGTGATGATGAGATTCAGCATCTTAAAGCTTAGCTTGCTGCTACTGAGAATCAAATAACCAATATTGTTGGCGCTGTAGCTCAGGGGTTCGTACAGGATTATTTTAAGGATAAAATGACTGATCTAGAGGATGAGAAGTATAAATTGGAGATCCGAATTAAGGAACTAAGCCTTAAGGGGATTAATACCGCTCAGCTTACTCCTGAGCAAATGAAAAAGCTCTTCTCCGTGTTCAAACAGTTTGTTATGGAGAAGAACCTTCCTGAGTGTAAAAAATTTATTGACCACTACGTTGAGAAAGTCGTTGTATTTCATGACCACGTTGAGCTAACCCTCAAGGTGGTTGTGATTTACATGGTGGAGGCGGGGGGCACCTTATTGTATCCAAAAAGTCCAAACAACACTGAATCAAATGAATAAATGGTATTCTTCTTTAATTGTCGATACGGAAAGTGCTGGCCATAATTTGAGCTATGCCTAAATAAGAATCAAATTTATCGGGTGGAGCTCCATAGGTTAGTGCATACGCTTTATCTTTATAGACAAATATTGTTACCGCGGCTTTAATATCTGTTTCTCTTACTTTTGCTGTGTATGTTATCGTTTGGGCGGGAATACTGCCTATATTCGTTCTAAGGGAATCAAGTATAGAAATATCTGGAAATGCTTCTTTAAGGTGCTTGATAGATACTTGTACGTAAAAATCCTGTGATAATGGTACTGACAAATCTTCTGAAACAATGTTAAAACTAAACTCAGTTGGAGACATAAACATAACAATTAGCCTTACTGCACTTTCAGCAGTTGGATTGTTTTCAGCTACTTCCCAATCAGAGGGGTGCATGATTTTAAACCCGAAGGTTTTATTCTCGTAGGGAACATAGCTCGTGGTATTTGGATTAGAATAAATAAAAATGGTATTTGAAACGCTGTTCATATTGAACCTTTGCCCCAAAGCTCATCCCAACAAAGCCAAGCGGTACCATTGTGCGGCCGTTAATAATTTTTCCCGGGACATCCAGAGTGACTGGTTGTTGATCTACATACGCTGTTGTATCACCTATCGTCAAAATAACGATTTTACTACCTTTTTGAGCCTTAACAGTTTGAGTATCTGCATCCCAGGTAACTTCGGTACCAAGAGCTTTAAGAATTGCTCCAAGAGGTACTAAGGTTCTTCCGTCTTCAATAATGGGTTCAACATCAAGGGTTAATGGTTTATTGTCAAGAATTATTGAAGGCTGAGCCAAAGCTGAACCGGAAAGAAATAGCAAAAATAGAATTGTCAAGACAATTAGTTGGAGCACCATGACTTTCCTTTTAACGGCATTATTAAAGATTTGGTATTTTTCTATATTCATTGTTTTTACCCTCCTAAGTAATTAATAGATATCCAATCCAGAGTATACCGTTATTTCATTATAATTCTACAGTTTCTACATTTTCCCTTTATATCAAAGGTAAGATCCCAATAAGTCCTGAGTAGCATAATGGCGCAATATCAGTGTAAATAAAAGGAAAAGAGCTATTAAAATAGCCCTTTTCTTGTATATTAATGTCGTAATTTGTCTGGTGGAGGCGGGGAGAATCGAACTCCCGTCCGAAAGAAAGACCAGCCGAGTATCTCCGAGCGCAGTTCGTGATTTGAGCTTCGCGCGCGGGACGCCCACGAACAGGCTTCCTTTGCGCTATCCCCGATTAGTTTCCCCTTAAAGCCCCTCGAGAAAGAAGGCTTCAGGGTACCCTAACTAAGTGACGCCCTGCACCAAGCCGCTAGGACTCTTGGCCGGACGAGCAGCCTTAGGCTGCTAAAGCGAAGTTATCTTCGGCAGTTATAAGTTTTTCGCCTTTTTATCGAGCTGGCGACAACTCGGCTCGCTGCTCAACCCACCTTATCCCCCGTCGAAACCAGTACGCCCCCTTGTAAAATATTGATAGGTGCAAGAGATATCATAGTACCTCAATGCATAATTGTCAACCGGAGTAATAATCCAACTCATTGATAGCGTTCTTTGACCGCTCGCTCCATATCGCGCTGGGCGTCGCGGCTGGCGATGTCCTCGCGCTTGTCATAGAGCTTTTTCCCAACAGCCACAGCCAGGTCCATCTTGGCTCGCCCGTCTTTAAAGTAGATCTTGAGCGGTATCAGGGTCAGACCCTTTTCCCGCTGCAGGCCGAGCAGGCGGTTTATTTCCTTGCGGTGCAAAAGCAGTTTTTTTGGCCGCAAGGGATCGTGATTGAAGCGGTTGCCCTTGTCGTAGGGGCTGATGTGAAAGTTGTTCACCCAGACTTCCCCATCCCTTACCGTGGCATAGGCGTCCTGAAGGTTGCCTTTGCCCATGCGCAGGGATTTAACTTCCGTTCCCACCAGAACCAGGCCGGCTTCAAAGTTCTCTTTTATATGATATTCATGACGGGCCCGGCGGTTATCGACTACCGGCTTGATCCCCTTGTGCTTGGCACTCATGGCTTCACCTTCTCATTTTTAAGAAACATAAACCCTCGCCTCGGATATAACATGTCCAAAGCTAGTACAACATTCCGTATATTGTGTATATAAGTTGGAGCAGATTTTTCTGAAGTACAAGGCGGAGGGCGGCTCCTTGGCATCCTGCCACCGCCGCATTAGCCCGTCCGTGGGCGTCAAGTGAGTAATACTGGACGTATTGCGATTGACGACAACGCAGTAATTCAGAAAAATCTGCCCAAATTATGTGCACAATATACGGAATGTTGTACTAAGGCTGTTATTGCGAACTCAACAAGTTGATTATACCGAATAGCGTCATGGCCAGTCAAGGCCGGCTAATGCCTTTAAATCCCCTATTTTCCGTCTCTGCGGCTCCTACGTCGTGCTTTCCCGTTGCCTTTACCATTGCTCTTGCTTTTCTTGCGGCTGGCAAAGCCGTCCTTGCTCTTGCCGTTTCCATTGTTCTTGGGCGCTTCGTTGCCTTCAACCGGTTTTGCTTCAACTTCATTGTTCTGGGTCACAAGTTCAAAATCCACCTTGGC
>JBDKUD010000278.1:0-9308 GCA_039679805.1 Syntrophomonas sp. | reverse complement strand
CCCAACCGTATAACGCTTATGTGCATAACTCTGCGAGAAAAAGCCAGTGGCAATAAGAAAGACCTAGCCAATAGACGCAGACTAATATGACCTTCGCAGACTTTTAAGGGGAAAATTCAACACAGATGGACACAGATTATTTATGATTAATACTGGTGTATACTTAATCTACGGCGGTGTGACATGCGGACCTTGAAGGTTTCAGGTTAAGTGGGAGTAAACTTTACCCTTTTAAATAACAATGTTAATCTTTCCTAACCTGTGTACGATCAAAGCGAGTCCACCCTAAGGGTACCACTGATGCTCCCTGTCGGTCTCTTTTAAGTATGCGTGTTGAATTATTATATAGGCCTGTGAAAGTCATATAAGTCTGCGTGCGACGGAGTCGCCAGCGTCTATTAACCTGCCGTTGAACTTTTTCACAGCACATTTATAACTGTTCCAGGAACTTGAATAAATCCGTCTTTTTACCCTGCCAATCCGGCTTATAATCGACATCCCCGGTAATAAGCATATCCTCTACTATAAATGTCTTCATTCCCACCTTACCGGCCGGAAGGTCTTCACTCATATCATTGCCTACCATCAGGCAATCCTCTGGATTTACCTTAATCTTATCTGCGATTTCCAAATAATACTCGGGATGCGGTTTACAAAAATGCATAATCTCATAGGATGTAACCAGGTCATAATTAAAATGCCCTATCCCCGCCCAGTTAATCCGATCTGACAGAGCTTTCAAGGGGAAAACTGCATTGGTGGCAATGACCACCTTAACTCCCTTGGTATACAATTTCTTCATCATCTCCGGCATCCCCGGAATAGGCTTGCAATACCTGGCTAACTGAGGGAACCCAGCCTGGTAGAAATGGTCAAAGAAAGCCTTAACCGACTCTTCAGAGCCAAACATTCCGTCAGCAAGAAAATCTTGCATAAAAGCCTCCTCGTTGCTGGTGGCAGGGTTTATGTCATCTATCATAACCCCGGTTGACTTATATACCCTTTGCACCAGTTTCTCCGGTTGATTAAATCCCCATTCAGCCGCCATGATTACCATCTTTTCAAAATACTTCTTAAGGAAAAAATTCATATCAATATTTAACAAAGTTGCGTCGAGATCAAACAAAATAGCCTTTAACATGTCAATTCTCCCTTATTACCAAACTTAATACATATACGATATTTACCAGTATATCACAAAAATACCCAGTTACCAGTAACACAAAATTCGACCTTTCCTTAGCGTCATGCGAAAAATGCCATAATAAAGTTTAGCTATAAAGAAGGAGTATTTGGTAAAATATTGAAAATATTTATATGCTTGTACAATGATTGAAAAAAGGAGGCCCCGAGATGTTTTTCACATTTTTAAATAAGGAAGATCATCATAATATTAACCTGTCAACATTGATTACTTATAAACCGGACCAAATTCTATTCTACTACTATAATTCCTATATAAAATTGCCCTTTGACACTTATGCCAAGGGTAAAGAGTTGGTAGAAACCATGGAAACACCTAATCCTATGCTAATGGATTGGCTAATCCTGATAGAAGAAGAGTTACACGCATCCTCGGATTTAGTTAATTTAAAGGATAGCGAATTTATCAATTCTGTCGGCCCTTACTACTATCCTCCTACTAATTCACGTTTCTATTTTACTAAAGATAACCCGGCTCATGACCAGCTTTCCGCTGATGATTTTGCCGCCATTATGTCTTTCCAGACCACTCCCCCACCGGAGCAGGAGTTGCATAGATATAACAAAACACGAAAAAACGCTAAAAAGGTTGCCAAGAACAAGGAAGAATTAATAGAAGATCTGAATATGTGTATAGCCGCTCTGAAAGAAACCGAAAGACTGAATAAACATATTAATTATCTGAACAAAGTCCTGGAAATGCGTTGCGCTATTGTTGAACAAGAAGAAGTTTCCCCGCCAGAGCCCGACAATTTACCAGATAAACCTGAAAAGCCGAATGATGCAGAACGTTCTACTTTAAATAATCTTATTCCTTTTAGCAGGGTAAGGAACAAACAGTCTCCCAAGAACAATTGCAATTATAATCATGAAATGAAAATTTACTTTATCCGCTATCGTGAATATGAAAAAGCCTGTGACCGCTATAAAAACGCCCTGGAAATCTGGGGTGACCTGTCCGTTGAATTTATCGACAAATGCATGCAGGATATTCAAAAGGCAGAATCACAACTGAAATTCACCCAAAAAATGCTGGGAGTTTATAATAACATAGTTAATAAATCTTATGTTCATGCAGATTATCAGGATATTAGGACTTTAACCACCTTCAAACATTATCTTGAAACTGGCCGGGCCATTGATTTGCAGGATTGCATGAATGTTTTTGAGGAAGAAAAGCATTGGTCCGAAATCAAGGCCAGTCAGGAAAGAATAGAAAATACTATATACTTTTTGCAGACTGATAATGAACATTTCCGCTATGCGGATCAGAAAATAAGTGAAATATTAACCGGTATAAATGAAAAGCCGGAGACTGAAAACCGTGAGGCGAAAGGAGTGAGGAGTGAGGCGTAGACAGTAGTTAGTCGTTCTTTACTGAAGAATACCTGCCCGGGCGGTGAGGTATATCCAGTGCGTTGGCTCGTGAGGTGAAAGGAGTGAGGTGTAGAAAACATCAACGCATACATATAACACTACCTCATAACCGGAATATACTGGATATGCCTCACCGCTCGCCGCTGTTCCAGAGAAAAAGTATAACGCGTTTATGCTGAGCAAAAATTAGGCACTTAGATGTTGGTAAAGGAGTAGGCACTGGGTGTTAATAAAAGGTTATCTTGTAGGATTACTCCTCACCCCTTACTCCTCACTTAAGAATACCCCTCACGCCTCACTGAATTACGCAGGAAGAAACGGTATAGTATCATTCCGGCCAGAAATCCTCCTACATGGGCCCAAAATGCTATTTGCCCTAAATCAGATGTCAGAAGTCCCCTGGTTCCGCTGTATAACTGGGATAGGGCCCAAAAGCCCAGGTAAATTAACGCTGGTATGTTAAGCAGAAAAAACGGAGGTATAAAAGTCAACACCCGAGCATGTTTGAACATCAGGAAATACGCACCCATAACGCCGGCCACTGCTCCCGATGCCCCCACCACAGGTACCGTAGAATTAGGATTAACATAGTAATGGGTTAGGGCCGCAATAAGTCCGCAGAAAATATAAAATAGCAAGAAGCTCCCTCTTCCCATCCGGTCTTCAACATTATCGCCAAACAGCCAGAGTATCCACATATTGCCTATCAGATGCATCCAACTGCCATGCAGAAACATGGAAGTGAAAAACGGTAAAAATGCCAGAACTGGCACCTGTTGGCCAGTATAATTAGCTGGAACCAGCCCCAATAAATAAAATAACTGATTCATTCCTTCCTGACCCAGTGACCCTTCAAACAAAAACACTCCCAGATTAACCATAATCAAGATAACCGTCATCAAGGGGAAAGTATTACTGGGTGTACTATCTCTAAGTGGAATCATAGTTTAACTCCTTTATATACAACCTGCTCTAATTAGTATAGTCCAACCATTAAAAACTTATGTTTACCTCAATAAGTGAAGTTTTTATGGGACAGGGGACGGTTCTTTGACACATTTTTAACTTAAAAATGTGTCAAAGAACCGTCCCCTGTCCCACCCACTTATTTTATTGTGGTAACGCCTCTAAGCTGGGTAATAAGGAGAATAGATATGGCTTTATAGCAGCAATTGCGCATGTCTTCAAGTTCCTCCATATCATTTAGAGGTACCGGTGCACTCTTCAGAGGTTGAATATGAGAATTACGCAACTTATGAATGACAAGCAAGAGTCCCACCAAGCAATAGATATCATCCGCCAGATTTTGGTCATCAATCAATGCCATAAACAGCATCCAAGCCGCCTGGTTTAAGTTGTCGGTCCTAAGTTTAACATAAGGATTATTGCAGAAACCCATCAAAGACCCGGGGTATATATCCTTCAGATACTTGCCTAGAGCGGTATCGTGTTCTTCTGTCTTTTGTTTAACCTTGTCGAAAATCTCCTGGAACTGGCTTGTTTTTATTTTGTCTTTAATCATTTTACGCTTCTGCAGGCCTTCCTGGCTAAACTGTAGGTTTCTCATTATCATAAGTTCTACCGGGCGTACAAACTGCAGCAGTGAGTAGACTCCATCCTCAATAACTTCCGGCAGATTATCACCTGAATAAACCCGGTAGACACATTCGGCATCCACCAGCGATTTATAAAGAACTGCGTTTTCACGGGAATTAGCAATGGCAGCAAAGCCGGGAATCTCTTCCGCCAGCAAACCTTGAATATATTCAGTAACATCTTCTGCTACATTTTCATTTACCTGATCCCTGATACTAAACAGTTTTTCTTTAATATCGTGCCATCGTTTTTCGATAAGAATCTCCTGCCAAGCTAGGGTAATCAGCTTTTCACCGGCCTGTTCTTTCAGTTCCACGATATTATCCCGTGATTTTCCCAGTCTTCGTAATAAAACACCACTTTCTCCCCGACATTCTGTCGACAGCTGGCTAATCAATTCCTCCATTTGACTAAAAGTATTCATCAATTGCAGTGAACTTTTTTGCATTCTGCCAACTATGTTAGCCGAAAGATTTTCCAGTTCAACTACCAACGAATCCTGGAAGCTGCTTAACCGCATTTCCAAAGATTTGCCCATAACTGCTGAAAACTGTTCCCCCAGCTTGTAAATATTAAAATAATCGCTAATATCCTCTATATTATCCTCTTCTTTTATTCGTTCAATCAATAATTTATTAATGTAATCATAGAAGATGCTCTTTTCCTTCTCCATATCTACCTTTAAACGGTCAGCTCTTTCGTTCAAACACTTTTCCAGTTCATCATAATCCCGGTCCTTACTTCTCCTAATTTGATCCACGAGATTATCTAAGACAATTAGGCTGTCCTTTAGATTTTTGAGAATCTTAAACTTTTCATCGCTCAGGTTGTTTATCAGCTGCAGCATACTTTTAGTTTCCTCGCTGCCTTGTTCCACCTGGCTTACAAATTCATCTCCATCTTCCCACAACCAGGATAGTCCCTTGGTGATATCTTTACGATAATCCTCAATAACCGGTTCGGCAGCCCGATTAATCTCCCGGGTAAAAATATCATCACACAAAGGTTTGAGTTCTTCCATTAACTCACTGGCCTTTTGCTGATGTAAACTCGAAATCTTGTTAACCTCTGGAGACGCATCCTCAGCCAGATATTTCAGTATCCCTGCTCCAGCCATAGCTGCCATTAAAATAAAAGCTAAGGCTAGCATAGAGAAGCCTTTACTGAAAATTATTATCATAAATATATTAAGCAAAAGCAGTATCCACAGCGCTATCCATAAATTAACATTCTGTTTTATACTCTTTCTAATTCGATCTTCATCTATCAATACTATCCCTCCAGAAACTTGTACATATTATGTTATCGTAAACTATCCTTAAAAAATAGATGCTTATAACTACAATGACGAAATTCCTTTCCTTAATATACTAAATAATTTTTAAGAAAAATATTTATTTCACTAGCTGAAACGCATATAATTATAAGAAATAATAGATACTAATTATTTAATCTTTTTTTTGCATGAATGGTATTCACTCCTCTGTTAATTAATATGTATAAATATGGCCTGTCCATATTTAATATTGGTTTCCTTGAAACTAAATAAGAAGGGGGGGAATGAAATGGACTATAAAGGGATTCTCGCTGCCTATAAGGATGTACCGGGCGGGATGATTGAAGCTTTCCATGCCATCCAGAATCAATTCAGTTACCTACCTGAAGAAGCCGTAATCGAAGCTGCCACAGTTTTCGACGTTCCAGTCGCCAAGGCTTACGGTGTCGCCACTTTCTACTCAATGTTTTCCGTAAAATCACGTGGTAAAAATGTTATAAGAATATGCGAGAGTGCTCCCTGCCATGTTGCCGGAGCAGCAGAAGTTGTTGCCGCACTGGAAAAGGAACTGGGCATTAAAACAGGTGAAAGCACAGCAGACGGTAAGTTTGCTTTGGAGCTAACTGAATGTGTGGGACAATGCCAAGCTACTCCAGTAATAACAATTAACGGCAAGGCATACCTGGACGTAACTCCAGCCAAAATTCCGAGTATTCTGGCTGAATATTAATAACCTGATTTGGAGAATTGGAGAGAGTTGGAATTTTGAACATGGAACAAATAATTAACATGAAACAATTATAGAAAGGAGGGCATATAAATGGCCGAAGAACTACGTATTGTACTGCGCAATTATGGGAAAATTGATCCCCTCAAAATAGATGATTATCTGGCCGTAGGTGGCTATGAAGCCTTAAAAAAGGCACGCAGTATGGATAGAGTAGCACTCATTGATGAAGTTAAGAAATCCAAACTTAGAGGCCGGGGCGGTGCCGGTTTTAATTGTGGTCAGAAATGGGCCTTTGCTTATGGAGCCCACGCTGATCAAAAATATGTAGTATGTAACGCTGACGAAGGCGAACCCGGTACCTATAAAGACCGTATGATCATGGAAAACGATCCTCATACTCTTTTTGAAGGTATGGCTATTTGTGGTTATGCCATTGGAGCTAACAAAGGTTATATTTATTGCCGTGGTGAATATCCGCAGGTTGCTGAAATCCTTAATGCCGCTATTGCTCAAGCTAAGGAGAAAGGTGTTCTGGGTGATTTTGATATAGAAGTCAGAAGCGGAGCCGGAGCATATGTTTGCGGTGAAGAAACAGCCCTGATTGAATCCATAGAGGGGAACCGTGGTGAGCCCCGGATTAAACCGCCCTTCCCGCCTGTATCAGGATTATGGCAAAAACCGACCATTGTGAATAACGTTGAAACCTTTGCTAATATTCCGGTGATAGTGGACAAGGGTGCTGATTATTATGCATCCATTGGTGCACCAGCTTATCCTGGTACCAAGGTAGTAACCCTGACCGGTGATGTTAATAATAGAACTTTCTTTGAAGTACCTACCAGTACTACAATCAAAGAGGTTATTTTCCAATTTGGCGGCGGAATCCCGGGGGACAAGAAGTTTAAGGCTGTTCAGATCGGTGGAACTTCCGGTGCCTTTATACCCGTGGATCTGCTTGACACCCCGATAGCATTCGATGCCATGACTGCTATTGGTTCGGCCCTGGGTTCCGGTGCGGTTTTCGTACTGGACGAGACTAGAGATATAGTGGATGTAACCACTAGAATAGCCAAATTCTTTGAACATGAGTCTTGTGGGAAATGTGCTCCCTGCCGGGAAGGTACGGCCCGCATGCATGAACTAATGGAGAAACTTAATGAAGGCAAAGGATCAGCTAAAGATATCGCCCTGTTAAACAAGCTGGGCCGGGTTATGTCTTATTCCTGCCTATGCGGTCTGGGGCAAGCTGCTCCTTCACCGGTTCTAACTACCATAGAGCGTTTTAGTGCCGACTATAATGCCAAATTAATGTAGGAAAATGAGCAAAAGGAGTGAATTAAATGGTTAATATAACAATAGACGGAATCAAAGCTTCCGTTCCTAACGGCTCAACCATCCTGCAGGCAGCTAAAGAAGTCGGTATTCGTGTTCCTACACTGTGTGCTCACCCTGATCAGTCTGTAAAGGCAAACTGCAGGGTATGCGTATGTGAAGTCGAAGGCAACAGACTTCTGCAAGCCGCCTGTTCACAACCGGTTTTCGAAGGAATGGTTGTTAAAACCAGAACCCCTAAAGTAATTGAGGCCAGACAGACAATACTCGAACTTATCCTTGCCAATCATCCTCAGGACTGTCTGAATTGTATTAGAAATGGCAATTGTGAACTGCAGGATCTGGCTAAAGAATATTGTATCCGTGAAAACCCATTTGAAATGAAGACCCGGGGGCTGCCCAAGGATTTTTCCACCCCCTCCCTCTTCAGAGATCCCAATAAGTGCGTACTTTGCCGCCGCTGTGTAGAAACCTGCAGCGTTGTTCAAGGCGTAGGCGCCCTGGGTCTGGAAGACCGCGGCCACCATGCCATGGTAGTACCCAGCATGGGCCTGGACCTGGCTGACAGTCCCTGTGTAATGTGTGGTCAGTGTATCCATGCCTGCCCCGTGGGAGCAATTGGCGAAGTTGAATATATTGATCAATTAATGGCAGCTATTGCCGATCCCGATACTGTTGTCGTAACTCAGATGGCCCCGGCCGTCAGAGTAGCTGTTGGTGAAGAAGTCGGTATGAAAACCGGCGAAATGCCTATGGACAAACTGGTTGCAGCACTTCGCCAGATCGGTTTTGATTATGTCCTGCACACCAACTTTACTGCTGACTTAACCATCCTGGAAGAAGGCAATGAATTATTGCAGCGCCTGACTACCGGCGGTAAACTTCCTATGTTTACTTCCTGCAGCCCGGGCTGGATTAACTTCTGTGAAACCTACTATCCGGATCTATTAGACAATCTGTCTACTTGTAAGTCACCACAGCAGATGTTTGGTTCCTTGGCCAAGACTTACTGGGCTGAGAAGATGAATATTGAACCGAAGAAAATCTTCTCCGTTTCCATCATGCCCTGTACCGCCAAGAAGTTTGAAGCGGCACGGCCGGAAATGAATTCCAGCGGCTACCAGGATGTCGACATCGTTCTTACTACCCGTGAACTCGGCCGCTTGTTAAGAATGAGCGGAATTGATTTCGATAAAATTGAACCTTCCAACTTTGATTCCTGGATGGGTGCTTACACCGGTGCAGCCGTAATCTTCGGCGCCAGCGGCGGTGTTATGGAAGCTGCCCTGCGTACCGTCTATGAAGTGGTTATGAAAGAAGAACTCAAAGATGTAAACTTTGAAGTATGCCGTGGTATCACCGGAGTGAAAGAGGCTGAAGTAGACTTAAACGGTACAGTAGTTAAGGTAGCCATAGCCAACGGCCTGGCCAATGCCCGCAAGGTAATGGATCAGGTAAGAGCCGGCGAATCTCCTTATCACTTTATCGAAATCATGGCCTGCCCCGGCGGCTGTATCGGCGGCGGCGGACAGCCGATAACCAAGAGCACCTTTAAGCGCGAAGAACGTATTAAAGGCATCTATGTTGAAGATGAGAATTGTGCAATCCGTAAGTCACATGAGAATCCGGAAGTCAAAGCTATCTATGATGACTTCCTTAAAGAGCCTCTGGGACACAAATCCCATGAACTCTTGCACACTCATTATCACGCTAAGGATAAGAAGTTCTTATAATTTAAACCCGGGCTTGAGGAAAGGTCTAGCTGGCTGCTCTTCAGGTACGTTCATTAATTAA
>JBDKUD010000307.1:0-5326 GCA_039679805.1 Syntrophomonas sp. | reverse complement strand
GTTAACCGGGGACGTGCCACAGATAAGCCAAAAGGTACCAAGGAGAAGAAGGCGGAGCAGAATCTAAGTGAGCGGGTGGCTTCGGCTCTGGAGCAGATAAGGAAGATGCAGCAGGAGGAAATTGTAGTTTATCTAAAACCTTATTACAAGCATGAGATTATGGAAATTGGCCGCCGGTTGAATCTGCGCCTGGCTGCCGGCAACAATAAGGATAATATTATTCTGCAAATAGCCAAACATATCGGCTACCGGGATGTTAACCGCAGAATCGCCGAACGCCCCAGTCGGCTGAGAGGTTGAATAAGTCCGGTGCTTGGCACCGGACTTATTCAACGGTGACAAGACTATCGCTTCAAAAATGCAACGAGAGATGCAACGATATGGATAGCGTTGCAAAGGAAAGATGGTTATGGTAAAATCTAACTATAAATATTTTCGGGGGCGGTGCTTGTGGAAAGTAAAGAAAAATATAACCTGGAATTCAAAGTGGAAGTCGCAAGAACTTTCCTTAAGACTGTTAGTGCTTATGCTAATTATAATGACGGGGAAATAATATTTGGCGTCGATGATAATGGGGATTTGGTGGGAATAGAGAACGCTAAAGATGAATCCCTGAGAATTGAGAATATGATAAATGATTCTATAGTTCCGGTTCCAAGTTTTAAAATTGAAGTCAAGGAAGCAGGGGGCAAGACGATTGTTGTATTAGTAGTCAAAAAAGGTAAAGATACACCCTATTATTACCAGGGAAAGGCTTATAAAAGATCTGATACTGCTACTGTAGAGACAGATAGATTTGAACTGCGAAGGTTAGCTATAGAAGGAATAAATATTGATTACGAGGAGAGCAAAGCATCTTCTCAAGATTTAAGCTTTAGCACCTTAGAATCTGGGTTAAAAGAAAAAGCGGGGATAAAAAAAATCAACCTGGATATTTTAAAGACTTTAAATTTATACAACAAGGACGGATATTACAATGTCGCCGGGGAATTATTAGCGGATAATAATGATATAGCTTTTTCAGGAATTGATATAGTTAAATTTGGAAAAGACATTAATAAGATTCTTTATAGGGAAACCATCAGCCGTAAATCTCTGCTAGCACAATTCGACAGAGCAATAAAGGTTTTTGAGCAATACTATCAATACGAAAAGATAGACGGCTATAACAGAGTAAAAAAAGAACTGATTCCTAAGGAAGCCTTTAGGGAATCTCTGGCAAATGCAATAGTTCATAGAGTTTGGGATACCAATTCATACATCCAAATTGCAATGTATGAGGAGAGAATTGAAATAAATTCCCCGGGTGGTTTGCCGAAAGGTATTTCTGAGGAAGAGTATTTATATGGGAATATTTCAGTTCTGAGAAACCCCATAATTGCGGGGGTCTTTTATAGATTAGATATTATAGAAAAGTTTGGAACGGGGATAGCGAGAATAAATGAGGAATATACCTACAGCATATCTAAACCGGGCTTTGCTGTGAGTGAAAATAATATAAGGATAGTATTACCGGTTACCGAAATCGGTAAATTAGATTTATCGAAGGATGAATTGCTTATTTACGGTTTGTTAAAGGAAGAAACAGAACTTTCAAGAGGAGAGATGGATTTAAAATCCGGATTTGAAAAATCAAAAACCCTTAGAATTATAAATAGTCTTGTTGATAAAAGTATTATTCAAAAAATGGGCAGCGGCACCGGAGTAACCTATAAGCTAAGGTGACAGTTGATACCACCAGGAAACGACTATCGCAGGGTGATGCTTTTAAAAGCGAATAGGGAAACAGGAGAAGGGGACACGCGATTTATAACCTTCTCTTTTTTACGGAATAAACTTGTTTAAACAACGACAACAAATTATTAAATAATTGTATTTACATTTAGAAAACATGCTGGTAAAATATACATAATACTACAGTATGAGATATTTTTGTTGATGCTTTGGGGAAGAGGTGGGAGCGTGGCGAATGCTGGCAGCAAGGGTGTAAGCAATGAGGAATTAATGGATATTAACCGCAAATGGCTGCAGGAAAAAAAAGCCGAGTTGAAGCTGCGGGAGGATGAGATTAAGAAGCTGCAGGAGGAGTGCAAGGAGATTCGCCAGGCCATGGACCCAATCGAGACCTGGCTGGCGAGGATGGGGAAAAGGGAGCAGATGCCAGAATCCGACCTAACCGGCCCGGAGAAGGAGACTGCTGCCGGGCCGGGATATAAAGAGCTGCGGGGAGACCGCTTGCGTAATGAAGTAGTGGAGCTGTTGCGGGAGGTTTACCCGGACATGCTGTATTACCGGGTGATTCTACAGCGTTTGCAGGAGCGGGGTTATGAGGTAGGGGGCAAGGACCCGGGTCTTAACCTGATTGCCCACATTTCCAAGGATAAGCGGATCAAAAGAGGGGATAAACGAGGTATTTACAGACTGGATGAGAGTTATCTTAATGCCGGTGAATCGGGAGAGAGTATTCGAGATTAGCAGGACCGTAGTAATTATTTGCAAGGGGGGTTGATTTTGTGGGGGATTTGGCGAAGGTTGAGCATGTACGTGATGAGGTAATGGGGTTAAGGCCGGTTTACAGCGAGATCGGTAATGCTACGGATATATTATTGAAGAGCGGGGAAGTGCTGCGGGATAAACGGATACTTAATTCGGTGATTAAGGCACTGGCTGGAGCTTATGGGCTTGACATTAAGGCGCAGCGGAAGAATCTGCGGGAGAGGCTGGGTCGCAAAGGGATACTGCCTTTTTACCTGGGGGCCGGGCGGGTGTTTATTCCTCTGAAAATGCGCCGGGCGGTGACCGATAATGATGCGGTATATGGCTATGTCGACCTGGCCTATATGGGCGAGCCCCATGCTGGGACAGGCAAGGAATGCCTGATGAAATTGTCGAATGGTTTGCAGTTGCAGGTTTTAAGCAGCCAGGCTACGGTGCACGGTGCGCTGCACGCCGGCAAGGCTGCGCGGGCAGTCTTTGAGCCATACAAGGGTGGCGATGACCAGCAGGAACAAATCATGGAAGCCGGCCGGGTATTTACCTGCGTCCTGGCTCAGATGCTGCAGCAGCTGGATCGCATCGAGGAGAGCTTACATAGCAAAGAGTGAGGTGAACGTACCAGGGTAAAGAGGCTGCCGGGGCCTGTCGTGCCTGGCACCCAACGATTACTTAAATTAATATTTCCCATATTCAGCTATCCGGGAAAAAAGATGAATAGGATTACAACATGTAGGATACATCATTGCATATGTATTGCAATATTGTAATATTGGCTTACTATTACGTATAATAGAAATACAATATTGGGAGGAGGCATTACTATGTTTGGTGTGGTTGAAGAAGTGAAAGTGGGTGTCAAAAGTCAAATAGTAATTCCGGCTCGAATCCGTGATGATGTCCAAGTAAGACCTGGAGATATTTTAATCATGACCAGCGACCGAAATGGCCGCATATCTATTATGAAAAAACCGGAGAATTGGGCATCGGCTGCTTATGGGTGCTGCAAAGATGCCTGGGGAAATAAACCGCTGGAGTACTTGCGAAAGGAACGGGAAACAGCATGGGAATAGAAGGTTTTCTTCAAAGCAACAAATGTATAGCTTTAGATACAAATGTGTTTATTGCTTTGTTTTCCCGGGAAGTTTTAGGTGAAAAGGTAGTTCCTTTAATTGATGCTGCCGCCAATCAGGGAAGATTGGAACTTATAGCGTCTGTCCTGGCGTTTGCGGAATGTGCGGTTAAGCCGTACCGGGAGGGAAACTGGCTGGCCTTGGATCAAATCAAGCTTATGTTTCAAATGCCTCATTTAAATGTGTACCCGGTTGATGACCGGGTAGCCGAGGAGGCTGCTCGAATCAGAGCAGTTTATAACTTTAAAATGTCGGATGCCATCCATCTTGCGACGGCAGTTACTCAACGGGCGGACGTATTTTTGACCAATGATTATCAACTTGTCACCATTAAAGAAATACCGGTAATTAAATTGGAAGATTTATAGGGGCCAACGGAGGGACGTTCTTTTTAGTCTCCGTAGGTATATTTTTTATTGGGCTCGGGGGAGGTCATGGATATATCGTTCCCTCCTTTTTACGCATCCAGATAATTAATGCACCGGATCAATACATACTTAAGCAATACTAAGCGTTGTAATCATAATTATACTTGAGCTTGTTAAGTTGAGGCAAGTTGCCATATAATCGCTCCCCATGTTTATAAAGCAGTTTTCCATAGCTATCAATTTCATTCTTTAAGGCATCATTGCTTATTGATTCATAGTGAACAATATCGAAGTAGTAAGGCAAGGGAAGGCCCTCATTCAATAAAGCAGCCAAACCAACTACAATTTCTTCTGTAATCTGGGAGCCATAAATAACTATATCAACATCGGAGCCTTTTTTATAATCACCCGTAGCGCGGCTGCCAAAAATTGAAGCCTGTCTGATCTCGCTCCACCTGGACAAAGCCTCAATAATCATAGCCAGAGATTTTTCAGATAAGCCAAAGTTCATATTTTGTCTCCTAATTCACGGTACAACTGTGATATCGCCGCATAGTAGTGATCCTTGATCATTTTAATTGCCAGTTGAAAGCGTTCCTCATCATAAGTATGGGCTAACAGGTTGCGTTTTTCCAACATATCCATCCACATTTCTCCATCCTCAATCAGTCCATGGTGAAATGCCTCCTTGATGACTTCCCGGGGGAAAGTGACCAGCACTTCCTGGTACTCCAGGTAGTCTTTAACTGTCTTCCAGGCCAATTCAAATGTGTACTCAAATCGCTGAATTAAACCTTCTTTTTCAAGCATGCTTAAGCTATCAAAAATTAAAATAGCGTTGTGAAATTGTTGATAGGCTTTTTCAAAATTATGAAAGCGCCGGCGCCATCTATTTTCATTCATTTAAATCCAACCCCCTCTTTGATGTTTCAGTTATCCTATGCAAATACATCTTCGAGATTAATCTCCAAACCGGGGAATATACTCCTGTTCAAGAATCAACAGGCATCTGGCTAAACCGGGCAAAAATGGCTGTAAGCAGTTCCATGCTCAATAATTACAATTATACTTGAGCCGGGCAAATGAAGGCAAGTTGCTGTTCGGTGACAAATTACTGCAGGATGTGATTGATAGAATTAAACCTCAATCAGCTGAATGATTTAAGCAATCCGTCAACTTTACATAGTACGTTGCACGCCGGTAAAGCTGCCCTGGCAGTTTTTGAACCCGATAAGACGAGCGATGGTCAGCAGGAACAGGTAATGGAAGCGGGGCGGGTATTCAGCTGCGTCTTTGTTCAGATGCTGGAGCAATTGAATCGGATCGAACAGA
>JBDKUD010000147.1:0-9058 GCA_039679805.1 Syntrophomonas sp. | reverse complement strand
TGGTATCACGAGGGAGTTCCACACGAATTACTTCGGTATTACTGGCTTTGACAGCATCATCTGCCGCCGTAGCTTGTGGACCAGCTCCGGTACGGCTGCCGACAAGACCAATCGATCGGAATTTAGGGTCAATTTCCAATGCTTTGCATAGAGCAGGATCAACATTGGCCAATACTAATCCAATCGTATCGCCCGGACCCACTCCGACAAATTCTGTAAAACTTTCTACTTTAGAGCTTTTGCTGCCACAATCGCCGGGGGAGGAATTGACAGCAGGCTTTGGTGTTTGCTTTAGCAGTTCTGCCATTACTCGCTGGACGATTTCTTCATTATCCATCTTCAATGTCACAACCTCCATTTTTATAGAATAGGCACTACACTTCTTTAACCAATTTTATTTTATTTCCGGCAGCAGTTTTTCCGTATCGCTATGGGGACGGGGAATAACATGGACAGAAACAACTTCGCCCACTTTGGCAGCAGCTGCACTGCCAGCATCGGTGGCTGCTTTAACAGCACCAACATCACCTCGTACCATAACGGTAACCAGACCAGAACCGATTTTTTCATAACCAACCAATGCAACGTTAGCTGACTTAGCCATTGCATCAGCCGCTTCAATCGCTGGTACTAAACCTTTAGTTTCAATCATTCCTAATGCTTCCTGTGCCATATTAAATGCCCTCCTTTAATATTCAAAAAATTTGTGGCTTAAGATTTTGTAAAATCAGTTGAATCAAAATGTAGAACTTCAGTAAGATAACGATTGGCTTCTCGTAATGCTGGTTCAACTGCGCTTACATTTCCTGTTATCAACAAAGACCCCGTAAAACGATCGACCACTATTAATTCAATATCAGCAGTTTTAACTGCGCGATCAGCTGCAATAATAACCGCCTCATAAGGGGTAATCGTCATAATACCAGCAGCAGACTCCTCTGCCATGCCGAGCTTATCCACAAGCGCAGCATCAGAATGTGCAATCATGTGACAAAGAGTCACCTGTTTTCCAGGAACAGATTCTTGGATAATGCGCTGTTTTACCTCCGTCATGGCTATCCCCCTTTACTAATAATTGTATTTAACATTGCTTCCTGCTACCGCTGGTACACCATATGCCAGCATTTCTTTAACTAAATGGCGGATGTTTGGTTCATAATCCTCCCGTGCAGGTTGCTTTATATCACCCATAGGATAGGGAATCCCCAATGCCTCGTATTTTTCCAGTCCTAGCAAACGATAAGGTAAAAGCTGATATTGCACAATCTTGTTTTTCAATTGCTCTGATACAAAGCGGGCAGTCACGTGAATATTTTCCTCATCATTGTTATAACCTGGTACAACCGGAGTCCGAATAATCACCTTGGCACCGCTTTCAACAGCAAATTTGATATTATCCAATATCCGCTCATTTGTTATACCGGTATATTGCTGATGCTTTTGGGGGTCCATAACCTTAATATCAGTAATTAATAAATCGGTAAATGGTAATATTGCTTCTACTGCTTCCTTATTACATTGAAGCTCTGTTTCTACACAAGTGTGAATACCGTAGCGTTTACATTCCTTAAACAGGTCACGGAGGAATTTATATTGCATCATAGGATCTCCACCGCCGGCCGTCACGCCGCCATTTGAATCTTTATAGAATTGGCGGTCTTCCAGGATTATATTTAATAATTCGCGTACCGTATATTTTTTGCCAAAAATCTTAAGTGTGCTATTAGGGCAAGCTTGAGCGCAGAGCAAACAATTGTGACATTTGCTTCTATCAATACCAATGACATACCCGTTTTCAACTTGTAAGATCTGCTCATTTTGATATGGGCAGGCATGTAAACATCGACTGCATTTTTCGGTACCGATACAATCCTTCTTAAATACGGCTACTTGCGGATATGGCTTCTGGCTTTCGGGATTACTGCACCACAAACAATGCATTGGACAGCCTTTAAAAAAAATCGTTGTTCTTATACCTGGCCCATCATGCACAGTATATTTTTGAATATTAAAAATTGTGGCTTCTTTTTGTGTTGTAGTACTTGCCATAATTGCGCGCTAGCTTTGCGCCAGCTTAGCGCCCCCTTTCAGTAGAATGTTAATCCCAAAATTCGAATCAATCGAAGGCACTGTATGCATTACGGCCGATCAGATCATCCTGTAATGCTTTGCTCAGGCGAACAAATAATGCACTGTAACCAGCTACACGTACCAGCAAACCTTGATAATTCTCAGGATGTGCCTGTGCATCAAGTAGTGTTTGATGATCAATGATATTAAACTGAACCTCCATCCCTTTATGTTGGAAGTAAGTATCAATATATTTTACTAAGTTCTCGCGACCGGTATCTCCAGCTACGCAACCAGGTGAGAATCGTACATTAAGGAGGGTGCCGTTGCTGGCACGTTGCTGATCCAACTTACCTGCAGAAATAGCCATTGCCGTTGGACCAGTAGTATCATGGAAACCAACTTTGGTATGGACAGGACCAAGGCAGTTAGATACCGGCTCCATGGCCAACCTGCCATCCGGAGTAGCTGTTTGCCACATACCGATACCTACATTGGCAGAAACGGAGAACATGCCAGGTACGATCTTGCCACCGCGAGTATTTTTATGTCCATGCACAGCATCTATCCAGCATTTGGCAGCAAACTTGGTCCATTCATCTGCATAATCATCATTATTGCCGAAATGAGGAATCTTGTCTGAATTAACTAATGCATACAAATCTTCATAGCCTGCCCAGTTCTTTTGTAAAGCATCCAGCAGTTGATCGGCAGTTATCTTCTTTTGTTTGAATACTAACTCGTTAATAACACATAGACTATCTCCTACAGTTGCCATCCCAACTCCCTGGGGACCACTAAAGTTATAGACAGCGCCGCCGGCAGTGACGTCTTTGCCGCTTTCCAGAGGACCTTCAAAAACGGAGGAAAGGTAGGGCAATGGTTTTTTGCGTCTATGACCAGTTTCCATTGCATTGATTACGGCGACCATTTTATCTACCCAATATTCCATTTGTTTGCGGTAGGCTTCCATTAAATCTTCGATGCAATTAAAGTCTTTAAGTCCTCCATATTGGGGGCCAAGACGCCCGCCCATGCTGCCACACTTCTGCCACCGTGGGCATCCGGAACCGCAATCCAAGCATCGTCCATCATTTAAAGCCATTTCAAATACTTTGGCCAGGCTCATATAAGCAGAATCATGGTTACCAAGTTCCTTACCCGGGATATCCAACTCTACACACCCGACCACAGCATATTCTCTGGCATCTTCGATAGATTTGCCTGATGACCCGGTCTGTGCGGGAATGCAAGCATCATCATTAAATACTTTCGGCAGGCCGGTTCCGATTCTCAAAATGCTAGCAATTTTAACCTTGTACTCCCACGGTGAATTAATATGCCAGCGAGTAGAGAGCCAGGGTTCCTGCAGTTGAGTATGAGCATGTGCTTCTAACAAAAGGTAAGTCAGGTCGTTGGTTGCATCAGATCCATCCCGTTTTAGACCTCCGACTGTAACCGTAGATCCCATACCTGCTTCCGAGGATAAAGTGGCCGAAATCTCATCGCGCAGCTTGAGCATCTCCCAAGTTTTAATAGACCATGCCTCAGTTAGTTCAGCTGCAAATTTCTTAGTGATACGACCGGCTTTCATATCAGCTTCATAAAAGGAATACAAAACCTGGTCAAAGCGTCCAAAACAAAGGGCCTGACCATTGCTCTCAATGTATCCGAGGCAAACAGTCATTTGATAAAGTTGGATGGCTTGCCAAAAAGTTTTGGGCGGATTTTCAGCAATCCAATCAAAATTTTCCGCCATTTGCAGCAATTCCTGTTTTCGTTCGATATTGCTTTCGACGCCAGCCTGCTCCCGGGCCAGTGCGGCGTAGCGCCTCATATGATCGCTGGCACCGTCTAAAACAATCAACTGTGCCAGGTAGTTTTCGCGCGCTTCCAAGCCCTCACCAGTGGTGGGATCACATTTGGCCATTGCTTGTTTAATTTTATTCTTTCGGCCGCCAAAGCCGTCACCGAGAACCAGTTCAAAACGCGGCATGGTATGAGCAGAACCATAATATAGGAAAAGATTAGGTGTGAATACCGGACGGCCAAGGGTAGAACCCTTTAGCTCTTCTTCTGTCAGCATACCTACGATCTCATCATAAACGGTGTTTCCGATCCAATAGTCCTCCAGCTCCAGCAATGCTTGCTTAACATTTTCCGGTGTATCATAGCGGTCTTCAGGACGATGACTAATTCTATCACCACGCAATTCATCCATAATCCAGTCATACGAGAACTCTGGGTAAATCGCTGCATGACGCCCCATACATCCTGTTTCACCCGCAACAATTTCATCAGGCATGATATGGATTGGAATTTTGCGGAAAAGATAGGCGACAGCTTTGGCACATTTAATCACCTGCGGGTCATTCTTATACATTTTATATGCTTCCGTCAACAACACAGCACGGTCTGCTTCTATTTCCTGCGGTGTATCCCAAACACGCTTACGGATACGGTTAATGCGTGGAAAAGGAGATATATTTACCTCGTCACCGCTGTAATCGATCACTTTATATACCTTATCGAAAGGTTCCAGGCCGCCGGTTCCAAGTTGATTGTAATAATCATCTGTTTGATCATTAACATTCGTAGCATTATCTCCCATTTGCTCCATTACTTGATTAACAATTTTTGCAATTTGCTCAGCAGTAAATTCCATTATTTTACCTCCTTATTTAGTTAATCAATATTTTCCTTGCTCCTAATACCGATTCAAATTGATATCACCTCTCCCCTAACTCCTAAAATTTAACTTTCGAATATGTTAGGCTCGTTTCTTACTGAAAATGCAGCTGAAAGAGCGATACCTAAAGGAGTCACAAACAAAGGCATCTGAGGCATATGCGTAGCCAACCCCAATTTATTCTGCAACAAAGTTTGAAAACCATAAAAGCTGCAGCTGCCACCCACGAGATAAAGGTCTTTTACTTGATAACTATCAATAAATCGAGAAACTATCGATGCTACTTTTTCCATAACAGGTCGAACCACTGGCATCAAAATACGCTGTTTATCAAGATTTCGTTTTATTGATTCGGCTTCCTCAATAGAAATACCTAACCCCCCAGCAATGACTAAATCGAACTGAAAACCGCCAGTTGGTTCATCGGCAGTCGCTACCACTTTTCCATCAGTAATAATCGATACACCTGTTGTTCCGCCACCTACATCTATTACCGCTCCATCACTTACTCCCAGAGCTTGTGCAGCTGCAGTAGGCTCATCTATCATCGTAATAACATTCAATCCTGCAGCTTCCAAAATGTTAGCAGTAACGCGGATATTTCCTGATTCGGTCTGAGGAGGAAAAGCAGAAGCTCCATATAAAAGTGAGTGATCCAACTTTTGCCGCAAATTCTCTATCTGTTTTGTCACTATTCTTACGGCTCCCAAATAATCGACAATCATTCCCTCCCGCGTAACTCGAGCGTTTTCTATTTCAGCTCCCAAAGGATTACCCTCAGAATCAACCGCTACAGTAACAACATTTGCTGTACCGACGTCTATACCCAAAAACACCGGGGTAGAAGGCGGTATCTTTTCGGGATGTAACATTCTTTTAGTAAGCAAATTAATTTGTCGATCAGTATTCGCAATATGATTCATTATTTTCACCTACATCAATATTTCAGGGCTAGCATTTGGTATGATTGACCAGGTTATCAATGTTCCACTCTCAGCGATCGCATTAATACCGGCTCGCATCGCTTCTTCTACATTAGAAAGCTCACCATTAAGGAAGATAAAAGCTTTTCCTCCCATACCACGCGCAAGCCGTATCTCCATCAAGTCAACATTTACTGTTTTGGCCATTCTATCGCCAGCTATTACTGCTGAAATTGCATCCATTGTCTCAAGTACTCCAACCGTATCAATATCATTTAATTTCGTAGTTGCGGTAATAGCTGAAAAAACCTGCGGATCGATGTCTGTAAGAACTGCCGATGATAACATAAACTCGCTCTCACCACGGCGTGCTAACCGCTCCGCTTCCTGAACTGAACTGGTATCTCCGGCTACCATAGCCACATACTTTCCCGGACATAACACAGCTGAATAAATTAATTCTATATTGCTTGCTTTGAGCATAGCATCTACAGTAGCCAGCCCCTTGGCAACACTGCGGTATTCAATTATCCCAATACAATCAATCTTTTTGATATTTTTCATGCGTTCACCCCACAATTTTAATGCCCTGTGTATCCACTGCAGTTACTCTTCCGTCCATGCTACTGAAAACGTTGCTGGAAACTCGTACATTTTTAGGAATGGCAGCTACAAGTTGACCTAGTTTGACCGAATCCCCCACCTTCACAACGGGCTGAGCAGGAGCTCCGATATGTTGTTTAAGAGGCAAATAAATCTGTTCCGATTTAAATTCCTCATCATATACTTTTAATGGACTAAAGTATTTATCAACGTTCAATCTGCTGCACAGTCTTGATGTCGGGATCCGACGATAAGGACGCCATCCAGAAGGTTGCGGCTTACTTCCTTTATTTGGATTAGGTATTTTTGATTTGTTCAATTGTTCTTTAAGCATATGATTAATTCGCCTTGGCGATAGACCCATGGGACAGCTATACATATCACAAGCTCCGCATTCTGAGCAAGCCAAAGCTTGTGTCAAACCGTCATTGCTAATTGACCAGCTGTAAGCAGCATCCAATATTGTACGGTTTGGCTCACAGTGATAACCTAAAAGATTACGGGGACAAACATCGCTGCAAAGCCGGCATTGGCAGCATATGGAACGCGCCTGCAGCAGCATTTGATTAATATCCCGGCGCGCATTAACAATTACCGGATGATCATCGGGGAATACAAGTAGTGCCTTAGTAGTCTTAGTTACCGGCTCATCTAAATCTTGTACTAAATTGCCCATCATTGGACCACCGTCAATAATGTAAACATTGTCATCTAATGAAGCCTTGGCCGCTTCCAAAACCTGACGCTTGGCAATACCCATCGGCACATGGTAAATACCAGGACATTCGACCTCACCGGCAACAGTCAACCATTTATGTGTATTTACAATACCCTTTTCTGCCTGTGAAAGATTCCACAATGTCTCAACATTCATCACTACTACACCCACATCAAGTGGAATACCACCTTCCGGAATCGAAAGACCGGTAACTTCAAAAACCGTTACCACTTCGTCTCCAGCCGGATAGAAATCTCCTAATTGAAATACCTCCATATTATTGTTATAATCAATCACTTTCTTCAGTTCTGTTATAACTTGAACATGTTTCGCTTTTACGGCAAATGAAACCAAATCAGCACCAAGCTGAAGACGTACCTTTTCAGCCATTTGTACTAGTTCGTTAGCGTGGTAAAGCATCAGCATCTTATCTACCGAGATCAAAGGTTCGCATTCTGCCCCGTTTATAATAATACGGTTGACCTGTGCGTCCAGCTTTACATGTGTAGGAAAACCAGCACCTCCTGCACCAACAATCCCAGCGTTTAAGGCTAACTCAACCATACGGTTACTCATGTTAATACCATCCTTGCTTCCTTAATTGTTTGGCCTTCTAAAACATCCACTGTCAAGATTATAGAAAATGCATTATGCCCTGAATATCACTTCAGCAGCATAAAGTCGCACCTTACTTGATACTATGGATTGACCATTTTCAAAGTAAAAAGCCAAGTGCAAGTATTTTGACTAATTGCACACTTAATTTGACAACCTGAAACTTTAATTTTATTGAACCTTTTAAATGTCGGTCATTTTTTCCGCAAGTTAAAAATTTAAATATGTTTTAAGTGGCATCTTAGCCAATACTTAAAAAAGGCTATTACAATCTATTTTTTAGATTGCAATAACCTCTTAGCTTTCTCTACTTGCAAAGCACAAGTATGTATCCTTCTTATAATCCAAAATCATATGCATTATTAAAGCGTCTAATTCACTTTATAACTTGTTGCGTGATTATTTTGACTATTTTCATTATGAACAGTAAATTCTATAAAAAATATTTATCCCGTATGATAAGATTAAATCAAGTCTTTTTTTATAAATATTTGTCGAATTTATATATTCATCATAAGGAATGAGGGGGGCATTGTTTTTGGCACAGCAAAACCAGTTTCTAAGCCTTTTTGATGTAGTATCACCCGACTTTTTAAAAGACCTATTAAATCGCTTTACAGAGGCAACTGGTGTTAAGACACTAATCACAGATAATCTAGGCAAACCTTTAATTTGGCCTGATTGTTACACTTCTTGTAACCTCTTTTGTAAATTTTGTGAGAGGATGCGGGCAAACCCTGAAACAAATATTGAATGCCAAAAATCTGATGCTTTCGGAGGAATTAGTGCCTTCCATAAACATCTTCCTTTCATCTACCGCTGTCACATGGACATTGTCGAAACATCAGTTCCTATTATTATTAATGGTCAATATTTAGGCGTTATTATGATTGGCCAGTTGCGGGTGGAAGACGATGTACACCCTACCATACCCAAGATTTCATCGGGTGTAGACCTTAATTCTAATCCTGAACTCAAAGCCCTGTACGAAGAAACAATGAAGGGACTTCCGCTGGTTCCTCTGAATAGATTACATGCGTTTGCCAATATGCTGCACAGCATAGCCAATTATATTGCCGAAATCAGTGTTAACAGTTTCTTGAAGGACGCCAACAATCAACTGAATATGCGCATCCAGAATGAGGAACATTCTAAAATTGAACTGGAAAGAAACTTGAAACAGAAAGAACTGCATAGTATGGAAAGGAGTCTAAAACCTCAGTATTTATTTAATGTGCTTAATACCATTAATAATCTTATACTTCTAGAAAATCCTCAGCGTGCTTCCGAGGTTATTTCATCTCTTTCCAAAATCATGCGCTATAATCTGCGACATGCAGACCAATTTTCAACCATTGAGGAGGAATTTGAGTCCATCCAGGATTATCTGAAAATACAGCAATTATCATCTGAAGATAAAATTTCAATTCAAACAGCTGT
>JBDKUD010000113.1:0-8411 GCA_039679805.1 Syntrophomonas sp. | reverse complement strand
TTCCTTCATTTTATGCATTTATTTTTAATAACGTCACAATAAAACCCGATACGGCACTCCATATCGGGCTTTATTGTATTATCTAAAATTTTATTTTTTATCTTTAAATTCCTTGCCCCTGATACCTTACCGGTTATTTCAAACCGATAAAACTTAATTGGCTTTTTTGTTGGCGGCATGATCAAAAGATGGCAGCCGCTTGCGCTGACTCTTGCGGGCGTTTTCATATCTGTCAAACGCTTGATATATCTCATCAACAAATTCTATCGGAACCTCTACGTAAGTACTGCTTCCCTGGATATCAATATCCCCAACCTGTTTAGGCTTAATGGAGGTATTAGCAGAAAGAAATTCCATGAGCCGGCGCGGGTGCATGCCCTGCATTTTGCCAATAGGCAGTTCTACATGCACAGTTGCTGAATCTATCTCTGGTACCCGGGAAGGCTCAGGAGTGCCTTGATATTCAATTATCTCGTTATCAAGCAACTTTAGGGCTGCTGCCAGCAGCTGCTCTGCATCTGGCCGAGCAATCAACTCTGCGGCTATATTTCGGTATATATCCAGGTCCTGCTGAGAAACCTGCACAACTCTTTTTATTAAGGATTCTTGTCTATGCTCCACAGCTTCCCGTGATGCGGGCAAGCTCTGACGATTTATCCTGGTTCGAATATGTTTTTCAATGACTCTTAAAGTTCTTATTTGTCCCGGTTCCACCAGGGTAATAGCTGTACCAGTTCTACCGGCTCTGCCGGTCCTGCCTATCCTGTGCACATAACTGTCAGGATCCTCGGGTATATCAAAATTAATAACATGAGTAACCACATCTACATCCAGCCCTCGTGCAGCCAAATCAGTAGCAGTTAGTATTTCTATATTCCCTTTGCGGAAGCGTTCCATTACATTATCACGTTCTCGCTGGGACATATCCCCATGCAGGGCATCAGCTGCATAGCCCCGCTTGTTAAGTACCCGTGCCAGTTGGTCAGCGCCTTTCTTGGTTCGGCAAAATATAAGGCTTACCGGTGGTTGGGCTATATCTATCACTTGGCATATGGTTTCAATTTTATGCCGAGGTTGAACTTCATAATAATACTGCTTGGTAAGAGGTACAGTAAGTTCAGGTGATTCTATCATAATTTCTTCCGGCTCTTGCATAAATTCATAAGCCAGATCACGTATTTCTTTTTCCAGGGTAGCAGAGAATAGAAAAGTTTGTCTTTTGGACGGACATTGCTCCAGAATTTTTTTAATATCAGGTAAAAACCCCATATCCAACATTTCATCAGCTTCATCCAGGACCACATATTTTAAGCCGGATAATCTTATGGTCCCTCGGTTCATATGATCAATTAGACGGCCCGGGGTTCCAACTATTATTTCCGGCCTTCTTTTTAGTCCTCTTATCTGTATTTCTATAGATTGTCCGCCATATACGGGCAAAGTATAAACCTTCAACTCGTGCCCCAGAAATAGTATCTCTTGTGATACCTGTACAGCTAGTTCCCGGGTGGGACAAACAACTAACGCCTGCAAACCATCACCGGGAATTATCTGGTTTAATATGGGTAATCCAAAGGCAGCTGTCTTACCGGTTCCGGTTTTGGCCTGCCCCATAATATCTCGTCCGGTAAGCCCGGGAGGTATTGCCCTGCTCTGTATGGGAGTGGGTTCCTCAAACCCTTTTTTTTCAATCATATGCAGTAGTTCGAGTTTTAATCCCAGATCTCTAAACTTTTGGATCGTCAATAATTTTTCCTCCTTAGATGAGTACGGACCACTATTTCACTATATCATATTTACGTTCTAATTAGCTTATTATAACCGCATTTTAAAAAATGGGGATGACCTTAAAGCCATCCCCACTATCACCTATTTTGTAAAACTTGTTTTAACGGTTGTTGATGGCCGCCTGAGCTGCTGCCAAGCGAGCAATTGGGATACGATAAGGAGAACAACTTACAAAATCCAGTCCTATTTGGTGACAGAACTCCACTGAACTCGGCTCGCCGCCATGTTCACCGCATATGCCCATCAATATATCCTTACCGGTACCGCGTACCTTTTCAACTGCTATTTTCATCAGGCTGCCTACACCTTTACGATCTAATACAGCAAAAGGATTATCCTTAATTACTTTTCTTTCCAGGTAAACAGGGATAAATTTACCTTCAGCATCGTCACGGCTAAAGCCAAGTGTAGTCTGGGTTAAATCATTGGTACCAAATGAGAAGAAGTCGGCTTCGGTAGCTAACTCATCAGCTATAATACATGCTCTGGGAAGTTCTATCATAGTACCCATCGCAAAGTTAAGTTCGGCTCCTTTTTCTTTCTTTACCTCTTCATATACTTCGAGGATTTGTTCCTTTAAGAAGGCAAATTCAGCCAGATCTATAACCAGAGGTATTTCCACTTCTGTAAATGTATCTATTCCTTCAGCCTTCAGCTGAGCCATGGCTTCGAAAATAGCCCGGGCCTGCATGCGGTAAATTTCAGGATAAGTTAACCCTAAGCGGCATCCCCGGTGGCCCAACATAGGATTGGCTTCAGCTAATTTACGAACCTTTTTAAGCAACTCTTCTTTTTCCAATAAGGCTGCTCCAGTTTCATTTTTGAATTTCATTTCTGCTATTTCCAGCATTAGTACATCAGCTTTAGGCAGGAATTCATGCAAAGGAGGATCCAACAAACGAATAGTAGCCGGATATGGAGCGATTGCTTTTAATATGCCATAAAAATCATCTCTTTGGAAAGGCAACAGCTTAGCCAAGGCTTTCTCCCGATCAGCTAGCTCTTCAGCTAAAATCATTTCCTGAACAATAGGCAATCTTTCAACAGCCATAAACATATGCTCAGTACGAACCAGCCCAATGCCTTTTGCTCCCAGTTCCTTTGATTTAGCTGCATCATAAGGAGTATCGGCATTAGCTCTTACGCCTAACTTCTTAATCTCATCGGCCCATTTTAACAAGGTTTCAAATTCATCAGATAAAGTAGGCTCCACCATCGCAACTTCGCCCAGCACCACATTGCCGGTAGCACCATCGACAGAAATCACATCGCCTTCTTTGACAACAATATTATTTACCGCAAATGATTTAGCCTCAACATCAATTTTGACACTTTCACACCCGCATACACATGGCTTGCCCATTCCCCGGGCTACAACTGCGGCATGAGAAGTCATTCCGCCACGGGAAGTCAGAACTCCCTGAGCATATACAATACCATGGATATCATCCGGGGTTGTTTCACTGCGAACCAGTACTACCTTTTCTCCGGCTTCACCCATTTTCTCTGCCTGGTCGGGGCTAAATACCACTTTCCCGCAGGCTGCACCTGGTGATGCCGGCAGCCCTTTGGCAATAACCTCCAACTCTACGCTGGTATCTATCTGTCTATGTAAAAGCTGGCTTAACTGTTCCGGCTCTACTCGCATAACTGCTTCTTCTTTAGTTATAAGTCCTTCGTTAACCATTTCTACTGCAATTGTAACCGCTGCCCGGGCAGTTCTTTTGCCATTGCGGCACTGCAGCATGTATAATTTGCTTTTTTCTACGGTAAACTCGATGTCCTGCATATCCCGATAATGTGTCTCCAATTTATTGCAGGTATCTACAAATTGTTCGTATACCGAAGGTAGTTCCTCTTTCAATTTGGAAATCGGCATGGGCGTTCTGATACCGGCCACCACGTCTTCTCCCTGGGCATTAACCAGGAACTCTCCATATAATAAATTCTCCCCGGTAGATGGATTACGGGTAAATGCCACCCCCGTTCCGCAATCATCTCCCATATTTCCAAAAGCCATACACTGAATATTTACGGCAGTTCCGAGGTCATCGGGAATTTTATTTAAACGTCTGTAAACAATCGCTCTCTGGTTATTCCAGGAATCAAATACGGCCTTTATTGCCAGGGAAAGCTGTTCATGTACATCTTGCGGGAAATCAAAACCCTTTTCCTGTTTAACCAATGCTTTATATTCTGTAATTACTTCCTTCATTTCGTTAGCAGGTATTTCATAATCAAAAATGAGATTTAATTTCCGTTTATATTTTTCTACTATTTCATCAAAAAGGGAATGTTCAATATCAAGCACCACATTGCAAAACATCTGAATAAAACGGCGGTAGCAATCATAGGCAAACCGCTCATCACCGGTTAGTGTGGACAAGCCCTGTACAGAATCATCATTTAACCCCAGGTTTAAAATGGTATCCATCATTCCCGGCATCGATACAGCTGCACCCGACCTTACTGATACCAGCAGCGGGTTACTCATATCACCAAAGACTTTGCCGGTTTTCTTTTCCAGGCTTTCCAAAGCCACAAAGGCATCTTCTAACATCCCGGCAGGAAATTCATGATTTGATGCCAGATATGCATTGCATGCTCCAGCTGTTATAGTAAAACCCGGAGGAACCGGCAATCCGATCCTTGTCATTTCAGCCAGGTTAGCACCCTTGCCACCTAGTAATGATTTCATATCGGCTTGGCCTTCTTCAAATAGATAGATGAACTTCTCCTTAGACATTGCTTAACCTCCTATAGTATATTTCTAATATTTTACTGGCTGTTTCTTCAACAGCCCGATTAGTAACATCAATTACCGGACATCCCAATTTCTTCATTACTTTATCGGAAAACTCTAATTCTTGCAAAATTCGTTCGGGGTGAGCATAACTGGCTTGCCCCTGTAATCCCAGGGTTTTCAACCTTTCAATGCGGATATGGTTCAGCTGCTCCGGTTTAATAATCAGACCGATCACCTTCCCTTTATTAACCGCAAACAGCTCCTCGGGAAGTGTTACTTCGGGTACCAGCGGTACATTGGCCACCTTGATCTGCTTGTGAGCCAAGTACATAGAGAGCGGAGTCTTGCAGGTCCGGGATACCCCTACCAGAACAATGTCAGCCAGATTTATTCCCCGCGGGTCTTTGCCATCATCATAGCGAACCGCGAATTCTACGGCTTCAACCCGCCGATAGTACATTTCATCTACTTTCCTAAGCAACCCCGGCTCACGTCTGGGTTCAATATGGCTAACACTTTTGAATGCGGTAACTAGAGGTCCCAGTATATCAACGCATACAACTCCAGTATTGGCACATTCTGCTCGGAGAAATTGAGCCAATTCTTCAACAACCAGTGTATAAGCAATTAAAAACTTATTTTGAACAGCCTGGTGAACAACTTCCGCCAGAGTATCAGCATCAGTAATATTAGGAATACGCCGTATTTCCATTTTTCCCGAGTTAAATTGACTGGCGGCAGCCCTTACAACCATCTCGGCAGTTTCTCCTATTGAGTCAGAGACAATAAAGACTCCTGGCAAGTGATCTGACAATCTTTAAACCTCCTCCATCCTGTTACATGCTAAATCAAGGAACAGCCTGGCAATGTTAGTCTTGGTTACCCTGCCCACAACTTCCAAATTCTCTTCGCCATTCTCATCAATATAGCATTTTACTACCGGTAAACTATCCACTTCATGTTCGACTATCTTTTTGACCGTTTCTACAACAGTTTCATCCATAGTTGTAGTGATGATATTAGGCATTCGGGTCATAATAACGCTTACCGGTACTTTATGAATATCTGCTTGTCCCAGGGTGGTCTTTAGGAAATCCTTTCTCGATACTACCCCAGTAAGAAAATTATCCTCTCCTACTACAAAGATACTGCCCGTATCCTCGACAAAAAGGGTAACAATAGCATTATATATACTGCAGCTTTCCTTAACTATTACCGGCATGGACTGAATATCTTTTATACGGTACTGGTTAAGAATTCTCCTGATTTGGTTTTCTACCCCTTCAGTCTTGTAGGTATAACCCACCCGGGGCTTGGCATCCAGAAACCCCGACATGGTTAATACAGCTAAATCCGGTCGTAAAGCAGCTCTAGTAACATTTAAGAGTTCGGCAATTTGTTCACCGGTAATAGGGCCATGAGTTTTAACTATTTCCAGTATTTTTTCCTGTCTCTCGTTCAGTTCGATACTATCCACCACCCAATTATGCTATACTTTTTGGGTAAAATCATTCTAATCATATATACTATATCATAGATTAATATCCTGTTTAAGTATTTTGTCATAATTTTGGCTTTTCTTTGATTACTATTGCTTCAAAGCATTTAATACCAAATGTTAATAACTAATCCCGGATTATTAAATAATAATCTTACTGAAATTAGCGATGTTATTACACAAATTGGTTATAGCTTTCAATATACCCAGCCTGGCTGCCTTAAGTTCTTCGTTATCCACCATAATCATTACTGCTTCAAAAAAGCTGTCAACCTGAGGCCTTAGACCTGCCAGTACCTCAAGAGCTGATACATAGTCTTGTTTATTTAATAATTCTCCAACCTGATTTTTGATTTCCAGGTATTTCGCGTATAACTCTTTTTCGCTTTCATCTTCCAAAGCTGTAAATATAACGTTGTCACTATCCCATTTTTTTGACAAGTTATTGGTACGGTTATAAACCACCATAAAATCCTGGAACAAATCTGATTGCTTGAAATTCTGAACCATCTGGTTGCGAATAGTAATATCGTTAATGTCACTGCCGGGTAAAGAAAATACCGCATCAATCACATCATATGATATTCCCTTTTCCAGCAAGACTCCCCGTAATCTCTGGCGAATGAATTCTATTACTTCTCTTACCGTATCTTCTTGGTTAAAATCAGGTTTTATAATTAAAAACCCGTCATAAGCCTTAGCTACAATACTTTTTAAATCAACTTGCAAGCCTTTCTCGAGGATAATATTCACAATTCCCAGAGCCTGACGCCGTAAAGCATATGGATCCTGAGAACCGGTAGGCTTAATTCCGATACAAAAACATCCTACCAGATTGTCGATTTTTTCAGCCAGGCTCACCGCGATTCCAGTTGGGCTGGACGGAAGAATATCTCCCGCAAAACGCGGCAAATAATGTTCAAAAATGGCTTCACTGACTTCTGGGGTTTCCCCGCTGTTAATAGCATAATATCTGCCCATAATCCCCTGCAGTTCGGTAAATTCAAAGACCATGCTGCTAAGCAAATCAGCCTTACATAAATAAGCCGCCCGATTGATAGTCGCTTCATCACTTAACCCATTCTCCCTGCCTATAAATACCGCCAGGTTCTGCAGCCGGGTTACTTTATCCATAATACTGCCCAATCTCTCATGGAACAGGACATCCTTTAACCCACTAACAAACTCCTGTATAGGTTTTTTATTATCTTCTTTCCAGAAGAACAGTGCATCTTCCAAACGGGCTTTTAGCACCCTTTCATTACCGGCCTTAACCAAGTCAAGACGGTAATCCGTTCCATTTCTCACGCCAATGAATCCAGGCAGCAGTTGGTTTTTGTCATCAAATACCGGAAAGTATCTCTGGTTATTAATCATCGTGGTGGTAAGGACTTCGGGAGGTACCGCCAGATAAGACGGTGAAAATTCACCATAGAAAGCAGTCGGATATTCAAGCAGGAAAGAAACTTCTTCCAATAATTCCGGATTGTCCGTCGGCTTGCCGCCAGCATTAACCGCAACTGTTTGAACCTGATTTCTTATCATTTCTTTGCGCTCATCCTGATCCAGGATTACATAATTATCTCTCAACACTTCGAAATATTTCGTTATACTATCAACTTTAACCGGGCCGGAAGAAAGGAACCGGTGCCCGTAGGTAACATCGCTGCTGACTACATTTTCTATAGTTATCTTAATCTTTTGGTCGCCATACATAGCCAAAAGCCATCTAATGGGACGGGCAAAACGGGTATGGTAATATCCCCAGCGCATTGACTTGGGAAAACCTATTGAATGTATAATATTAGTAAGCAAATCAGGTAATAATTGTTCCGTTGAATTACCTACTTCCTTTTTTACCGCAAAAACATATTCTACTCCGGCAACATCTCTTATTTCCAGATTACTGAATTCCATACCCTGACCGCGGGCAAAACCTAGGCCGGCTTTGGTAGGATTACCCTCTTTATCAATAGCCGTATTCTTTTTGGGTCCACGGTTTTCAATTACGGCATCCGGTTGTTTCTCTTCCAGGCCTTGAACATATAGAACCAGCCTTCTGGGAGTACCCCATACATTCAAGTTTTTGTATATAAGCCGGGTCTCCTGCAGTTTTTTTGCTGCTAGGTCCTTCAAATCCTCAAGAGTTTTGGTCATATAAGCTGACGGTATTTCTTCAACACCGATTTCCATCAAAAGTTCTCTTGCCACTATTTATAGCACCTCCATATCTTTCAGCAACTTTTGTCTGAGTTGCTCGTCTTTGATAAGGGGATATCCCAACCTCTTCCTTTGTTCAACATATTCACCGGCCACCAGGCGGGCTAGGTTCCTTACTCTTCCTATATACGAGGTGCGTTCAGTAACGCTGATGGCACC
>JBDKUD010000228.1:0-5188 GCA_039679805.1 Syntrophomonas sp. | reverse complement strand
TATCAAGCATTCGACAGATATGAAAACGACTGCAAGAGTAAGCGAAAGAGGCTGCCTTCTTTTGAACGTTCCTCCAACCAAAAGGCCAACTATTTTTAGAGATCTCCACACATTAGGTCATGGCTGGGAAAGCTCAGGACTCAAAAGGTGTCTCGGGAAACAATATATAAAGAAGGCAATAAAACCCGATATAAAGCGCCATATCGGGTTTTGCTGTTATATTAATAAAAATAAATGCATAAAATGAAGGAATAAAAACATGCCTTGTAGTATTAAACTGAATAGTGGAGGTGGAGATGTGACAAAAGCATTTATTGTGGCAATAAATGGCAGCCCTAATAAGGATGGTAATACTGCATTTCTGTTACGTGAAGCTTTGCAGGAATGCGAGAAGATGGGGGCTGAAACCCAACTTATTCAATGCCGTGATGCATTAAAGGACCAAAGGAATCCATTTTGTAAAGCTTGTTCCTCACCGTGTACTGCCAAATGTCTGGAGGGTAAGGAATTAAATAAATATTATGAAATCATGTCCCGTGCAGATGGACTTCTGGTCGGAAGCCCGGTCTACTTTGGAACTGTGTCAGGTCAGTTAAAAGCCTTTTGGGATAAAAGCAGATTGCTAAGGGGAAATAAAAAGCTGTTAAATGTTGTCGGCGGAGCTTTAGCCGTAGGAGCTTCACGGTTTGGAGGCCAGGAAACCACCCTTAGAGCTATTCAGGATATATTTCTGGTTCATGGGATGATTGTTGTGGGGGATGGATATGAAGACGATGATTGCGGTCATATGGGGGCCGCAGCGCAGCGCCCGGCCAATGAAGATGACAATGGCATAAGACGTGCTCATATTATGGGCAAAAGGGTTATACAGGTAGCCACAGCCACTCAAAAGTTAAGAAAAAGGTGATAAGTCGGGAAAAGATTTTAGAGTTAAAAACCTTAACCTTACCGGCTAAGGTTTTTTTATCCGATAGCTAAGCGCTGTTAACCTTCTGCTCTTACAAGCGGGAGCTAACCATCGCTAAGCTCCTGGATAACGATTTCTAACGCCAGATGGAGCGCGAACTCCATCTGACGTAAGAAATCTGTTAATCCGAGGTGGAGGTGAGATATTATTATTATTCGCGAGGAGATAGAACAGAGGGAAAAAGCTGTATTGAGTCCCTATGCGACTCTGGCGGTACATTCCCGGGGCAGAAAAATCGAGGAGGAACCTGACCCGGTTCGGACATGTTTTATGAGAGACCGTGATCGGATTATTCATTCCAAATCTTTTCGAAGGCTGAAACATAAAACCCAAGTGTTTATTGCGCCACCGGGTGACCACTACCGTACCAGACTCACTCACACCCTGGAAGTTAATCAAATAGCCAAAACTATTGGCGCGGGGTTAAATCTTAACCTGGATCTTATAGAAGCGATTGCTATGGGCCATGATGTAGGACATACTCCTTTTGCTCATGCCGGTGAACAGATACTCGATGAATTACTAAGTGACGGGTTTCGTCATAATGAAAACAGTATCCGGGTGCTTACGCGGATAGAACAAAACCGAGGTAAAAGAGGTTTAAATCTAAGTGCTGAGGTTTTAGACGGTGTTTTAAACCATAGCGGATATGGAAGCAGCGAAAATCTGGCATCTACTCTCGAAGGCCAGGTAATACGCCTCAGTGATAAAATTGCCTATGTTCAGCATGATATTGACGATTCTATCAGGGCTGGTTTGTTAAGTAAGGAAGATATTCCTGAGCAATATTTAAGAGTTCTGGGCTATTCTCATAGTATGAGGATTGCTACTCTGGTAACTGATACTATTAATAATACTCGCCGGCTTATGGAAACCGGTGAATCATTAAGAGTAGAACCAGGACCCGAGGTGGAGCAGGCCTTGATAGGGTTGAGAGAGTTTATGTTCGAAACCATTTATAAAGGACCCGTTTGTATGGCGGAACGAAGCCGGGCTATGTTTATAATAGAAAAACTTTTCGAATATTATAATCGAGATCCCTTGCGAATGAGTCCTTTTTACCGGCAGGTGGCAGAAGAAGAAGGGCTGGAAAGAGCTGTTGCTGACTATATATCGGGTATGAGTGATGCGTATTGTATTTCTTTATTCAATGATATATACATTCCTCGTTCACTGGTACCTGAGGCCAGCAGAATTTTTCCGAATAAAGAATAATCTTTAAATAAGTTTCGACAATTTTCGAAATTAAGAAGGAATTTCGTGGTTAACATAGAATAGTAGGTGGAAGTAATGACAAAATATTACGATGAACAGGTTATTCGGGATATTGCTACCAGGATTGATATTATAGATATCGTGGCAGAAACGGTAGAACTGAAACGCAAGGGTAATCGATACTGGGGGTTATGTCCCTTCCACCCTGAGAAGACCGCCTCTTTCAGTGTAAGCCAGGACAGACAAATGTTTTATTGTTTTGGGTGCCATGCGGGAGGAAATATTTTTTCTTTTATTATGCGCCGGGAAGGACTGGAATTCAAAGAAGCACTGGAACTTCTGGCTAGAAAAGCTGGTGTTCAACTGGCAGGTTCTTTTGAAAAGAAAAATATTGATAACAGGAAAAAGGTAATTGAAGTTAATCAGGCAGCAGCTGAGTTTTATCAGAAACTACTGACATCAGAACAGGGGCGTATGGCCAGTACTTACCTGAATAACCGGGGAATAACAGCAGAGTCTGTAAATACCTTTAAGCTGGGTTATGCACCCGATAATTGGAATAGTCTGCAGGACTACCTCTTAAATAAGGGATTCCCAATTGAAAATGTGAAATCATCTGGTGTGATTAAGCGCAGTGAGAAACATAACAACTATTATGATATTTTTAGAAACCGGATCATATATCCCATTGTTAATTACAGCGGTGAAATAATTGGATTTGGGGGGAGAGTTTTAGACGATAGTCTACCCAAGTATCTGAATTCGCCGGAGACTGAAATCTTTTCCAAACGTAACAATCTTTATGGCTTGTATCATGCTCGGGATAGTATTCGTCATGAAAATGAGGCTATTCTGGTAGAAGGCTATATGGATTGTATTAAACTTCACCAGGCGGGTATAAAAAACGTGGTCGCTTCACTGGGAACATCTTTTACAGAAGAACAGGCTCGTTTATTACGCCGATATGCCGAAAAAATACTAATTTTGTATGATGGTGATGAAGCCGGACAAAGAGAAACTCTTCGGGCCATAGATATTATTACCAAGACAGGTATAAAAGTAGATGTATTAACACTTCCTGCCGGAAAAGATCCGGATGAGTATTTGCAAGTATTTGGAAAAGAGGAATTTTGGCAATATATAAAGAATAATAGATGTAGTTATATTGAATTCAAGATAAACCGATATATAAAATCTGCAAATATGGTTAATCTAGATGATAAAACTATGGTGATAAAACATATGCAAGAGGATATTAATAATCTGGACACTGAGATGGAAAAGGATTATTATATCAAAATGTTGGCCCAAAAACTTCGGGTGGAAGAAAATGTTATATACCGGCAATATAATTTAAATGGCAGAAAACAGTTATATTATACTAGTACGAATAAAACGCAAATAATAAGAGATAATAATAAATACGGAAATTACGGGATTCAAGAGAAAATATTGGCAGCATTGCTAAATAATGAAGAGACCTTTTCAAAAGTTAAAAATGCTATAGGCTTAGATTTCTTTAAGAACCCGCAATATAAGGAGATCATTAGGATATTTGATGAATTAGAAGGAAGCCACTATGATAAGTTGATTATTCTTAGGGAAACAGCTGTAGATAAAAAACTGGAATCACCTTTTGCCCGGATATCTATCTTAATGGATGAGAAAGATCAGTTACCGGATGAAATAGAGATTGATAGGTTTATTAGTAAAGTAAAAATGTTAAAAAGTCAAGCTCATTGGCAAAAGGTACTGAACAATGTTAATAATCTTGGTGATCGGGGCGATTTTACCAGTATGATGCAATTTATTTTACAATTAGATAGATTTTTGGATGACACCCAGGAAGGGGGGATAAAATGAAACTGGACAGAAAACTAGCAGATACAATTAGTGCATTGGCTGAAAAAGGCAAGAAGAAAAAGAAACTGACTTATGAAGAAATCATCGAGAATTTACAGGTGTTTAATCTTGAACCTGATAACATAGATGATATTTTCGAACATCTGCAGTCTCTTGGTATAATTGTGGGCTCAGAACATGATATAGACGAAAGTGATGATGAAGCAGAACCTGAAAGCGTTGAAACCGAAGAAGTCGTTATTCCAGATGGAATTGAAATTGATGATCCGGTCAGGATGTATCTTAAAGAAATAGGCAGAGTACCGTTGCTTAATGCGGACGAGGAGATAGACCTGGCACATAGAATTGAAGGCGGGGAAGAGGAAGCTAAAAGGAAACTGGTAGAAGCCAATCTGCGTTTGGTAGTAAGTATCGCCAAGAGATATGTAGGACGCGGGATGCTCTTTCTGGACTTAATTCAGGAGGGCAACCTGGGACTCATGAAGGCTGTGGAAAAATTTGATTACCGCAAGGGATTCAAATTCAGTACTTATGCAACATGGTGGATAAGGCAGGCTATTACCAGGGCTATTGCTGATCAGGCTCGTACCATCAGAATACCGGTCCATATGGTGGAAACTATTAATAAATTATCCAGAGTGCAGAGAAATCTTCTTCAGACTCTGGGAAGGGAACCTACCCCTGGGGAAGTAGCCAAAGAAATGGATATTCCGATAGACAGGGTTATCGAAATAATGAAAGTGGCACAAGAACCAGTTTCCCTTGAGACCCCTATTGGGGAGGAAGATGATAGCCATCTGGGCGATTTTATTACTGATGAAGAAGCTGAATCTCCAGAGGAATCTGCTTCATTTGTTCTTTTACGTGAACATTTGGATGGCATATTGAACACTCTTACCGAAAGAGAAGAAAAAGTGCTCAGGTTAAGGTTTGGACTTGATGATGGCAGACCGAGGACTCTGGAGGAAGTTGGACAGGAATTCGGGGTTACCAGAGAAAGGATAAGACAGATTGAAGCCAAAGCTCTGCGCAAACTCAGACATCCGTCCCGAAGCAAAAAGCTCAAAGATTACATTGAGTAATATACCGGCCAAATCCAAATTAATTAAAAAGCCGATTGACAGGGAACGAGAATGATTATAT
>JBDKUD010000164.1:0-2717 GCA_039679805.1 Syntrophomonas sp. | reverse complement strand
GAAAATTGGGATCATCAACGCAGCCGGTATCGACCAGAATTTTTCTGCCGCCCCCTTCAATATAGAAGGCCAGAATGGGAACCCAAAAGCCCAGGTCCGCCTGGCAATTGAAGGTCATGGTGGCTTTAGTAACACTTATTAAACCTACTTCGATTGGATAAATCTTATACTCTGTCATTTTTTCAGCTCCCTTTTAATGTCTCTTGCTAATTTCAGGTCATTTCTCGTTTCACTGGCCGCTCTTTCCGCAGCATACCCCCAAACGGAGCACCCCTAAAAATTACATTAATCACCTCCCTGTTAAAGCGATGGCTAACCATAATTATTGCAATATGCATGCCACCATTTGAGCCATCTTTGAACGCCAATGTTATGGCTTTTAGCGAACTTAACTTTTTTGTGTCGCATAAATGGGAAAGAAACTGTAGCAATTGTAGGAATGGCAAAAACACTGGCACTAAGCTATTTCCGCTTAATGAGCGGTAAACTTGTTTCAGTTCCGGAGTTTATATGGTGTGAATTGACGCAACTAGGACGAATCGGTGAGAAGGTTGGCTTATCTGCAAGCTAAAAAAGCCTTAAAAGCGGTAAACAGCGCCTTATTGGCGCTTTTAATTTATCTCCCAGGTTATATACCCGACTCAAATTGCCGTGGCATGCTTTTTGCATTGTTTTTTTACACCGACTTTGAATCAGCGATTTGGGGAATGGATAAAATGTAAGGTTTTAACATAATAAAATTCTATTTAAGAGTGAGGTGTAGGCATGAAAAGGGCAATAACAATATCCAAACAACAGCTTAATAACATTAGAAAACGTGAAGACGGGTTTCAAGAAACCGGTTCTACTAATTATGCCGATATTAACCGGTTCTTAACCTCCTCCAAATCAGATGAAAGTGGTGTTGAACACTTGCGGCAGCTTGAGGCTGAAAACGTCTATCTCAAGCAGATGGTACAGGAGTTAAAACAGGAAAACCGGGCGCTAAATTGGATCATTGAAAAAAGAGTTCCGTCTGGTAATATCCACCAGTAATTTCTATAAAAATATTTAGATGAAGCGCGGAGGAATTTATGTCGATAATAGTCACCAAGCATGCGATAAGACGATATCGGGAGCGATTGTTTAGCTACTCCTTAAACGACAACCTGATAACTAATAAGTTAAAAGAAATTGCCAGCAAGGGTACTATGGTCGCCACCAGACCAAACGATCAAAACACCTGTTGCGAGATCAAATATAAGGGAGTATCCATTGTAGTTGTTTGTGAGCACAACAACCGCATAGTACTGACCTGTTTAGGGGAAGATTCGTATCGTAGATGGGTAAAATCCAAGGGTTTACCCGGTAAATTAAGTCAAAGATTATTAATTAAGAACACAGGCCTGGCCTATCAACTTGATTGACGTTTAGACACAGCATCCGGTATACGGGTTCTAATGATTTTAATCTTGGGATTGTACTTAACAATGTCCGAACCTAATAGTGATTTCGTGGGCATAAAGTCCAGCCCCATTGACGCGGCTGACCATCTAATGGCTACACCCATATTACTGTATTCCTCAATCTCCGACGGCCGGGGTATCCCTTGTTCCACCGCCCGGCGGAATACTTTGTCTTCGCCCTCTATCGCCCCCCAGTTGTAAGCCATCTCTATCTTTCTGCTCAGTCCAAACCTAAAATAGAAGACAATTCGTTCTGACCGGCGATAACGAGGTCCAAAGTTTTTATAATAGCCCGCTGTCGTACAATCTCCCAAACCAACATGCCGGTGCATGTCTCACTGTCATGCCAAGAAAGCATTCTTCTTGCATGTATTTTGATACAGCTTCTTTAGCGGTCATTATTTATAGGCAGGCGGTTTTGCCCCTCCTTCCTAAACCTGTATGGGTTGATAGCGCATCATTAGCCCTTCTTTTATCCAATATCTCATTGCGGTTATTGCCTGGCAGCTTGTCTTATCAACCCGGCATTGCTACCTTTTATATACATAACAGGGGTATATCAATACCCCTGTTATGTTATAATTTTTTTTTGTTTAATTAGAGTGGCCGTTAAGGCCTTTTACTGATCTTTGCCAGCCAGGGCAAAGCGATAACAGGCAAAGGGGGGGGATAGATGTATATCGCTTGTAAATACCCTTGGGTGGCTTAAGACCCTTTTTATTATTCCGGGATATAGCGCAATTCTTTTTTCATAACCTTGCCGTTGGCATTCCTGGGAAGCTCCTTTATAAACTCCACATAAGTCGGAGTTTTGAATTTGGCCATCCGGTCCATAACCCAATCCTTAACTTCCTGTTCGGTAAGGGTTACTCCCACCTTGGGAACTACAACCGCTTTGGTCAGCTCACCGTATTTGTCATCCGGCACTCCCACTATGGCTACTTCCAAGATCTTGGGATTGGTATAGAGTACGTCCTCTACCTCAACGCTGAAAATCTTTTCACCGCCGCGGTTGATCATGTCTTTTATCCGGTCCTTGATATAGACATAACCTTTTTCATCGATTGCAGCCACGTCTCCGGTATGCAGCCATCCGTCGGTAACTGCCTTGGCGGTGGCTTCCGGCATTTCCCAGTAGCCCTTGGTCACATTGGGGGATTTAAGCCACAGTTCCCCTTCTACATTGGCAGGGCATTCCTCGCCAGTATCCGGGTCCACCGTTCTGGCTTCCGATACCAGTGAGGGGAAGCCGATCGTGGCCGCATTTACAGA
>JBDKUD010000175.1:0-5349 GCA_039679805.1 Syntrophomonas sp. | reverse complement strand
GTTTTATGCCACAGGATCAGACTATAAGAAATCTTGTGGCAAGAATGAAACTGATGCCCATTCCTGAGCTAGTTGCTGATAAACGATTACTCTTCTGCGATGATTCAATTGTTCGCGGCACCCAGTTGAGAGAAACGGTTGATCTGCTATATAAGTGCAATGCCCGTGAAGTTCACATTCGATCAGCCTGCCCGCCACTTGTATTCGGCTGCAAATACTTAAACTTCTCAACTTCACGGTCAGAATTGGATCTTGTAGCAAGACAAGCCATCATCAAACTTGAAGGCAAAGAACCGGACTCATTTGAAGAATATTGCGATCCGGCCAATGAAAAATACAATTGTATGGTGAATTGCATCAGTAAAATACTTAATTTTTCGACGCTAAAATACCAAAACCTACCTGACATGCTTGACGCAATTGGTATAGACAAGGATAAAATTTGTACCTACTGCTGGAATGGGAAGGGATAGTACCCTTCCTTACTTTCCAAATATGCGTTGTAGTACACGCTGAAGGAATGACTTCTTGGTCGTAGAATCTTGACTTTGCACGTTCTCGGTACTTCGTTTGGCATAGACCGCATCGGCTTCCGTGGCATGGGCAGGAATGGGTTTGGCGATTGCATGGATTGGTTTTACCTGATCGGCAGGATGCACGGTATTAACCCTTTGGGCTGGCTTATGATCCAAATTTACCGACGGCCGATCTTTATGCTTATCATGATGCTGAGGAGGATTTGTGTGGGTGCGCTTCTTTTGAGTTTCTCTTAATCTCGACTCAGAAGCAGCCCGTGGTGATTTCTTCTTTTGTGAATTCGCCTGTATCCATTTCTTGATCGAAGCTCTGTGCTCATCGAAAACAGCATCTAAGGGCAATTCCGCTTCAGCAATCAAAGCTCCGATATGTTCCTCTATTTCGTAGAGGCTCATTATGTCATCGCCTGTAACCAAAGTGATGGCGCGGCCTCCGTTCCCGGCTCTGCCGGTTCGCCCGATCCTATGGACATAGCTGTCTTTCTCGATAGGGACATCATAGTTGATCACCAGGGACAATTCATCAATGTGAATACCGCGGGCTGCAACATCTGTGGCTACCAGCAAATGAAACTTTCCCTGCTTGAACTGCTGTAGGGTGTTCAGCCGTTTAACCTGGGGGATATCTCCATGTAGCGCTTGAGAAGCATACCCCTTTCGAGATAAAAAGCTTTGAACTTTATCGACGGTGATTCGTTTGTTACAGAAAATCATACAACTTTCCGGCTGCTCAAGCAGAAGCAGACGGTTCAACTGTATGCTTTTTTCGTTATCATCCACCCGGTAGTATACTTGTTGAGTGGTATCCACTGTCTTGGTCTGAGATTCAATTTCAATCGTTACTGGATGTTTCATATACTCCCGGCAAATTTTGTTGATTTCAGCGGGTATGGTGGCTGAGAAAAGGAGAGTCACCCTATCTTTAGGAAGGGTTTTGATAATTCTCACCACCTGATCGAGAAAGCCCATGTCCAGCATCCGGTCCGCTTCATCAAGTACCAAAAAGCGTATATGTTTAGTATCCAGATTTCCGTGACGAATGTGATCATATACCCGACCGGGTGTTCCGGTAACAATAGAAACGTCCTTATTAAGAGCCTGGATTTCAACATTCATATTGTGCTGTCCGTATACAGCCGTTGTCTTGTGCTGAAGATGCTTTGACATCTGTTTGAGATCGCTGTCTATTTGGACTGCCAATTCCCGTGTCGGTGTGAGAATAAGACCTTGGGGTCCCGTCGCTCCGGGATCAATTATTTGCAGCATGGAAATGCCAAAAACAGCAGTCTTGCCACTGCCCGTTTTGGACATGACGATCAAATCTTCCTGATTCAGGATATAAGGAATTGCCCTGCTCTGCACTTCCGTAGGTGCTTCAAAGCCCATCTCTTCTATCGCCTTTAAAATGGCAGGCGAAATACCAAGATCTTTAAAACTACTTTTCATTATTATCTTCTTTCATTATTACTAGATTCTTTAATTGTATCATTTGCTTCCGGTTTGTTCCATACGAAGGACAATGTGCCTTTCCCTTTGTCTTCGTATATTTTTAGTATACGTGCATAAGGGCAGAATATGGAAGAAATATTAACAAAATACCCCATTACTTTTAGGGGTAATACCTTTACGCAAAACTCCCGTTAATCTATCGGGTAGGCGATCCGATAGACCTTCGTACCAGCGGATAGCTCGTGGAACTAACTACACTTCGGTCCTGAGAAGGAGTAGGCAAGACTGTGGGAATCATCCCAGCAGGGATACAACTTCACAGATAATAAGGCAATATGGCAATTATGTTATAATTTATACATTATTAGCACGATCCAATAATAATCAGTTCTTGTAAATAGCATGAACGGTTCATAATCAGATACGGGTTTATTAGAGTTAACACTATTAATTATTGTACTTTATCTACAGGGATGCTGGCTTTCGGGGGAGGAGAGGCAAATTAATAATAAATTCAAGGAATCATTACTGGATAAAAAAACATTTTCTGTGACATGGGAACTGGTTCCTGGCCGAGGAGCACATGAAAAAGTTCAAGAAGATGCTATCATTTCGGCAAAACAGGCTGCAGAAGATGGTAGAATTCATGCCATTACCTTTACCGATAATCCAGGTGGGAAGCCTGCATTGTCGGCTACTTACTTCGGGGTGGAAATATTAAAGCTGGGTATGGAACCTCTAGTTCACTTTACATGTAAAGACAAAAACCGTAATCAGATAGAATCGGAGCTTTACGCGATGGAAAGAGCCGGCATCAAAAACATTTTGATAATGACCGGTGATTACCCAAATAGTGGGTTTAAAGGTCGTCCTAAACCTGTTTTTGATCTAGACTCTGTACATGTTTTGGAGCTGATAGCCAGTATGAATAAAGGATTGGAAATCCGTGAATCGAAAGGAATAGCCCATCACCAACCAAGCAATTTCTTTGTTGGTAGTGTTGTGTCGCCCTTTAAAGCTACTGAAGCCGAACTTTTAGTTCAATATTATAAACTCAAGAAAAAAATTTCTCACGAAGCTAGATTTATCGTGACTCAGTTAGGTTTTGATGCTCGTAAATTCCATGAAGTTTTACAAATTATTAAGAATTACGATAAAAATATATCTGTCATAGGAAATATATATATTCTGCCCTTTGGTACGGGTAAAATAATGAATTCCAACCAATTGCCAGGCTGTGTGGTTTCCGACAAGCTATTAGCTGAACTTGATCAAGAAAGGACTGCTGAAGATAAAGGTTTAAGTGCGCGATTACTGCGCGCTGCTAAAATGTATGCCTTTATGAAAGGCATGGGTTTTGATGGAGTACACCTGGGCGGTCATAATATTAAATATGAACAAGTTAAATTTATTATTGATAAAGGTGAAGAACTTAGCACCGACTGGATGAATTTTATATCTGAATTCGATTATCCACAACCCAATGGATTTTATTTCTTCGAAAAAGACGGAAATACTGGCCTTAATACGAATAAACCGGTTAATCGGACCAGACTTCCAGCGGACTTTCCAGTGGGACTTAATTATCGATTGATGCGTTTCATACACCATGCGTTTTTTACTCCTGATAAAAAATTATTTCCTTTAATGAGCCGTATATACAACAATGTTAAGAACCCAAGAAAACACACACTTGAGCACATCATTAAGTTAATTGGGAACGGCTGTAAAGACTGTGGTGATTGTGCATTATTGGATATTGCTTATCTCTGTCCAATGTCTCAATGCCCGAAGAATCAACGTAATGGTGCCTGCGGCGGGAGTTATAACGGTTGGTGTGAAGTCTTCCCTAATGAAAAGAAATGTATCTGGGTTAAAGCGTACTCGCTGCTTAAGGCTTATGACGAAGAAAGTGAACTAGACACCTTATACGTACCTCCGGTTAACTGGGATTTATATCAAACATCTGCTTGGTATAATTACTATACAGGCCGGGATCACTCCGCAGTAATAAAAAAGAATCAGTAACTAAAAGCTCACAGGTACCAGTTGCGTATAAATCAAAACTAGTATTTGTCGATAGGCCTTATCTATTCAATATAACCAAAACGGATATGCTTAATTTAAATCGAGCAGCTCAGGAGTAGCCGAAATAAGCGACGCTGCGAAAAGAGCAACTGGCGGTCTTTGTTGTAAGTATGAAAGATGGCAGCAAGGTAGATAATGTAATCATCCCGTACAATTATAATAAGAAAAAAGGGCATGGAAGCATCGTTTTAACAGATAAGTGTATTTAATTGAAAGGATAAGAATATGGTTATCGGGGCTGCTAAAATAATTATCTACGCGCCATGGGCGCACAGTTTAAAAGAAAAGCGGATGGTGGTAAAGAGCATATGTGCTAAAGTTAGTAATAAATTCAATGTGTCTATAGCTGAGGTGGACAAGCAAGATGTTCACCAAAGTATTGTTCTGGGTTTTGCCTTTGTTGCCGGTGAAACTAGTCTTGCTGACAGCATTATGGATAATGTGCTGAACTTCATTGAGAGCAATACAGAAGGAGAAATTATAAGCATTGAACGAGAATTTAGATAGATGACATTTATAATACGCAGTGAAAAAGTGTCCTAAAGAATACCTTAAAATTTTAAAGATTGAGATTGAAATGCCATCCGCCAAATAATATTCCAGCTATCAGTAGAAGCCGGAAAGCTTGCCAAAAAGTTATTGGTTTTAGGTTAAATACGTCAGGCATTGTAGTATTCCAGAGATATTGTAATAATGAAATTGCTATATACAGCAGTATAGGAACTAATATTACCAACATAAGAAAATTCAAAAAATTTAACACCCCTTAAGATTATAATTGTTTACTCATTCTATAATGAAGAATCAAAAACCTTTTCAGAAGTAATTATTGTTGCGCATAACCAAAAGGAAATGACAAATTTAATAAGTAATATGATTAGCCAACAATTGCGTATAATATATATAAAAGTATATGACAAGAAGGGAGGGTAGAATTAGTGAGGCTTTATAACTACTTTTATATAGCCTTACTAAAGATACATGAACGAAACTTTAGATAGCATTAAAAACCGTAGGAGTATTCGTAAGTACCAGGAAAAGCAAATTAGTGAAGAAGCGTTGCAGCTTATTTTAGAAGCCGCTACATATGCTCCTAGTGGCAGCAATAACCAGTCTTGGCTTTTTACTGCCATACAAAACCGAGAGGCTTTGCGGACATTGAATCAAATGGTTCGACATGCTTTTTTGGAAATGGAGCTTGCCGAAAACGAATATCCTGCTAAAATTAATGCCAAGAAGCTAGCACAAAGCGAAAATTATAACTTTTACTATAACG
>JBDKUD010000313.1:0-11038 GCA_039679805.1 Syntrophomonas sp. | reverse complement strand
TTTATCGGTTAATGTGGAGGTTTGATGTTTTGAAATTCTGGCTCAGTATAATCATGGTTTTAGGGTTGGACCAGCTAAGTAAATTATGGGTAATGAATTCGTTATTTGTCGGAGAGAGCAGGCCTTTAATTGACCACGTGTTATTTTTGACTTATGTTCATAATCCGGGAGCTGCTTTTGGGATGATGGCGGGCCGGTCCTGGTTGTTTTTAATATGTGCTGGTTTGGTAATGGCGGTAATGATTTTTTATAACACTAGGTATAACTTATCCGGAATAGTAAAAATTGCGATGGGATTAATAGTTGGTGGGTCAATGGGCAATTTTATTGATAGAGTTGTTTTTAATTCAGTACGAGATTTTTTAGACTTGGGTTGGTGGCCGGTGTTTAATATTGCTGATATGGGGATTGTTTGCGGAGGGATACTATTAATGGGTTATATTATTATTAATGAAAAGAATGAGGAAGCTAATGGAAGATAGAAGGGTACTGGCAGTTGAAGAGGATATGGAAGGCGAACGGGTGGATGCTTTTATTTGTGACTATATGGAAGATTTGTCACGAGCAATGGTAAAAAGCCTTATTACTGAGGAGAGAGTTTTAGTCAACGGTCAAGGATGTAAAGGAAGTTACCATGTAAAGACCGGCGATGAGGTTGTGGTTCTGGTTCCTGAACCACAAACGGTGGGAATTGAACCGCAGAATTTGCCCTTGCCCATTATTTATCAGGATGAAGATGTGGTAATTGTAGATAAGCCTAAGGGCATGGTGGTACATCCGGCGGTTGGTAATTGGGATAATACAATGGTTAATGCTCTTCTATATCATGTACAGGATTTGTCCGGAATAAATGGAGAGTTAAGGCCCGGTATTGTTCATCGTCTGGATAAGGATACTTCCGGGGTAATGGTGGCAGCCAAGAATGATATGGCCCACCGCAGTCTGGCTGAGCAGATTAAGGTTCACAGCATTAATCGTGAATATATTGCTCTGGTTAATGGAATGATAAAGGAAAACCTTGGCTCTATTGATGCTCCTATAGGCAGGAGCAAGGTAGACCGCAAGAAGATGGCGGTAGTAGCCGGGGGACGTAATGCCCTGAGTAATTATGAAGTGCTGGAGAGGTTTGGAAATTTCACTCTGGTTAAGGTTAAACTATTAACTGGCCGGACTCATCAGATTCGGGTTCATTTTGCCTATATTAAGCACCCGGTAGTGGGTGATCCTCTGTACGGGTCAGGCAAGAAGCATTTTGGGCTTGATTCCCAGGCTTTACACGCTCATCTGTTAGGATTTGTACATCCTCGCAGTGGTGAGTATATGGAATTTACGAGTCCATTGCCAGAGTATTTTTCATGTATACTTTCAGAATTGCGTGATATGCATTGACTTTGTCAAGCGAGTTGTTTAAAATCTTTTAAGAACCTTTAAGTTGGCCCCGTGAGGCTAGCAAGGATGAATGGGATTTTTATGCCCGCCTTCGGTCTTACGATGGCGGGCTTTTATTGTGTATAACCGCAAAGGGGATGAGCTTTTGGAACTGCGTGATAAAAAATTACTGATGGATGATGTTGCTATAAGCAGAGCCCTCACCCGTATTGCCCATGAGATTATTGAACGAAACAAAGGTGTCGAAAACGTTTGTATAGTAGGTATACGCCGCCGAGGGGGTCCGCTGGCCCAGCGGCTGGCGGAGATAATCGAGAAGATAGAAGGTATAAATGTTCCGGTAGGAATTCTGGATATAACCTTGTACCGGGATGACCTGACTACTCTCGCAGCTCAACCGCAAATTCATCGCACCGAAGTTTATTTTGACATAACAGATAAGGAAATTGTTTTGGTAGACGATGTATTATTTACAGGAAGGACTATTCGGGCAGCACTGGACGCTTTAATGGATATAGGGCGGCCGAAATGTATTCAGTTAGCTGTCCTTGTAGATAGGGGCCACCGAGAGTTACCCATTAAAGCTGATTTTATAGGAAAAAATATTCCCACCTCGAGAAAAGAAATTATTTCCGTTAAGGTTACGGAATTAGATGGAATTGATGAGGTGGTAATTCAGGAAATTGTGGATGAGTGATATTCACCCTTTAAACTGGTCCAGAGAGGCTGGCAAGGGAGAGGAAACCTTTTGAACACAAGGTCTTTCTTGCTGGTTAGGTAGGAAAGGCCTTTTTTGTTGTTTTCAATAAGTGGACTTCTCGAACCTGGTTCGAAAAAGTTCACTTATTCCACTATTCTGCGAGGGGGTAAAATAGTGAAACTGGATAGGAAGAAAGATTTACTGGGATTAAGAGATGCAACCAAGGAAGAGATTGAGCTTATTCTGAATACGGCTGTTCCAATGAAGGATATTATAAAAAGGGATATTAAGAAGGTACCTGCCCTGCGTGGAAAAGCTATGGTAACTGTTTTTTACGAGCCCAGCACCAGAACTCGGACTTCATTTGAGATAGCCGGAAAGTATTTAAGTGCAGATACGGTTAACCTGGCAGTTTCGACCAGCAGTGTACAAAAAGGTGAGAGTCTGCGTGATACCATTAAAACTATTGAAGTAATGGGCTTTGATTTGATGGTAATGAGCAATTCCATGAGTGGTGCAGCTCATTATGCAGCTAAAAATACCCGCATGAGGGTGATAAATGCAGGTGATGGGGCTAATGAGCATCCCACCCAGGCTTTGCTGGATATGTACAGTATTAAGGAGAGAAAAGGGACCCTGGAAGGATTAAAGGTGGCCATAGTTGGCGATATATTACATAGCCGCGTAGCCCGTTCCAATATTTACGGTCTGAGCAAGTTCGGCTGTGAAATCCGAGTGGTAGGACCAACCACATTAATGCCGCCGGAGATTGAAAAACTGGGAGTAAAAACATATTATAACCTGGATGAAGCATTGGATGGAGTCGATGTTATTAACCTGCTGCGGGTACAACTGGAACGCCAGAAGAAAGGATTATTCCCATCCCTGGATGAGTATTCTCATTACTATATGCTTACTGAGGACCGTATTAAAAAGGCCCAGGAAGATGTTTTAATTCTGCATCCGGGTCCAATGAACCGGGGAGTGGAAATATCCAGCGAGATTGCTGATGGTATTCATGCAGTTATTAATGAACAGGTTACTAATGGTGTGGCGGTAAGGATGGCCCTGTTGTTCCTGATGATGGGAGGTTCTAAAGATGAGATTGCTGGTTAAAGGCGGAAGAGTTATTGACCCTGCCAACGGGATAAATGAAGTGGCTGATGTTTTAATTGAGAATGGAAAAATATTGACCGTAAAAGCTGGAATTAAACCAGATGGTTGTGAGGTAATTAATGTTTCCGGCAAATGGGTGTGTCCGGGTTTTATTGATATGCATGTGCATCTGCGAGAACCAGGTTTTGAATATAAAGAAGATATTATATCCGGTACCAGAGCGGCAGCGGCAGGTGGATTTACTACGGTTTGTTGTATGCCCAATACGGAACCGGTTATTGATAATGGCACAGTAGCCGGTTTTATTAAGCAAAAGGCCTGCCAGCAGGGTCTGGTGAATGTACTGCCGATAGGCTGTATTAGTAAAAAGCAGGAAGGCAATGAGATAGCCGAGATGGGGGAATTGTTCGAGGCGGGTTGTATAGCTGTGTCTGACGATGGCAAGCCGGTTATGAATTCTTCCGTCATGCGTAATGCACTGGATTATGCCAAAATGTTCAGAATGCCTGTTTTATCACATTGTGAAGATGTTAACCTGTCCCGGGAAGGACAAATGCATGAAGGCTATTATTCAACCATTTATGGGTTAAAAGGAATTCCGGCTGCGGCCGAGGAGGTTATGGTAGCTCGGGATATTTTGCTGGCCAAACTCACCGGAGGCCATGTTCATATATGTCATATTTCTACCCCGGGTTCAATTGATTTGATTCGCCAAGCTAAGGCCGAAGGGGTAAAAGTAACCTGTGAGGTAACACCTCACCATTTAACTCTTACTGATGAGATGGTAGGTAATTATGATGCCAATACTAAGGTTAATCCGCCCCTGCGCCCGGTTGAATATGTACAGGCTCTGCGGGAGGCCTTAAATGATGGCACTATAGATTGTATTGCTACTGACCATGCTCCTCATCATCAGGAGAGCAAGGATTGTGAATATATACTGGCTTCGTTTGGAATATCCGGACTGGAAACAGCAGTGGCGGTGATTATGGAATACCTGGTGGATAAAGATATTCTAGACGTTGATAGAATGGTCAGCCTGTTTACCACCGGACCGGCTAAAGTGCTAGGCCTTGATTTGGGTACTTTAAGCACCGGGACGGTTGCGGATATAACCATAATTGACCCCAATGCAACCAAAAAGGTCGATGTCAATGAGTTCTATTCTAAAGGGAAAAATACTCCCTTTAATGGCTTGGCTTTAAAAGGATGGCCATTTATGACGATTAGATGCGGCAAAGTTGTTTCAATAGATGGAAAAATACCGCCTATAATGGATTAGATTAAAAAGGGCGGCCATTTATAACGATAAGATGTGGCAAGAATGTTCTAATAGATGGAAATATTATAGAGAAATGTATTTAGCAGATTTGGAGGAGATTTTATGCCATTAAAAGATGGTTTAAAAAAGGTAATGGTTATAGGTTCGGGCCCTATAATAATAGGTCAGGCCGCCGAATTTGACTATGCGGGAACACAAGCCTGCCGGGCCTTAAAGGACGAGGGTATCGAAGTTGTATTGCTTAACAGTAATCCGGCAACTATTATGACCGATACCCATGTTGCTGACCATGTGTATATGGAACCTATTACTATTTGTACAGTTAAGAAAATATTAGAGAAGGAAAAGCCGGATGGTATTATCGCTTCCCTGGGAGGCCAGGTGGGTCTTAATATGGCCCTGGAAATGGACCGGACCGGGGTCTTGGATGAATATGGAGTACCTCTCCTAGGAACTCCGCTGAAAGCTATTGCCCGGGCTGAGGACCGGGAATTGTTTAAAGAAACCATGAACCAAATTGGGGAGCCTATTCCTGAGAGTGATATTGTCCACTCCGTTGAGGATGCGGTAAGTTTCGCCAACCACATTGGCTATCCGGTTATTGTACGTCCCGCCTATACCCTGGGGGGAACGGGCGGCGGAAATGCCGAGAACGAAGTAGAACTGCGCCGGATTGCTGCCAAGGGCCTGAAAAGCAGTCCCATTAATCAGGTGCTTATTGAAAGAAGTGTAGCCGGCTATAAGGAAATTGAGTTTGAGGTAATGCGGGATGCCAATGATAACTGCATAACGGTATGCAGTATGGAGAATGTGGATCCGGTAGGTATTCATACCGGTGACAGTATTGTGGTAGCCCCGGCTCAGACTCTGACTGATGAGGAATACCAGATGCTCAGGGGTGCTTCTATAAAGATTATCCGGGCTTTGCAAATTGCCGGGGGATGTAATGTACAGTATGCCCTGGACCCATTCAGCAAAAAATATTATGTTATTGAAGTTAATCCCCGGGTCAGCCGTTCCAGTGCATTGGCCTCAAAAGCTACCGGTTATCCCATAGCCAAAGTAACTACGAAAATCGCCATCGGCTATACTCTTGATGAAATACCCAATGTTGTAACTGGCAAAACTACGGCTTGTTTCGAACCGACCATAGACTATGTGGTGTTAAAAGTGCCCCGCTGGCCGTTCGACAAGTTCGTTCTGGGTGACCGAAAATTAGGTACTCAAATGAAGGCTACCGGAGAAGTAATGGCTATTGACCGCACTTTTGAAGCCGCTTTTCTAAAAGCTATACGTTCGCTGGAGATAGGAATCAGCGGATTAAGATTGCCGGAATTGGCTGAACTTGATGCTTTTGCTCTTATTGAACGTATGAAATACGCTGATGTTGAGAGAATGTTTATCATAGCAGAAGTTTTCAGACGGGGATTTACGATAGATCAAATCTGGCAGATAACCCAAATAGACAAGTATTTCTTAAAGAAAATGAAGAATATTTTTGATTTCTCGCAACGCTTACAAACAGAGGAATTAAATGCAGATATGCTGCAGGAAGCTAAGATAATAGGCTTTTCAGATAATGAAATTGCCAGCCTTAAGGGTATTAAGGCCTTTGATGTGCGTAAGATGCGCCAAGACGACGGGGTAGTACCAACCTACAAAATAGTTGATACCTGTGCAGCCGAGTTTGATGCCGCTACACCATATTTCTACTCCTGTTATGAAAAGGAAAATGAGGCTGAACATGAGCAGGATGTTCGCAAAGTATTGGTTATTGGCTCCGGACCCATACGTATCGGCCAGGGGGTAGAATTTGATTACTGCTCGGTGCATTGTGTATGGGCTTTAAGGGAAGCCGGGGTTAAGGCTATAATTGTTAATAATAACCCGGAAACGGTAAGTACTGATTTTGATACTTCAGATAGACTCTATTTTGAGCCCCTGATTTTTGAGGATGTTATGAATATTATCGAAGAGGAGCAGCCTGAAGGGGTTATTGTTCAATTTGGCGGTCAGACCGCCATTAATCTGGCTAATCCATTAAGTGAAGCCGGAGTAAAGATTATTGGTACTTCTAATGACAGCATCGATCGCGCTGAAGACCGTGACCGGTTTGATATGCTGGTAGAGGAATTAAGTATTCCCCGCCCGCCGGGAAAAAGCGTTTATTCTCCGGAAGAAGCTGTAGAGGCAGCTGATAGTATCGGATATCCGGTTCTGGTTCGCCCTTCATATGTACTTGGTGGTCGGGCTATGGAGATAGTATATAATCAGGAAGAAATCAGACAGTATATGAAGACTGCTGTAAAGGTTAGTCGTAAACACCCGGTTCTGGTTGACAAGTATTTGCTGGGTAAAGAGATAGAAGTGGATGCTGTTGCTGACGGGGAACAGGTATTAATACCTGGCATTATGCAGCATATTGAGAGGGCGGGAGTACATTCCGGTGATAGTATGGCAGTATTTCCTGCTCACGATATCTCTGATAAGATTAAAAGTAAAGTGGTAGATTATACTACCAAACTGGCCTTGGCGTTAAATGTAAAAGGACTAATAAATATTCAATTCGTAGAATTTGCAGATGAACTTTATGTTATCGAGGTTAATCCCCGGTCCAGCCGGACTGTTCCATTTATCAGCAAGGTAACCAGTATTCCCATGGTTAAGCTGGCTACCGAAATAATGTTAGGCAAATCTCTACAAGACTTGGGTTATAGCGGAGGCCTGCGGCCGAAACCTGATTTCTTCGCCATAAAGGTACCGGTTTTCTCCTTTAATAAACTGGAGCAGGTGGATATAACCTTAGGCCCGGAAATGAAGTCTACCGGTGAGGTAATGGGTATTGACCAGTCATTGAAGATGGCTTTATATAAAGGGCTTCTGGCAGCAGGAGTCGATATTCCTGAAAAGGGAACCATAGTAGCAACAATTGCTGATAAGGATAAAGAAGAGGCTATCCCTATCTTGAAAGAGTTTGCCGAAATGGGATTTAAGCTAATAGCAACCGAAGGAACATCGGAAGCTTTGAAGAAACATGGAGTTAACGCCCAAACCGTCAAAAAGTTAACGGAAGGTTCACCTAATATAATAGATCTTATTCGTGAAGGCAGTGTAGATTTTGTGGTAAATACCCTTACCCACGCACGTAAACCTTTTAGCGACGGTTTTAAGATACGCCGGGTATCGGTAGAACTTAATGTTCCTTGCCTTACTTCTTTGGATACCTTAAAGGTAGTGCAGCAGGTTATTCGGGAAGGGGAAAATATGAACCGGCTAAAAATAAGGTCTTTACAGGAGTATACGGAGTAAGAATTATATCAATGAATGACCCATTAAGGGTCCATATATCTGGTTAAAATGGGGGTTTTGATTTTATGCCTAAGGTTGAAAATGGTAAGATAATCAGTCATCGACAGGTGGCTGAGGATTTGTGGGAAATGGAGTTAGAGGCACCGGGAATAACAGCTGCGTGTGAACCGGGACAATTTATACATGTCCGGGTAGGTAATGAAAATGATCCACTGCTGCGGCGTCCATTAAGTCTTTATGATGTAAACCGGGAAGCGGGAATTATTAGATTGTTATATAAAGTAGTTGGTCAGGGTACCCGGCTTTTAACCAAACTGGCAGTTGGAGATTTTCTGGATGTAATGGGACCTCTGGGAAGAGGTTTTACACTTCCTGGTAAGCCGTGCAGCGTTGTACTGGTTGGCGGGGGAGTTGGTATTGCGCCTTTGGTATATCTGGCCAGGCGGTTAAAGGCTCTGGAGTGCAAGGTTACAGTTTTGTATGGTGTTGTTAATAAGGAACAATTGGCAGCAATTGAGAAGCTAGAGAGTATGGAAGTGGATTGCTTACCGGCTACTGCCGATGGAAGTGCTGGTTATAAAGGGTTAGTAACTGGTTTGCTGCAGGATGAATTAAAGGAAAATAGATTTGATTATGTTTATACCTGTGGCCCGGAGCCGATGATGGCAGCAGTAGCCCGGCTGGCCAGAGAGCACAGTTTACCTGGAGAAGTTTCTCTGGAAGAAGCAATGGCCTGTGGGGTAGGTGCCTGCCTGGGATGTGCCCGCAAGCTGAAGGACGAAAGTGAAGTATATGTAAAGGTATGTAAAGATGGGCCAGTTTTTAACCTGGATCAGGTGGAAATCTATAAATGAAAAATGGCCAGATTAACTGGCCATTTTTGCACGTTGAAACGGGTCCGTTAAGTTTTTGCCAAAACCACATGCTAATTTTAGCATTGTAACATTACGTCGATATTATTTAAATGTAAATTCCTTGTTAAGTTTTTTGCCTGTTTTTTTAAGGAATAGGGGGATTGTTTTGAGCAGTAAAGATAGTTGTTTAAATGTGAACCTTTCAGTAAACCTGGGAGGGATTAAGCTAAAAAACCCGGTTGCAGTTGCATCGGGTACGTTTGGATATGGCCAGGAATATGAAGATTATGTTAATATTAAGAATCTGGGGGCAGTTATTGTTAAAGGTACTACCCTGACTCCCCGAGCAGGTAATCCGGGTCCCAGAATTGCTGAGACTCCTGCGGGAATGCTTAATGCTATCGGTTTAGAGAACCCGGGAGTGGAGATTTTCCTTGATGAGTATTTGCCTTATTTGGTAAACCGGGAAGTAACGGTGATTGCCAATATTGCCGGCAATACTATTGAAGAATACGCGGCTATGGCAGCAATGATGGAGGGACACTCTGGTATAGCCGGAATTGAGCTGAATATTTCCTGTCCCAATGTAAAACATGGCGGATTACAGTTTGGCACTGATCCCCAAACGGTTAAAGAAGTGGTGGCGGCGGTAAAAAAGGAAACTTCTATTCCAGTTATGCCCAAGTTATCACCGAATGTAACCGATATAACTGCTATTGCCCGGGCGGCCGTTGAGGGCGGGGCAGATGCCCTGTCGATGATAAACACCCTGATGGGGATGGCGATTGATACCAAAACCGGTAAACCGGTTCTGGCCAATACCTTTGGAGGTCTATCCGGACCAGCTATTAAACCAGTAGCTTTGCGTATGATTTATCAGGTTTATCAAGCAGTAGATGTACCTATACTGGGTGGTGGCGGCATCATGAACTATACTGATGCGTTGGAATTTTTAATGGCAGGAGCTTCGGCTGTTTCCATTGGTACCAGCAACTTCGTCAACCCCCGGATAGGTGAAGAGGTAGCCGAGGGCCTGCAAAAATACATGCAGGAAAAAGGAATTAAGGATCTGAAAGAGATTGTAGGAATAGCAACGAAGAACTAATTCAACGCGGGCGGTTTCACCGCACGCGGATTTTAATATGATTTACGCGGATTTGGAATTAAATATTAAGGATACTTGTGAAAATAAGTTCAATAAGCTAAAGTATAATTGCTTTTAAATAATAAAAGAATGACAATTTGTCCAAGACGACAGATGAAATTAAAATATTGTTATGCATAATAATTCAAAAAAAACCGCGTTAATCCAATAAAATCCGCGTAATCCGCGTTGAATTTTAATTACTTAGGGGGTTTTAGGATGCAGGCTAAGGATAGGATTGTACTGGCTCTTGATGTTGATAGCCAGGAGCAGGCTTTAACACTGGTTAAAGAACTTGCTCAGGAGGTGGGTGTATTTAAGGTCGGGATGCAGCTTTTTAACAGTGCTGGACCGGACATTGTACGCCGTATTAATGAACTGGGCGGCAGGGTTTTTGTTGATTTGAAATTTCATGATATTCCAAACACGGTAGCTGCTGCAGGACGGGTAATGACCAGACTAAATGCTTTTATGTTTAATGTTCATGCTGCCGGAGGGAAAGAAATGATGGCCCAGGTGGTAGCTGATGTTAAAGATGAAGCAGCCAAGTTAGGCATCGAACCACCGAAGATTTTAGCAGTTACGGTATTAACCAGTATATCCCAGCAGCAACTGGAAGATGAAATGCTGATTTCCGGGTGGGATGTGAAGGATGTAGTGGTTAAATGGGCACGGATGGCCCAAGAAGCAGGTATTTCCGGAGTGGTTTGTTCTCCTCAGGAAATAACGGCTATACGTGAGGCTTGTGGCCCTGATTTTCTTATTGTTACCCCGGGGATTCGTCCAGCCTGGTCGGAGAAAAATGACCAGAAACGCATAACCACGCCTAGACAAGCACTTGATATGGGAACTGATTATATGGTTATCGGCCGGCCCATTGTTAAAGCGGAAGACCAGCGTCAGGCGGCCCGTAAAATTATTGAGGAATTGGAGGCGTAACAAATGTTAAATAAGGAGCAAGCTACTAAGATTTTTAGTGATTCAGGAGCATTGCTGGAAGGGCACTTCCGGTTAACATCAGGAAGACATAGCAACCAATATATGCAGTGTGCGCAGGTACTTAAATTCCCACAATATACAGAACAACTGGCTCGGCATTTGGCTGACAAGTTTGCCGGTGATAATGTAGAAATGGTAGTCGGACCGGCTATGGGCGGAATTATTGTAGCCTATGAAGTGGCCAGACAGCTTAATGTTCCTGGAGTTTTTTGTGAAAGACAAGATGGGGCAATGGCTTTACGCCG
>JBDKUD010000038.1:0-2466 GCA_039679805.1 Syntrophomonas sp. | reverse complement strand
CAGCCTGATTGGACTCATTGGTGTTTTCCAAGCGGCCACAATAGGAATAAAGCGGTACCAGTTGCAGGGTTATTATTAACAATAAAGTTCCAGTTGCCAGCGGCATAAAAGCCAGTCTCCTAACCTGCCATCGATCGTAAGCAATCTGGGCGATTTCCGATAAGGCATAGGCGATTAATAAAATGCCACAGATAATCAAGGGCATTATATAACGCGTGGCCAGGTAAAATACATAGCGTTGATTAATCCAGGGAATTAGCGCAAACCCGCCGATAAGTATCCAAACCGGCAGTGCTTGGCCTTTTTTTATGGCCAGATAACTCCCCGCCAGGAGCAGTACCGATACTATGAGGAAAACTGGGTTAATCAGGTATTGCCAGGAGTTGCCATAATCTATATAAATAGACCCCATCGCCCGGATGAGTTCAATGTACATCTGCTGCCAATTATGCAGGTAAGAAAATAGGCTCGGGCTGTTTTCCATCGCATACCCTTTATTGCTCAACCACCGTATACTTCCTCCGATAGAAACCAGATTATAATAAATCATATTGCTGTAGCCCAGCAAAAAGGCACACGCCGCACCCAAATACCATTTAAAATTTATTCCGGTGATATTGCGAAAGCCCGGCCTCAGTATATATATAGCCACCACCAGAATATATATTATGACTGAAGAATGGGTTTGTAGAGCCATTGCCCACAGGAAAGCCGCAGTTAGCAGCCATTTACCACTTTTATTTTCTTCCGCTCGGAGTGTAGCCATCATGGCAAGTATAAAAAAGAACGGGGTGGTGCAGTTTGACCATGCCATATGAGTTACCAGAATATGCATGCCATTGGTTAAAAGCAGTCCGGCAGCAATAATTCCGACCCATTTACCATAGAAATGTTTACCCAGATAGTAGATCAGTACAACGGTAAGGGCTGCTGTTATTGCAACGTAAAGACGCGGCCAATAAATACCAGGCCCCAGAATCTTAAACACCCCGGCCAGGATGTAGTTATGCAAAGCCCCGATGTCGTGGGCCGCATTATGTAAAGGCCAGGCTTCCCCCTGATATATTAAATAGGCCAGGTTAACTTCTTTCAGTTCATCGATATACCTCGGGACTTCCCATAACCAGGGAATACGTACTGCCAGAGCCACCAGGAACAGTCCTGCGGCCAAGGCTGCATTTTGCAAATGCCGTTCTGCTCCAGGAAGCCTATAACGATTAGTCAGAAATGCCATTTTGAGTTTCAATAGCTCACCTGCCATTTGTATCGGTGTGCGTAAACAATGTACCCGAGAGCCTTCGCAATCTATGGCCTGAACTGGAACCTGTATAATGTTGAAATCAAATACCCGGGCCAGGGATAATAATTCCACATCAAAGGCAAATCTCTTTAGCCTCTGGCGGGGAAAAACAGCCTGTGCTGCCTGCCGGTTAAAGCCTTTCAGACCACATTGGGTATCATTCAAGCCAGGAAGAAACATAAATTGCACCACACAATTGAATCCCTTGCCCAGTATCTGTCTCAAGATAGATTCCCCTGCCAACCGTTTCCCATCAATCTCCTGACGACAGGCTGCTACGACTTCTGCTCCCTGGCGAAGTTTTTCAGCTACCATAGCAATATGTTCTTCCGTAAAGGTATCATCCGCATCGGTATAAATCAGAAACTCACCGGCGGCAGCACTCATACCGGTCCGTACCGCTTCCCCTTTTCCCCGGTTGTCGGGATAACCGAGACAGCGGATAAAAGGAAATCGGTCGGATAGCTTATGTATAATATCTCCGGTGTTATCACTGCTGCCATCGTCCACTACTAGTATCTCCACCGGGAAATACTCTGGAAGTGCAGCGGCCAGATTAAGTAATCGCCGGGGAAGACGTTCCATTTCATTGTATGCCGGAATAATAAGGCTTACCAGCCCCGGTGTGTAGCTATCATTAAAGATAAGAACCTGAGGAGATGCTTTGAAAACCAAGTTGCGATAAGTTAAGAAATTCCAGGTACTGGAGGCTGCTGCACCAAGAAGTTTGCCGCCATTTAAGATAATTAATGCCGAAACCGGCACCCAGGTAATAAATGCCGAAACAGCAGTTACTATCGAACTATTAATAAACATACCGATTAAGGTTGCTATAATAAACCTTTGCACCTGTTCATTTTGATATTCCCGGTTAGTATTAAAAGTCCAATTGCGGTTAAAAACATAACTATTGGTGGCAGCCAGGGCTAACGCTATTCCATTTAAGAGTCCAACTTCCCAACCTGATGTAATTCCCGTTATTGCCACCAGCAGATTAAATACGCCAAAATCTATTAGAGTATTAAGTACCCCGGTCGCCCCGAACTTCAATAATTGCTGTATCATGTCTACCCCTTAAAACCTGTGAATTAACCATGGATAGACTAAGTATTCTCAAATTAAGGGGTAATGATACAATAAGTGAACTTTTCGGAACCTGGTTCAGA
>JBDKUD010000415.1:0-4412 GCA_039679805.1 Syntrophomonas sp. | reverse complement strand
GTGTAATGGCTATGACTTATTTATATGCAATGGCAAGAGGGGGTAAAGTAAATACAAATCCTGATAGCAATGGATTCTTAGATGTAGAATATGGAGATGGCAAGTCTATGAACTTTACCGGAGGATTTTCAAGGTATTTCTCATTATTATTCCAATTAATAGAAGGTGGTAAGAGAGATAAGTCAGGAGTATTTAATGAATATGAAAATAAAGGAACAGATAGGTTAGCGGAAGTTGTTGCCTTTGCTCGTGGTAAAGCACCACCACTTACAGCTTCTACATTGAACGTATTGGCAGGTAAAAACATGGCTAACCAACAAACAGATGTAGCAACGGAAGCAGCTAAATATAAAATGCCATTGGCTATGGGGCAGATAGCCGCACAAATTGATAAGGATGGATATTCAGCACTTTTCAAAGAAGGACTACTTACATTTGTAGGATTCAACTCAAAAGACCAAAGAGATTATATAGACCAAGATATTACCATACCTGAAATTAAATATATGGCAGATAAGGGAGTTAAGATTATGCCATATAAAAAGGATTCATTGATGCCATTAACTTCTGACGGTAAACCTATTGAAGTAACCGAAGAAAAATACAAACAATTCCTTGAAAAAAGAGAAGAATACATAAAGAAAGAAGTAAGGGATTTAATGGATGGTAAGAAGCACGTATTAGAAAGTACAGAAGTAGTGGAAGATGAAGATGGGCAGCAACAGGACAAGCCTAAATGGTCAATCCTAACCAAAGACCAAGTGGATAAGATAACATCAGATGAACTAAAAGGATTTGTAATGACAGCCACTACAAGAGCCAATGAAAAAGCAATCCACGAAGTATTTGGAGGTAGAGGTAATGCTCCTAAAGATTCAGGTAAAAGAAAGATAGAATAAAAAAAGTTTGGATTTTGGTATAATGTACTTTACTTTTACAACTGTGAGAATGAGCGTTGCGAAAAGCGTACTTTATTGCGTAGCAGCTTTTCGCAACAAAGCAAGTACCAATCTGCGACAGCAGAAAAAGACAGAACAATTTGATTTTTGAGTATAAGGCTATGTTATGTTACAGTAAGTTAGCCTGTGGGTGGGGAAAATGGCTAAGTTTTTTCAAGCCATTTTTATGAAGGTTAGCAAACCGCGTGGGAGAAACTGCATTTGTTTTTGCGAAGCCAGCGGAGCGTCAACGACCATCGGGAGTACTTAATACTCGTTTAAAGGGAATCAAAAAACGAAGTTTTTTGCTGGTATTTGCCCTCTTAAAATCCTCACATACCAAGTATGGGAGTTATTTTTTCTTTCTTAAAGAATCGGGTATATTGTTTAGAACAGAAACTACAGAATCTAATCTGTGGTTGGCATCCGATATTGTCTGCTTTGTTTCTTGGTTTTCTTGGCTCTCTGTTCGTTTATCTACCCACCATAGCGATAATCCTACTACTAAGGCTAATATAGCACCACCAATTCCTGATATTAACGCGTATAGTACTGGATGCCTTTGAGTCCAATGATTTTTTTCTCTCTTTAATTTCCCTTTCAATCCTCCACGTTCATACATTATTTTACCTTCAAATTTCAATAAATACAAAGGAGTGTTTTGTTTTTTATTGACAGTGGCAGCAACAATTGAAACTAATTTATCTTCAACCATACGGTTCATTATATCCCATACTTCTCCAGGATCAATTTTCTTATTCTTTGCTCTAATGAATGCGATTACTCTACCAGATGTAGGTCTTTTGCCGCTGTATAGATATAGCATTTCTAATACCGTATCGAATTTTTGAACTAAAGTGAGTTCTTCCATAATACCAATATACCAACTATATATGTAATATGATAATATCGTAACTTTATAAAGAATGCCCAACGTGGGGTTGAGCATTCAAATTATTAACCTATATAAATACCAAAACGATGTCAGAAACTAAGGAGCTTATTGAAGCCATTAATTCTTTAAAGGAGTCTATTGATGAACTAAGAGGGCAAGTCTCTACGCATATAGCTCGTATGGAAGATGCCGCTCATAACGATCCGCATGATATGATGCGCGAATTAAACGGAAGTCTGCATGAACTTACAAAAACATTAGAGACAACTAAGTTTAAGTAAGGTGTGATTTTTCAGCAGCCTTGTCAATAGCCAGCCATGCTGCTTTTTTAAATTCTGCATAGGTAAGACCTTTACCTATGTTAAGCATCTTATTTGCCAATAATTCCAGTTTATTAGGTTTGGCAGGCGTGTCTTTTTTCATATCTTATTCATATTCGCTCTGTGGGACTCGCTAAGATTGTGGCGTTGGCGCAAAACAAATGGGGTTTCGTTGTGCTGCTTACTTAACATAAAATTACCTTATCCTTAAAATCAAATTACCATTACTTGCTTTAGTCTGAATGACTATTACCGCTGCTCGGCTTTTGAAATACTAAGGTAGATAACAATAATTACAAATCCAAATACTTTCGCTAAAATCTTCGTTGGTTGACGGTCCCATAGGCTTGAAAAATAATTTGAATAATGTTGCTAAAAACATTTAATTTAGCGAAACCATTGAAAAATGCCACTAACAGCCAATTTTAGCACATCAGAAAGCCTTTCTACTTTAAGTCAGGTTACATTTTTGGACACATCGTCTGGTTCAGATTCTGGTCTGACAATCAGAAAAATATTTATTCGTCTTGCCAATGGTAATTGGTTAACAACGGCAGGAGAATCTTCCACTATAGCTTCCGAAGATTGGCCTATTGCAGATGCCTCTATAACCTTATCGTTACTTACACAAAGTACTACTGCAAGCGTAACTGTAAACTGGTACACAGGTTCTACGCCTACTTACACAAAGACGCTTTTACAGGAGTGGGATTTATACGATTACCTTTTTGCTTTTGGGTTGATACAATCTCAAACTGCCACCCCAAGCATAATTCAAGACGTAAACTATTACAGCAACTTTTTTGAGTTTATAACAAATATATGGAATAGTGAGAGTGCTGTTATTTATGGCAATGATATATATTCCTCACAGGCGGCTTTAAACAGGAATCAGAATTTTATTAATAACGCTAACCTTTATTTTTAATGCCTACAGTAACGGAGATTTTGGATTTAGCACCGGGAGCAGGTTATTTGGCAGCAAATGACAAAGGTAAAAGTGTGTTATTTAATAATTTTGGAAGGCTTAATCCAGTACTGCCACAACAGATATACGCACTATATTTTATACTTAAAAAAATATACGATAAAGACCCTGATTATTCAGGACTTATTGCTTGTTGTAATTATTTATGGGAGATTATGGGAAGGTATGGCATACAGGCTCAATCATTAACAGGTGGTGGCGGTTCTGTTCCTACACCTACACCTGACCAACCGTTATTCCCTATTTACATTACACAGGCTGATTTCAGTACAGCAACACTATATCCTAACACAAGCCTATTTGGTAACAATGTAATTGTTTACTATAACGAAATACAAAGGTATTTAATACCGAATACCGAATTTACGGTTACAATATCAGGACTTGAAATTACGCTTGCTGGATTTGATGCAGAAACATCAGAGGTTAACATGGTCATTGAGAAAATTTATAATGGATAATGAAAAAAATACTTTTAGTCATATCGCTTTTGATTTTATGCGTTGCCTCGTATTCGCAGAATAGTGGATTCCCTCAAAATCCAACTACGGGAGCAGTTAATATCAATCAAACAAACATAGGTTCAATAACTGCAAGAAAAGGTATTTCAGGAGGAACGTACCGAGATACAATACAGGCTAATTCAATTCAGTATGTAAAGTCCAAATCCTTCAATATAATTCATACTACAAGTGATAATAACACATGGTATAGAAGTTCAGATACTTTAAGGTGGAATTTATTTGCTACAACCAGTTCAAACTGTGGTGGAACAAGGCTTATAAACGGTTCAATTACATGGTCAGGGACAAGCTATATTTTTAACGCATCCGAATTAGATTACGGAATTATATGCGGTATATACCATTCTGATACTGCAACTTTGACGGTCAGCCCAAGCGACCCAACATATGATCGCATCGACATTTTTTTTGCGGACACCAGCGGACAGGTAGGAATTATAACGGGTACGCCAAGCCCTACACCACAGAAACCTGCCGTAGATGTTTTATCGCAAATTGAAGTTTCTTTTGTTTATGTTCCAGCAGGTTCGGTAACTCCACCACAAGTGGCTACTATTATTTATAATGAAAACATCGAATGGGCAACAGCAAGTAATATTTCAGGAATAAACTTTGCATATCCAACAAACCCTTATGATGGAACAGTATCTACTTTAGTACCTTTAATGACTGCACCTTTTGATTTTCTTTCTTATCAAAATGGAAGTGTACTAAACATAAATAATTACCAATACCTTAAATTATATC
>JBDKUD010000408.1:0-2421 GCA_039679805.1 Syntrophomonas sp. | reverse complement strand
GATATAATTTAAGGTATTGGTAATTATTTATGTTTAGTACACTTCCATTTTGATAAGAAAGAAAATCAAAAGGTGCAGTCATTAAAGGTACTAAAGTAGATACTGTTCCATCATAAGGGTTTGTTGGGTATGCGAAGTTTATTCCTGATATATTACTTGCTGTCGCCCATTCTATATTTTCATTATAAATAATAGTAGCTACTTGCGGTGGAGTTACTGAACCTGCTGGAACATAAACAAAGGTCAATTCGAGTTGCGATAACGCATTAGGCGTTGGTTTAATTGGGTTCGCACTTGGAGTTCCTTGTATTATTGATACAACTTCATTGGTATCTACAATAATCAAGTCGATTCTGGGATTTGTTGGGTCTGCATTAGCAAGAATAATTGTAGTAGCTAATGTTCCATAATAATTACAATTAATTATATATTGTGTATTAGTAACATCAAATGCAAGTGTATCCCCTGTCCATGTAGCACTCCCTGAGATCAATCCTGTTTCAGGACAAGGCAAAGTGCCTCCTAAAATCCATCTGCTTGTATCTTGTGACCTGTAATATTCTACATTGCCTACCGTTATTCTACTTCCGGGATATAATCTTGTGCGTGACCTATTTGCCGAGAGAGTATCTCTGTATCTTGGCTGAACACTGGTTGAATCTACAAACAACCCACCTTTAACTTTTGAACCTGCATTTTGACCGCCCCCCACAACTGTGTATGGTGTAAGATAAGGCGTTTGAGAATTTGCCACAAAAGCAAAAAAGACAGCAAGTATTGTGAATAATTTTTTCATTAATTAGGTGCTATTGAAAATTTATCCCCTGTTGATGCGGCAGGAGTGCAAGTGAAAATTCGGGTTATGGGGTTCCATGTATAGGAACTGTCTGTGCCGTCTGTTAATACCGTTTGCTCATTACCATTTCTGAATACAAGTAAATCAAACCCTGTCCACGCCACAGGGAGAGTAAATGTATCTCCACCATCTAAAATATAAGAATCAGTATCATTAACGTAGAACTCTATTTTTGCTGGCATCAAACCTCCCGGATTTATTGGTGTAACTGTACCTCCACCTGATAACGCTCTCGCCTGTAAACCGTATGCACCACATAGCCAAATTAAATAATTTGCTGTACCTCTTAATGTGTCATTCGTTGGGTCTGTATCGTAAGTCCACCTTATAGCGTCTGTTATTATTGCTATCATTGTAGGTGAAGTTTTCTTTACTAAGCGTTGACCAAATAACGCTCCATTGGCTTCATCATTACCCATAAGGTAGGTAGTACCGTCACCAGTAGTTATAGTTTGCGGTATTGTTAATAAAGCACTCATCAGAAGTAAAGATTTTGATTTAATCTTAAAAATGTACCTCTATCCAGCGAAGCCTGACTCGCTGAAATATCATCACCTACTTCCACGGCATTGATGGCACCCCTTACAGAAGTCCAAAGGATTGCTAAATTAGCATCGTAATTTGTGTCTTGCGGTATAGAAGGGGTTAAACCTTGCAACTGCACTAATTCATAAAGAAATTGTTGATTATAAAGGGGGAAACAAAACTGTTGTGTAAGTGTATATAGTACAACATTTGAACTATTAAGCCAATCCACCCGTATAGATAAAGCCATATCTTGTGTAAGAATATTCAAACTTATTGATGAATCAACGTAAGCCCATTGTGTATATGTAGTTGTAGTTCCAGAAGGCACCAAATAATTACCTTCTCTATCTTGGCAATAAATACGTCTTTGAGAAATAGCACCGTCCGACCCTGTTGATGTATCGGCAGCAATAATTATATTGGGGTATAATACGTTTTGTGCGCAAGTAAAATTTGGTGAAAGTGCCATTAGTTAGCGGTTTGTCAAATATATTCCAATTTTAGAAATATTTGTGTGATTTTATTAATTATTTTTCTCTCTATTCTATCTTTCTTTTACCTGAATCTTTAGGAGCATTACCTTACTCTGTATCTACCTTTCTTTTGTCGTTTGATTTTGGTGCTTGTGTACCATTAAATACATCTTCCATAGCCTTAGCGTTGGCTTGGTTTGTTTTTCTCATAATCCATGATTTTAACTCATCAGGGGTTACATCTTTTACTTTACTTTTTGGAAGTGGCTCTGGTTCATCTTTTTCATTTTCAATAGTACCTTCCCCGTTTATTAGTTTGGTTATATCCTCTTTTACATATTGCTCTCTTTTCTTTAAGAACTGCTTATACTTTTCTTCTGTTACTTCTATGGACTTACCATATTCATCTAATGGTTTTAAAGAACTTTTATTATAAGGAACAATCTGAATACCCTTGTCTTTTAAAAACTTAAATTCAGGTTGACTTGTATCATTTCCTAAAAAATCTCCATCGGGTGCATACCCCAAATAGTCAACAAGTCCACCTTTAAAATATCCTTCCAG
>JBDKUD010000238.1:0-3777 GCA_039679805.1 Syntrophomonas sp. | reverse complement strand
GGCGGGACCATTACAGGTGTTGCGGCGGGAATAAAAAGCCAGATGCCGGAAATACAAATTATTGGGGTTGAACCTGCCGGGTCGGCGGTTTTAAGCGGGAACAAACCAGGCCCACATAAATTGCAGGGGATTGGGGCAGGATTTATTCCTCAGGTGTTGAATATACAAGTCATTGATAGAATTATAGCAGTTAAAGATCAAGACGCCTTGGAAATGTGCAAACAAGTTGCTCGTAAAGAGGCAGTATTGGTTGGAATTTCTTCGGGTGCAGCCATTTTCGCAGCTCTGATGCTGGCAAAAGAAATGGATAGAGATAAAAAAATTATGGTAATTGCACCCGATGGGGCAGAGAAGTATCTGTCTACTGAATTGTTTGATTAAAAGGAGGAGTTTCAGACCATGAAAGCTGAGGCTGTGGTTGAATATCTAGTGAATTGGCTTAGGGAACAGGTTAAGGCAGCAGGAGCTTCGGGAGTAGTCTTGGGTGTCAGCGGCGGTGTTGATTCGGCTGTTGCTGCTGCAATTGCCAAAAGAGCATTTCCAGATAATTGTATGGCTTTATTAATGCCCTGTGAAAGTAATCTGGATGATTTACTTCACGGCCAGGCATTTGTAGAAGAGTTTAATATTCCTTATCGGATTGTTGACTTGGATAATGCTTTTAACCTCCTTTCAGCTCAACTGGGTTCTTACATCAAGCATGAAGGCCCGAAGGGAAAGCTTTTAAGGGCCAATATTAAACCACGTCTCAGAATGTTGACCTTATATTATTCCGCCCAAGGCAGGGAATACCTGGTCCTAGGTACCAGTAATAAAAGTGAAATAATAGTTGGTTATGCCACTAAATATGGAGATACCGGGGTTGACCTGCAGATTATTGGTGACCTAGTAAAAAAAGAAATATATGAACTGGCCCGGTATCTGCAAATACCTGCAAGAATTATTAATAAGGCTCCTTCCGGCGGCCTATGGGAAGGCCAGACTGATGAGGGCGAAATGGGTATTACTTATGACCAACTTGATGAGTATATAACTACCGGGCAAGCCGAGCCGGACATTATTAAACATATTGAAAACATGATAAAGAAGAGTGAACACAAAAGGAGATTGGTTCCGGTTGCCAGAATACCCCGAGATGGAGATTAGCATTCTGATGTAACATTCATGTTTGCAATTTATAAGAAAAACAATTACTATTCTGGAGGTATAAGTTTGAATTCACGACAGCGCAATGTACTTATTCGCATGATAATAGCTCTGGGTGTATTTATCTACATTGGCTATCTTGCCTGGCAACAACTTCCAAAGTTCGACTGTAAAGTCATTCTGACTTTTTTTGTGGTATATTTATTATGGTCGGTTATAACTGAAGCTTGGATTTATCAGGACCCGGATGAATATGTGATTGAAGATGATGATAGAAAATCATATATTTATTTACAGTTTTCTTACATGATTGCCCTTTTCTATGGAATAATTGACTTTGTTGAATGGCATTTTACCAGGATTTATAATCTGGAACCCTTTGTTGTATATTTTGGATTGTTCTTGTTTCTCATATCCTGTTGGATTCGCTGGTGGGGGTTTAAATCTATTGGTAAATACTTTAACCCGAGGGTTTCGGTTTATGAGAACCATCGTCTGGTTACTGAAGGGGCTTATAAAAAAATCAGGCATCCGTTGTATTTGGGTTCTCTGGTTAACTTTATTGCCTTTCCTATAGTTTTTAATTCATGGGGGGCATTGCTTATAATAATATTAACAACTATACCGGCACTTATTTACCGGATAAGAGTTGAAGAAGAGTTTCTTGTAAATCATTTCGGAGATGATTATCGTGATTATATGTTGCGAACCAAAAGAATTTTCCCTGGTATTTGGTAAAAAACATTGATAAGGAGGAATACACATGTCTGGACATTCCAAATGGGCTAATATCAAACATCAAAAAGCCCGTTCAGATGACAAAAGAGGTAAAGAATTTACTAGAATTGCCAAAGAATTAATTATTGCTGCCCGTCAGGGTGGAGGAGATCCGGAAGGAAATTCAAAATTAAAGCTGGTTATTCAAAAGGCCAAAGCTATTAATATGCCTAATGAAAACATTACCCGGGCTATCAAAAAAGGTACTGGTGAATTAGACAGTGAAGCTATTGAAGAACTTATTTATGAGGGCTATGGACCAGGTGGTGTCGCAGTTATGTTGGACATTGCTACCGACAACCGCAACCGTACGGCAGCTGACATAAGACATCTATTTTCTAAATATCATGGTAACCTGGGGGAAAGTGGATGTGTAGCATGGATGTTTGCACGTTCCGGAGTATTAAGTATAAACGCTGAAAACTTGACCATGGATAAAGATGACTTCATGTTAAAAGCTCTTGAACTAGGGGCAGATGATGTTCGCGAAGATGATGAGATTCTGGAGATTATAACCTCACCGGAATCATTTATGGAAGTTAAAGAAGCTCTTGAAAAAGAGGGCTTTAATATAGAGGATGCCGATATTGTCATGCTGCCTCAGAATACTGTGGAAATCAACGATGAAGACATGGCGCGACGGGTAATGAAGCTAATTGATGTACTGGAAGATCATGATGATGTCCAGAATGTTTATGTTAATTGTTCCATACCTGATGAAATAGTGGATAAGTTATCCTAATATATTCCAAACTAATTTGATAACGAAAAGGGGCCTTAAGTTGGGCCCCTTTTTTGTATTTATTTATTAAAAAGTCTAAACCAATCTTGCAGGTACTTAAATATTTAGATTCTGCCGAATTGACATTGACTGACGTTATTAGTATATAATGATAAAAAATGGAAAAACTTCTGGTAGAGGTGATATTTATGGATAACCGGAGAATGGGTCTATTAATTATTGTCATGCTGGTAGTGAGTTTTGGAGTTGGTTATGCCCTATCCAACACTTATCAGTATTTCAGTTTAAAGAATATTCAACAAAAACCGGTGGCTAATGTTAAAGAAGAATCTGATTTAATAAATGAAGATACCCAGATAGTCTTTGAAAAAGAGTATACTCGTTGTGGTCATTTAGTAATTTCCGAGTTTAACAATAAAAATGACTTAATCGGTAAGACAGTAAAAGAAGTAAAAAAACAGTATACAGCAGAAAATGGCTTTAAGATTACGCTATATAAAGAAGCACTGATAATACATGAAACAATTGATGATTGGTGTTCCCGTGATAAAGGGAAGTGCCGATTAAAAGATTTTAAGGGCATGGTAGCGATTTATATGGGCCCCGATGGGAAAAATGACCACTTACTACGGGTAACGAATATAAAAATGAATTCCCTGCCCCAAGACACAAAAAAAATGATTCTTGACGGCAAGTACGAATTCGATAATCAGCAAGCCTTAAACGACGCCCTGGAAAATTTGGACGAGTATTTATAAACAGTAAGGGGTAAGGGGTGAGGAGTAAGGCGTAAAATAGGAACGGAGAGAAGCCGTTCCTATTTTTGATCTACGCAATGTTCAATTAGTAATAACGTCAATTAATGCCTTAGATGAATCTCCTTACCCCTCACTCCTCACTCCTCACTGTTTCATCTGGCGGGAAATATGATTTTGCAGTAATATAGGGGTAATGATTTGGTAGAGGGCAGGTTTTGTATGCTGGCTTTAGGAATAGACCCGGGCACGGCAACAACCGGGTACGGCTTGGTGAAAGATGACAAAGGCAAGGAAATTCTGGTTGCTTATGGAACTATCCGAACACCTGCGGGTATGGAAATGCCTTTAAGGTTG
>JBDKUD010000411.1:0-4328 GCA_039679805.1 Syntrophomonas sp. | reverse complement strand
CGCGAACCAATAAAAGCGTCGGCAAGAACTACCGCATCAACCAGAGCATGATCAACCTCTACGCCATTCTTATATATAACCAGTCTTTTGCTGGTATAAATCCCGGGGAAATCTTGCACAAATCCTTGAGCAACTACTCCAGCAGCAAGTCCGGCAATAGTCCCCTCAACCATTTCCGGAAAAACATTGTTCGTTCCGGTCGATATAGGAACCAACGGAACTTTGCCGCAGCCTTTAGCTACCATACGGTTAGTTCCATCGCCGCCCAGTGTAATTATGCAGCTTACGCCTTGTTCTTGCATCATGCGGGCTGCTGTTTCAGAATCTTCCTGCATTCTGGTTATTTCCATATCAAGATCTTCAATTTTTATAGGCAGTTTATGCAGCACTGATAAACCATCGACTGCCCGGGGAACAATTCCGTAATATTCAGGCATGTACAGTACCCGGTCCACTCCGGTGGCAGCCAGTCCCAAGAGGGCCCGGCGAACGATATTCACCTTTTCCAAATTATCAAACGTAATACCATAGGCCACCAGCCGTCTAATATCTTTCCCGGAGGCTGGATTGGCTATTATTCCTACAGTAGTCATGCTAAGTTCTCCCTCCGCGGGTAAATTATCTTTTTGTGGACAGGATTAAAACCTGCCCACAAAAAGCTTTTAGATTAGAATATTGATTCAACCGCCTTGATGATTTTGGCTTCATCCGGTATCCATGCGAATTCCAGAACCGGTGCAAACGGAATCGGAGTATCAGGGGGGCATACTCTCTTAATAGGAGCCTTCAATGAATCAAAAGCTTCATCAGCAACGATAGCAGCGATTTCTCCGCCGAATCCGCTGGTTAATACTTCTTCATGAACAACTACCAATTTTCCGGTTTTGCCAACTGAATTCAGAATAGCATCTTTATCCAGGGGAACCAGAGTCCGAGGATCTATAACTTCAGCGTTGATACCTTTTTTGGCTAATTCTTCAGCAGCAGCCATGGCTTTTTGGAACATCCATGACCATGCAACGATAGTTACGTCAGAACCTTTTCTGGCAATATTAGCTTTGCCGATGGGTACTGTGTATTCGCCTTCGGGAACTTCACCGGAAAGGCCCAGTAATTGTTTGTGTTCAATATATACAACCGGGTTGTTATCTCTGATGGCAGAAACCATTAAGCCTTTGGCATCTGCAGGAGTTCCCGGCATAACAGTTTTTACACCAGGGATATGGGTAAACCAGGACTCAACACATTGTGAATGCTGTGCAGCAGCGGAAAAACCAGCGCCGCAAGGTGTACGCAGAACCATAGGTATTTGGCATTTTCCGCCATTCATATATCTCAATTTGGCAGCCTGGTTGAAAAGTTCATCCATGCAGCAACCCATGAAGTCAACAAACATAATTTCAGCAATAGGTCTCAGTCCGGCAGCAGCAGCACCAACTGCACTACCAATGATAGCAGCTTCACTGATAGGTGTATTTAAAACCCGATCAGCTCCGAATTCATCAAATAAGCCTATGGTTTGTCCGAAACATCCGCCGAATGCTCCTACGTCTTCGCCCTGTAAATATACATTAGGGTCCCGTTTCATTTCTACGCGCATACCGTCTCTAAGGGCTTCAGCATAAGTCATTGTTGTCATCTTTTTCACTCCTTCTCTCTTTTAATTAGTCCGCGAATACGTCCGTCAGGATATCATCGACGGTAGGGATTGGGCTCTCATCTGCAAATTTAATAGCAGCTGCGATCTCAGCATCAACATCAGCTTGGATTTTATCAAGATCAGCCTGGGATGCAAATTTAAGACTCAGGAGTTTTTTTGCCATTCTGGGGATAGGATCCTTCTTCAGCCATTCTTCTTGGTCTTTAGGATCTTTGTAAGCACCGGGGTCGCCCTCGAAATGTCCGCGATGTCTCCAGGTCTTGCATTCAATCAGAGTCGGGCCGTCGCCTCTTCTGGCACGCTCGACTGCAGCATTGGCAGCTTCGTAAACAGCAATAGGGTCATTTCCATCTACGGATACGCCAGGAATAGCATAAGCAGTAGCGCGATCGGAAACATCATTAATATTTTGATGATTCTTTTGCGGATTGGAAATAGCCCAGCCATTGTTCTCACATACGAATACTACTGGTAACTTCCAAACGGAAGCCATGTTAAGTGATTCGTGGAAAGTCGCCCGGTCAGAAGCGCCATCACCGAAGAAGGCAACTGCAACGTTATTAGTTTTTCTGTATTTGCAAGCAAATGCTGCACCGGTTGCGATCGGCATACCAGCACCAACGATACCATTGGCTCCGAGAATACCAATGTTTACATCAGCAATATGCATTGATCCGCCTTTACCTTTGCAATAGCCGGTAGTTCTGCCGAATAATTCGGCCATCATCTTGTCAACTTTACCGCCTTTGCTGATTAGGTGTCCATGTCCGCGGTGAGTACTGCAGATATAGTCCTTGTCAGTAAGGTTGGCACATACACCAGTTGCAATGGCTTCTTCACCAAGATACAGGTGAACGAAACCGGGTAGATTGCCAGCTGCAAACAGTTCAACTGCTTTGCTCTCGAAGGCTCTGATGGTTACCATGTTCTTGTACATTGAGAGTAATTGTTCTTTTTTGAGATCCATTCAAAGTTCCCTCCTTTTCTTATTTGGGGTAGTTTATTATGCAAACCTTCAGGGACCGGTTTTTGGCCAACCCCCGAACGTAGATGCCTTTATTTTGGGGCTACCATAACCTTTATGATTGAAAAGGGGCACTACTAATTGACCAACAGATTTACTATTCCACATCAATATAAACAGTAAGGGCCGCTATCACCACAACAATTGAATCCCCTTCTCCGAGTTGAGGCAGATATAACCCTTTAACTGATAAACCTCCAGATACTACTTCTAAATCTACTGATCCAAATGGAACTGCTTTGGTTACTAATTCCCGGTTAATTCTTTCCGGGTAGGGGCAGGCTACTTTAAGTTCAATATGCATTTGATTGGGATCGGAAATACCGTGAATGTCGATCAGGCCAGCTAAACAGCTATGTGAAACGGCATCTTTTATAGCTTTTTGGGCTGCTTTGGTAACATCACCACCGTGCAAGTCAGCGCCGGTTCCAAACTCAACAATAAACCTTTTAAGTGCCATTTTATTTGCCTCCTTTCATTAGAATCTCATTCAAAGCGAAAACCTATTCTTTGTTATCTCTTTTTTTATTGAAGCAATTAACGTGCCAACTTCTGGACTAAAAATTAATTCTTGTAAGCAGTGGTGCCAACCCTTATAATTCGGCCTTTATTAACAAATTATTTAATTCTGCCTTTTTTTGTAAAACCCCATAAGTGTCATATGGCTGTTACAATGTTCGCTCTATTTGTTACATTACTGTCTCAAAACTATTCTATTAAAATTTTTTAATAAAAAATTCGCATTTAGCTGGTGGTTGGTATTTATGCCCATAATATGCAGTTATTTTGCTGCTCTTTCCCCAGTTTTATTCTCTGGTGATAACACCTTACCTCACCAAATAATTCGGGTTTCCCATATCGCCTTGGTTTTATACTATTGCAAGTTCTATACCAATTTTTTTGTTATGTAATGCACAAGGAAGAGGTTGGCTTTCACCAACCCGTTCTTGTAGGAATAAATTAATTAAGTTATGAAATATTATCCGTTTATTCAAAGCATCATCTGAGATAAATTAGTTGAATCAACATATTAAAATAGACGCCCTGTTATGACGATAGTGGTAATGTTCTCATTAAAGAGTCAATATATGTTTATTGTATTCGGTATCCATTCAAGTCAGGCATTTGCTGCAGTTGTAGGTCCTTTAATAGAAGTGCCGGTAATAATGGAACTGGTAAATGTGGTCCAACGTTGGCGGTAAAAATATTACGAAGATTTCTAGCGTAGCTTAATGGGTAGATTTATTTCGTAATCGTTATTATAAATGGAAAAGAGCCTGCCTATAATAGGCAAACTCTTTTCTATTTAAAATTTATTTTTCGGCTAAAGGAAAGTTATTGTACATTCAGTGTCGAATTGTGTCTTATTTTATTAGTTAACTGCGACGTGATTATGACACTTCGGTTACATAATTGATAATTCATGCTATTTTTATAATTCGTCAGCCAGTTTAGTTAATTCCTCTGCTAAATCTGTTATTTCTCCTATACTGGCGTTAATTTCTTGTATAACCGCGGCTTGCTGTTCTGCAGTTCTGAGTGTCCCTTCAGAAGTTTTCAAGGTATTACCCACGGACTCCTCTATACGTAAAGTAAATTCTCTTATGGTATTTACCGTTTGTTTTGATTCATCTGATAGCTTAC
>JBDKUD010000152.1:0-14754 GCA_039679805.1 Syntrophomonas sp. | reverse complement strand
AAGAACGATAATACCCAGATCAACCTAACCAATGTTACATCAACATCGGCATATTCTGCGAGTCCTCCGGCGACTCCGGCAATCATTTTATTTTTATTACTTCTGTGCAAATGCTTCAATTGGACACCTCCATTATCCAGTAAGATTATTTAATTATATTTTCATTCTACTCTGAATATATTCTTGGGGGCAATACTATGTGATAATGCTTTACAGATATATTTATGCTGTGGTTAGACTGATTTATAATGGAGATATTATATTAAACAAGGAGGCGGATTTAAGTGCCCAGATCGAATGGACGTTATTTAATGGGAATAGGCATCATTGCCATAGGCATAGTAGTATTGTTAAATAATTTTGGAGTTACCCGGGTTAGTCTTGGCTACTTGATTAACCTGTTATGGCCGATTTTGCTAGCCGTAGTGGGGATTAATTTTATTATAAACCGGCATGGTATGTCAGGTATGGTAACTGGTGGTATCCTAATCTGTCTGGGGGCAGTTTTTTTAGGTCGTAATGCCGGGTTATTTAATTTTGATATGAATTATTTCTGGCGGGGGTTTTGGCCGGTTGTCATTATTTTGATCGGTATTAGTTTATTAGACAAAAATCAGCATTATAGTTCCGGACACATGGCTATCATGGGTTCATTAGAGAAAAACAACGAAGGTTGGGAGCTTAAGAGCGGAGAATATACCGCTATTATGGGCGGGGTTGAACTGGATATTCGTAAAGCCAGTTTTAGTGAAAGCCAAGTATCGCTGGTTCTAACCTCAATAATGGGAGGTATTACACTTATTGTGCCGGAGGACGTAATGATAACCTGTAAAGGAACCTCAATCCTGGGAGGAATAGATATACTGGGGAAAGGATCGGGAGGGATAATTGGCAATACCAGCATCCAAATAGGTGATTCTCAGAGTACATCTAAAACCCTTCAGTTGAACTGTACCTGTATAATGGGTGGAATAGAGATTAAACGCTGACTTTCCGATAGACTTGACTTGCGGAAATGCTAGTGGAAAGGGTTATAATATAGAGATAATAAATGGTACTAGTTGCGTGCAGCAAGCTACTTAAAGGAGGAAATGACAACTATGACAACGCCGGATACCAGGCAGACCAGTGAAGACGGAATAGAATCAATAAACCCCAGTGAGAATTTGCGTCCCAATAATTTTGTGCAGGATATCATTACTGAAGACCTGAAACAGGGGAAGAACCAGGGCCAGGTACATACTCGTTTTCCGCCTGAACCCAACGGTTACCTGCATATAGGGCATGCCAAATCCATTTGTCTTAATTTTGGCCTGGCTGCTGCTAACCAGGGGTTGTGTAATTTGCGTTTTGATGATACTAATCCCAGTAAAGAGGAAGTTGAATATGTAGAGTCCATACAGGAAGACGTCAGGTGGCTCGGCTTTGATTGGGATGACCGTATGTTTTATGCTTCCCATTATTTTGAGAATCTGTATAAATACGCAGTTCAGTTAATTAAAAACGGCAAGGCTTATGTTTGTGACCTTAGTGCTCAAGAAATCAAGGATTACCGCGGCACCTTAACTGAACCAGGTAAGGAGAGCCCCTATCGCAACCGTTCCGTGGAAGAGAACCTGGACCTGTTTGAGCGGATGAGGGCCGGCGAATTTCCGGATGGTTCACGGGTACTTAGGGCCAAGATTGATATGGCCTCTCCCAACATGAATAGGCGTGACCCGGTAATCTATCGTATTCTGCGGGCTACCCACCATCGCACCGGCGATAAATGGTGCCTTTATCCTATGTATGATTATGCCCATCCGCTCTCCGATGCAATGGAGAACATAACCCATTCAGTTTGTACATTGGAGTTTGCCGACCATCGCCCTTTGTATGATTGGGTACTGGACAATGTTGATTATTCCGCAGAGGCTGATAGCCGTCCGCAGCAAATTGAATTTGCCCGGCTAAATCTTAATTATACGGTTATGAGCAAGCGCAAACTAAGAGAATTGGTGGAACAGGGCTATGTAGATGGATGGGATGATCCGCGTATGCCTACCATATCAGGACTGCGCAGGCGTGGTTATACCCCCGAATCTATCCGTGATTTTTGTGATCGTATCGGAGTAGCTAAACGGGACAGCGTAGTTGACATTGCTTTGCTGGAGCATTGTATTCGGGAAGATTTGAATGTGCACGCCCCCCGGGTTATGGCGGTGTTACGCCCCTTAAAAGTTGTTCTGGATAATTACCCGCTTGACCAGGTGGAGTGGCTGGATGCTGAGAATAATCCCGAGGATCCAGAGGCAGGATGGAGAAAAATACCGTTTTCCCGGGAAATATATATTGAGCAAGAAGATTTTATGGAAGAGCCCCCCAAGAAATTCTTTAGACTTTCTCCCGGTAAAGAAATAAGGCTTAAGCATGCTTATATTATAAAATGCGAACAGGTTATTAAAGATGAACAGACCGGAGAAGTTATTGAACTGCACTGCAGTTATGATCCGGATTCCAAAACAGGTGGGGCCACTGCGGGTCGTAAAATAAAGGGCACTTCCCACTGGGTTTCAGCTGCTCAGGCGGTAAAGGCCGAAGTGCGTTTGTATGATCATCTTTTTTTAACCGAAAATCCGGATGATGAGGAAGAAGGTTCTGATTATAAAGCTAACCTCAATCAAAATTCGCTGGAGAAACTGACTTCCTGTATGGTGGAACCAGCATTAGCCGAGGTAGAACCAGGCAGTCACTATCAGTTTTTGCGGCAGGGGTATTTTTGCGTTGACAATGATTCTGCTGCCGGCAACCTGATTTTTAATCGTATTGTTTCATTACGGGATACCTGGGCCAAGATTCAAAAGGGGTAGGAATCTAATAGACACTGGCGACTGCGTCGCACGCAGACTTTTATGACTTTCGCAGAATATTATTAACCGATTCAACACAGAAGGACACAGATATTTTTTTATTATATAGGAATTAGACATACTTTCTCGTACGAATATTAAATAATCAGTGTCATTCTTCCCCAATCTGTGTACGAGCGCAGCGAGTCAGTGTTTAATTTTCAGAGTATGCGCAGGTCATATTAGTCTGCGTCTATTAAAGCATTAATTAACACCTCCGCCAACGTCGCTGCACTGGATATACCTCACCGCCCTACGGTTTTTTTATGCCTTTTCTAAGGATAATTCGAAAAAGGAGAACTAACAGTGAAAGCCTATTATGATTGTGTTCCCTGTATGATAAGACAGGCTTTGGAAGCCGTCCGTTTAGTTACTGACGATTCAGCGATACATGAGCAGGTTATGCGTATGGTACTGTCAGAAACTGCTGCTTCGATTGATTTTGATGAGACAGCACCATATATGTTCCAAATAATTCATAGACGTATTAAAGATATGACCAACTGCTTTGATCCCTATCGCGTGCTAAAAGATAAGTTTAATAACGCCGCCTTAAGTATATATGACGGTTTGGTGAATATAATAGAGGAATCAGATAATCCTTTTGAAACAGCAATGCGTATTGCCATTGCCGGAAATGTAATAGATTGCTCAATTAGTATTTCGATTGAAGAAGAACAGGTTAGAGAGTCGATTAAAGAATCCCTGGAACGCCCGATTTTGTTTAATACTAGTGATGAATTGAAACAAGCGGTCGGGCAAGCCGGCAAGATTTTGTATCTGGGAGACAATTCGGGAGAAATTGTTTTTGACAAACTTTTAATAAAACAAATATCCCCGGAGAAAATAACATATGTAGTAAAAGGCGAACCGGTTCTTAATGATGTCACCAGGGAAGATGCCGTATCAGTTGGAATGCCTGAACTGGTGACGGTTATAGATAATGGTAATGGTGCACCCGGTACTATTATAAAGATGTGTTCCCCCGAATTTATGAGGGAGTATGAGGCAGCGGATCTGGTTATTTCCAAAGGACAGGGCAATTATGAAACACTCAGTGAAGTAACTGACAAAGATATATTCTTCCTGCTTAAAGCGAAATGTCCGGTTATTGCTAAGGATTTAAATTGTCAGGTGGGGGACATCATAGTCAAGAAAAACAGGTAACTAATTTTTCCGGAGGTGAGGGTAATGCCCCGAATATTATTTAAGAATGCCTTGCTGGTTACCATGAATCCGGAAAAAGAAGTTATAAATAGCGACCTACTGGTAGAAGATACTGCTATTCGAGCTATCGGGTCAGATCTGGGAGCAGTGGAGCAGATAATTGATGCTACCGGTAAGGTGATGATTCCGGGGTTAATTCAACCTCATGTTCATCTGTGCCAGACCCTTTTTCGCGGTCAGGCTGACGACCTGGAATTGCTGGACTGGCTAAGAAAACGTATATGGCCATTGGAAGGCGCGCATGACGCTGACTCAATTTATATTTCCGCCTGTCTGGGGATTGGTGAACTTTTTCGGGGTGGAACTACTTCGATTGTAGATATGGAAACGGTTAATTATACGGGATCGGCCTTGCAAGCTATTGTGGAAACTGGTATCCGGGCTATAAGCGGTAAGGTGATGATGGATTGGGGCGAGGGAGTACCGCCAACTCTAATGGAGGATACCGGGAAATCTCTGCAGGAAAGCGTCGATCTTCTGGAAAAATGGCATCAAGCCGGAAACGGACGATTGCACTATGCATTTTCGCCGCGCTTTGTGATTTCCTGCACGCCGAGACTGTTGCGGGAAGTTCGCAATCTGGCTGAACAATACCGGGTCAAGGTACATACTCATGCTGCCGAAAACCAGGGTGAGATTGCATTAGTGGAAAAAGAACGCCAGATGCGTAATGTGGTTTATCTGGACCGGCTGGGCCTTACCGGGGAAAATCTTATTCTGGCCCATTGTATCTGGCTGGACGATGAAGAAATGCGCATACTGGCCCAAACTGGAACCAATGTAGTACATTGCCCTTCCAGCAATCTAAAACTGGGTTCAGGAATTGCTCCGATTACCGACATGCTTAAATCAGGAATTAATGTTTCCCTGGGTGCAGATGGTGCTCCCTGCAACAATAATCTGGACCCCTTCATGGAGATGCGCCTGGCATCTTTAATACAGAAACCACTTCACGGACCTACGGCTTTACCAGCTTATCAGGTCTTTTATATGGCTACCCGGGGCGGAGCTCGGGCGATGGGGCTAGAGAAAGATATTGGCTCCCTGGAAGTGGGGAAAAAGGCGGATATAGTTCTCCTGGATTTGAATAAAATACACTGCTCACCTTATGAAGGCAGCAACATCTACAGCCAACTGGTGTACCAGGCCCATGCTGCTGATGTGGTATTTACTATGGTCGATGGGCAGATTGTTTACGAAAATGGCAGGCTGACTACTATTAATGAAATAGAAATTCAACAAGCGGCTGAACAGGCCATTAAGAGAGTTCGAGCCCGAGCTGGTTTAGCCGATAGCTAATTACCTCTTGGACTATCGCCTCTTCATGGAGAACGGCGCTTTTTTTAACGTTAGATGAACAAAATTCCACTTAAAGAACTCTTTGTTAGTAGTATATTGTAATGAATACCATTCCACCAGGTAGTATAGATTATATACTGCAGGTGGATTTTTTTACTTCCATCAATAAGTGAAGAGTATAATAAAATAAATCTGTGCAGGAGGAATATTATGGTTGACAAAAGAATTAGGCGGTTGGCAGAAAATCTTATTAATTATTCGTGTGCAGTGCAACCGGGTGAGAAAGTACTAATTGAGACTATAGGGTTGGAATTACCTTTGGTCCGGGAACTGGTTAATGAAGTTTACCGGGCCGGGGGAATGGCTTTTGTAACTATTAAGGACCGGGGAGTGGATAGAGCCATACTAATGCGGGCCAGTGAAGAACAGATTAAAATGACGGCAAGTTACGAAGCTATGCGGATGAAGGATATGAATGCCTATATAGGTATCCGTTCCGGAAGTAATTCGGCTGAACTATCTGATGTACCGGCAGATAAAATGGAGATGTACCAGAAATATTTCTTTGGCGAGGTTCATTCGAATATCAGGGTTCCCCATACTAAATGGGTGGTTTTGAGATATCCCTCGGATTCTATGGCCCAGCTGGCGGGGATGAGTACCGAAGCTTTTGAAGATTACTATTTCCAGGTATGTAATTTGGATTACAACAAGATGTCGCTGGCTATGACTCCACTGGTGGAGTTAATGAATAGAACCGATAAGGTAAGAATTACCGGACCGGAAACTGATTTGACCTTTTCCATTCAGGGTATCTCGGCCAGAAAGTGTGATGGTAAGCGGAATATCCCGGATGGGGAAATTTTTACGGCTCCGGTGAAGGATTCAGTTAATGGTTATATTAGTTATAATACACCGGCTGTGTACCAGGGAGTAACCTATGAAAACATAAGGCTGGAATTTAAAGAAGGCAAGATTGTAAAGGCGACTGCCAATGATAGCGTCAGGATAAACAAGATTTTTAATACTGATGAAGGCGCCCGGTATGTTGGTGAATTTGCCCTGGGTGTAAACCCTTATATAACCACTCCCATAAAAGATACTTTATTTGACGAAAAGATTTCCGGTTCCATTCACTTTACCCCCGGCAATTGCTATGAGGAGTGTTCCAACGGAAACAATTCAGCCATTCACTGGGATCTGGTATATATTCAAACCCCGGAACACGGCGGTGGCGAGATATATTTTGATGATGTTTTGATTCGCAAGAATGGTTTATTTACCCTCAATGGACTTAACGGATTAAATCCCGAAAATCTTAAGTAAGCAGTGAGGATGAGTAGCAATGCAAAAAATGAGATACTTCCGAACCATAGGGATTATTTTGCTGGCATCTATTGTTATCTGGGGGACTGCGGAAATTGTTTATAGGTGGAATACAGAAAAAACCGAACTGGAGAAAACTGCTTTTGCAGTTAGTTCCAGCTTTAGCCATAATGTCATTACCCATGTTGATACCGGTAGAGAAAAACTGGTAGCCTTAACCTTCGATGATGGACCAGACCCCCGGTTTACACCGGAAATTCTCGATATTCTTAAAAAGAATAATATTAAAGCTACCTTTTTTGTAGTGGGCGAAAATTGTGAAGCTTACCCCGATATTCTTAAAAAAGAAGTGGCGGAAGGCCATGAGGTTGAAAACCATACGTATTCTCATCCCGATTTAAATAATGATGATGCCATAAATACTGAAAAACAAATTATCGGGGCAGAGAAGGTTATTGGAAAAATTACTCACAAAAAACCCGTTTATTTTCGTCCTCCTAAGCGCTTATTTAAAAACACTACTCTGGATGTAGCAGAGTTAAATGGTTATACGACTGTACTCTGGACAATTGGGCTGGAACATCACAAATCAAAAACAGTACAAGATATGGCTAACCGGGTTATAAAAGCAGCCAAGCCAGGAACTATCTTCCTGGCCCATGATGGAAGATTGGATAGAACGCGGACGGTAGAAGCGCTGCCACTGGTAATCCAAGGATATAAAAAACAAGGGTACAAATTTGTAACGCTTCGAGAGCTTATGGCGTACCAAGCAAAATAATATTATTTATAAGCCGTTAACAAAATAATTCTTTTAAGGCTCCGGGCAGTAGTTCCTTTTCTGCCTACACTAACGCGGCCTAAATTAGTTAATGAAGAATCAGCTTCAACGGGTATACGCTGGGTACTCCAGATATAATTAAACCCGGCTTTTTGAGCCTGGACGACTACAGAGGAGTTGTATATACCATACGGAGGAGCGAAATGCCGGGTGGAGGTTCCGGCTATTTTATTAAGGGCTAGTCTTGATTTATACAAGTCCTGGAAAACACGGGTATTATATTGGCTAATGCTTTCCCCCGTACGCCTGCCGGTTAACCAGGGAAGTCTTTGGCCGCTATAGTCCGAGATATAAAAATGACCGTTAAAAGTATGTCCGCCTAGCGTAACACCGTCTTTGCGCATCTGTTTAAGCTGCGCTTCCGAAAGTCGCAAAGAACCAGTAGGACGGGTTTTACCTATTTCCGATACGGTAACAAATACCGTATAGGGCCAGCCGTTACTTTTAAGTATTTTATGGGCAATAGTACAGTTGCTGGCACATCCATCATCAAATGTTATAGCTACTGCATTAGGCGGGAGAGGTTTTTTCTTTTTAATAAATGAAATAATATCATCAAGTGATACAATATTGAACCCTTCACGTTGAAGCATATTCATGTGGCTGACGAATCTTGCTTTATTAATTGCTACTCCACATTCTCTTTTATCAATATCATGATAAAGCAAAACTACGGCCTTATTTTTATAGTATATTTTGTTATTGTTAGTAAGCCGGGTACTAGTTGTATTACTACGGGTTATCTGGTTCACATCATTAGTATCTGTCTTTGGCTGGCTGGGACCATGGGAATAAATTTGAATATACAAAAAACCAGCAACCATTGATAAAATTAAAAATCCATTTATTAATTGTTTTCTTTTCAATTTATCACGCCCATCTTAAATATATTTTTATGATGTTTTTAGTATGCCCCGGCTGTAAACAAGTTCATAAACAGAATAAATTGCTACTTTTTCCACAGAAAAAAGCTATTAATTGAGAGAACAAGCAGGAAAAAAGAAGGAGTTGATTAAAACTATGTACAAGCTGGCACATATCGGAATGGCGGTAAAAGACTGTGAAAAATCAAGTTTATTTTATTCCCAAGTTCTAGGATGCGAAAAGGTTGGGCAGCATCAGGATGAAAAAATGAAATTTATTTACCTTAATTTGGGGAATCAAGTTATTGAATTAATACAGCATTTGGGTGAGGAAGAAAAACCACGCCGGTCAGGTCCAATTGATCATATTGCAATTGAGGTCGAGGATATTAATGCTGCGGTGGTACGATTAAAGGACCTCGGGATTGACTGTTTATCCGATTCTCCTCGAGAAGTCTTTGCTGGCCGGAAGAAAATAATTTTCTTTTTGGGCCCTGACGGGGAAAGAATAGAATTTGTCCAGGAATGCTGACCTATATAATGGGGGAGGTGAAGAGATTTGACAAGCAAACAGCAGGTAATGATTGGATTGGTATCAACTGCCTTAATAGCATCTCTAGCTATTAGTGATTTTTTGCCCGGGTGGGTGATTTCCATTATTTTATTATTGGTCGGGGTTGGATTTACCTATTATCTGGCACTTAATCAAAAAAGAATAGAACAGATTGAGGATTTGCGTTTACTGCTGGAAACAAGTAAAAGAATTTATAATGAAAACTCATCAGAAAAGATTATAACAGAGATAACACGAAAGGTGAGATATCTTACTGGAGCAGAATGGGCCTGGGCCTGTTTGCTTGGTTCAGACCAGGAAGGGGAACTGTTATGTAAAAGCGCGGAGATTGAAGGACTAGAATTAGATACCGCGATTTTATCGGCGGTTAATAACTGGATAATAAAATATCCGCAACCGCAGATTGTCGATTATGCTAGTGCTGATTTGGATTTACAGCCCGTTTTTGCAGATGGCAAGATTAAATCTTTACTGGCAGTACCATTAAAAAATAGTGACCGCGTGATAGGAGTTCTGTGCTTAGGCAACAAAAAAGGGAAGGAAGTATTTAGCCGGCATGACCAACAGATGGCGGAAATACTCGGCCAGTATGCTTCCCGCCGCCTGATTAACATTGCTGACCGGCAGGATTTACAAGAGATGTTCACAACAACTTTGAAATCCATAGCCAGTGCTGTTGAGGCCCGTGAAGAAGGCTTCTCAGGCCATGCGGAAAGGGTGGCGGCTATTTCCGTTCTAACCGGGAAGAAACTGGGCCTGCCCGAGAATGAAATTCAGACGCTGGAATACAGTGCTATATTGCATGATATCGGTAAACTAGTAATCCCGGTAGATCATAAGAATGATTTAGTTGAGGAAGACGGCGGGTTTGCTGAGCAACATCCGGTACAGGGGGCAGATATTTTTCCGAATAGCGATTTCTTCACCCCTATTAAGGAAGCTATCCTTTATCATCATGAACGATATAATGGGACCGGGTACCCGGAGGGCCGGGAGAAGAATGATATACCTTTCCTGGCTCGAATAATTGCGGTGGCTGATTTCTATGATGCGCTTACCCGGCTGTGTTCCGAAGAAGAGAGATTAAATCACTATCAGGCCTTTGAGGTAATAAAAAAAGCTACCGGAACATTATTTGACCCTTTGGTATTAGTGGCTCTCCAAGAAGTGGAAGAAGAAATCAAAAAGGTTTACGAGGCTAATTTGTAAATTATAACATCATCTACGGCCCAATTGCAGACCATGGGATTAAACCACCCGAGTAAAGATTTGCCGATAATCTAACGATAATTAATAGCATAATGCTGCGTGCTGTATGGAGGGCCTAAAATGAGAACGTCATTACAGATCAAAGTAATCAGCCTGTTGCTGGCAATGATTGGATTTGTCCTATGGGGTACGGGAGGTGCCCGGGCGCAGGGTACTATTTTGTTCAGCACCGATCCTATTAACAATAGCACCGGGGTAAGTGTTGAACCTGTTCTTAAGTTTAACTTTAACTACCCGGTTAAGTTTAATGAAAATATTTCCTCAGATGCAATTACTCAATTTATTACTATAACCGCCAACGGTATCAAGTCGAATCTCGATAGTATACAGAATTTAAATCTTTCTGAGGATGGTAAAGTACTTACTATAAATCTTCATAATCACCAGAATAGCCAAGATATACCCCTGCTAAAAAATACCTATTATCAGGTAGAAATTGAACCCGATTTGCTGCAAATAGTAAATGATAATATTTACAATCCTAAAATCCAATTATCTTTCACTACCACCGGAGAGGGTGCGAATCCGATGGCGGTAAGTTATTCTTCTGACCGGAACGGATCAGATGACGTACGTTTCCTGGAACATCGCAACGCGGGCGATAAAATTACCAATCTGGATGCAGGCGGCAGTATTTATATTAAGTTTGCCAATAAGATAGAAGCCGATTATTGCCATAGCTACACTTCGCTCCTTGATGCTGCCCGGATTTATAAAATGCCCCGGACAGAACAGCAAACTAATGAGGGGAAAACCGAACAAGTCGAAAGTTACTATTTATATCACAATTCAGTGGATGAATCTCAGGAAGACCGAATAGTACCAGGTAATATCCCTTACGTCAGCATCAATAACAACTTTGCGATTTTGGAGGATCAGGCCTATTTAGAGGAGATTCCGGTGGGTACGGTAGAAATCATTGATTCGCAAACCTTAAAGATAACCTCTAAAAATAAACTGCAAAGTTTGAATAAATATAAATTAATCATAAACCGGCAAGTAATTCAAGATGAACATGGGTATAACTTGAGTGACGATGTGGATGTAAACTTCTGGACTCGTGCCGGCAGTGCCAATAAGAGCGGCACCTGGCAACCCCCCAGTATCAGTACTACGCAGAGTGGTGCTGTTACAAAATTATCCCCAAATGTATATTCTATGAGCGGTACGCCGGTATACGGGCCGGTCTTGCCTATAGTGCTAAATGTTAACGGAGAAGTTATTCCCCGCATTCGGGATGAAGTATTGTCCTCCAGCGGCTCGCAAGAGAGCTGCCGGATAAATTACGACAGTCTCAAACAAATAAGTCTGACCGATACGTATAATCCTGATTCGGCAAGCAGGCAGGTCACAACGAGTCGGTTTGAATTGTATCATAGCCAGGATTCAAACAGCACCCGTATCCTTCTGTACCCGCTAACCGGCCTGGGTTACGGAAAAGAATACCGTTTAATCGTTCCGGCCGGAGTACTGGAAACCAGGGATGGCAATAGCATGGAGAAACTGGAGTTAAACCTGCTGGTTGCAGCAAATCCGCTTAATCCTGAAAATGTATATCAATTAGATAACAATACCGCTAAAGTAACCGAAATTTGGAAGCAATCCTATTGGAATCTTAAAATAATAGGCGGTAATTTACGAGGAGACATAACAGACGTACGCTTAACCCCGGTTTCGGGACGGGCGCAAGGCTTGGCTGCTGACGAAGTACCTATTATCATCAGCAAAGGTGACCTGGAATTAAACAGTTCTACCGAGTTAACTGTAAAAATCAGGGGAGATAATGCGGCTAAATTTGCCCGGGAGCAATATACCGGACAGTATTCAATCACTATAAATTTTGATAATGGAACCACCACCGTACTGGGTGCAGGAAGCGGACTCGAAATTGAACAACAACTGGTATTGAATGGACAAAACTTTAGATCGGATATAAAGCAAGTTACGTTACAACAAGTAGGAGGATCAACGCAAATAATACTATATCATGATGATGTGCAATATGTTGACAGCCAGGAAATTATACTGAAAATCCGCGGGGAAAATGCCCAAACGCTAGCTAGTATAGACAATACTGGAGAATATAAGGCTACTATTGATTATGAAACTACAACTACGATTAATACGGGGTTAACCCAGTGGAGTCTATACGTTCCCAATAAGTTGTACTTTACGGTCTTACCAAAGGGAAGACCTCGGGTATTAAGCTATTATCCCGATTCTTCAGACAGTTCCGAGTGCTATGATGAAAATACTATGCTGCATGATATACAGGATGCCGTAACTGCCAATCGCCAATTTCTAAAAATAACTTTCGAAGATATTGACGGAAAGTTGGAGCTTAACAGCCGGGACGATTTGCAGAAAACTTCGGTTGCGGCTGTAGGTGATGAAACTTCTTTGGTGGATACCAATTTTATAGGACAAGCAGCAATTGATCCCTATCTGTTAAGAAAGGATAGAGTAAAAGGGGTAGCTTATTTATATATACCGATAGCCAAAATGAAATCACAAACCAGCTACCGGGTAACTATCCCAGCGGGGGTAGTTAAAAATGATTCCAGCGAAGAATTTAATGATCCCTTAAGCTGGAGTATAATCACTACGGCCATACCGGTAATTTATGATAGAAAAATTTCAGTTCAAAGCGTAGGCGAAAACTATGATCCTTTGGAACCTATCATGTTGAAGGGCGAACAGTTCAGTGGTACAGGATTAAAGGTTTACTTTAATGATGTTGCTGCCGCCAAAGTTGAGGTGCATAGTAATGGGGAAGAGCAGTATTTAAGTGTATATTTACCAAAAAAACGCTTGACTCCAGGTCTATATAACATTACGGTTGCGAATAATGTAAACCACCAGACTACTGCTTACGGCGTTTTTAGTGTAGTAGCCGCTGGTGAGAATGTACCTGGTGAAGGCCAGCGGGTAAAAGACAGCAGCGTCGGTGAGGTCGTTGCGACAGTCTGCACCAGCGAGGATACCCTGGAACTTAAAGCAAAATACAGCAACCGTAACAAAGTGGAACTAGATCTGGATAAATTGATGAGTAAAGATGTTCTGGTCAGAAAAATAAAGTTCGATGCCGACCGGCATGATAGTATCGACAAACTTATAACGCTATCCTGCTGGGCGGATATCATTTTATACAATGTTAGTTGCGAAGATGATAAAGATGAACAAGAAGTAGAAATCAGGCTGGGACGTATCCCGGCATCCCTCAGCCAGTCTTTAAAAGCAAAACTGAATAGCCGGGGGATAAAATCAGATTTCATCGAGGCGGATGGGAACAACCTAAAGGTAGACGGGGTTGATTTAAAAATACCTTACCGGCAGAGCGATGGGAATAATCTAAAAGTATTACGGTATGAAGAAAGACTGAGAAGCTGGTATGAAGTTCCATTTGTAACCGACTATGTTAATCAAAGTGTTGCGGTTAACAATACTCAGCCCGGTATTTTTGTAGTAGTTAGTCAATAATTCCATAATTGCAGCAGTCCTCGGTTTAACTGAGGGCTATTTTTTTTGAGAAATTAAGCGAATTAGGTAAAAAAAATATACTTAAAACACGATATAAAAAAGGAATAGGAATGTCCTCCTTTAAAGGCGGGTTTTCATATATGAAGAGGAGAGTACTGAATGAGTAAAAATAATGCTTTAAAATATTCGGCTTTAATAATTGCAATGGTGTTTATCCTATTAGGTGTAATACCCGATGGTATGTCTTCGGCTGCTAATACTGATACAGTCACTATTCGTAATATTTACCAGAGCTTTGTAAGAACTTCTAAAGTTATTACCATTGATGATCAAAGAATAGGCAGCTTTACGGATAAGAAGCTATTTGTTGATATTGGCGAAGGTTTCACCAACGTAAAATCGTTAGAATCCTATGGCAACCAAATTGTACAGGCAGTTCTCGACAATAGCTGGGACATTACCCAAGCCTTAGTTTCTGATGGAGGCAGTTCCAGTGAAGTAAGGTATACCGGAATTAATGAAAATACTCCTAAAATAACCTCGATTGAAACCCCGGAGGTAGGAGTTAATGAAGATATTGTAGTTAACGGCCCGGATAATTTATATGTCATTGCTGACAACACTGAATATTCCATCCGGGTAGGATCGGTGGATGCAGATGCCAAACCAATAGTTGGCCATAATAACCAGATAAAATTAGTTGCCAAGGGCGGTGCTTCATTTGCCCAGGGAGCTCAGGATATAACTATTACCAGAACCGTTGTCATTGGTACTGGTGCTGATATTTATACCCTGCAAAACATTTTCGTTTATAAACAGGCGGTTAAAGTCGTAGGGGAGTTAAATCTGGATGGAATCACTATGTTTCCTACCATGGGAGACCCCGGCAGTGAAGTTAAATTTACGAGAGATAATTTACAGGAATGCGATATTTATTTTATTAGTGATATCAATAAACCAAGTCTGTATGTTGAATCCAACCGGGCG